>CAZZKL010000275.1:0-1522 GCA_964655135.1 uncultured Roseovarius sp. | reverse complement strand
TTATCTTGCATATTACTTTAATTTATTTACCACTTCATATTCAATCTGGACTTGTCTGGGCATCCATCTTTCTCTCACAAGACTCACAACAGCAAGCTGGCTATCAATATCATTTCTTTGTTTTCAAGGACTTACCCTCTGAAGAAAAGCGCAAACTCATTGCGCGAATCCTGAAAGAACTTGCGCCCAACAACGGTCAACCTTGATCAAAATGCCCTGCTGTTAAAAAAAACTGGTATTTGCTATATTTCATCGCTCACACTGTTTGCCAGTAACTGATTTATATCATCATTCATGATGCGACATAGTCCCACGCGTTACGTGGCCACAGCGACTACTGAATCACCTCCACTTTCAAATCCCGCAGTACCCGCAAATCCCCCCACTGCGCCCCGCGCATTTTCCGTCCGCCATCCTTCCGCCGCGCGCCGAACTGATCCCTCTTACATTCAAAAAACTCATCCACATATCGCTGACTCCCCAACACCGCTCCATCGGTGAAATACCTCACCCGGCACCGCAAGGCCTCCGCCACCGGTAAACGCCCACCCGATTCCAACACCTCTTTGATTTTCTCCTGACTGAACCCAGCTTTAGCTTTGTTATAACCATCTACCGTTTCGTCCGCCTCCACCTCTTCTCCCTTCGCATACAACAAACAACGATATTCCGCCGCCACCCTCTTCCAAGCCACTCGACTGCGCCCCGTCACAGCATAACACAGCCCTTGTCGAGCTCCGCGATTGCCCGCCACCGCTGCCGCATACGAACACCAACGGTAGCCCTCCGGCTCCTTCGCCAGCCCCGCCCGAATCGGATTCAGATCAATGTAAGCCGCCACCATGCGCAACGCATCACTGCTTTCACCCTCATCCGCTCCCTGTAACAATACGCTCTTAAACGGCCCCTCCCACAAAGTCCCGCAACGCCCATGTTTTTTATTATAAGCCAAAGTCATTTTCAGCTTCAATTCCTTCATGAACATCGACAGGTCAAACAGACGACCCTTCACCGATTCAGCGATTTCATCCAAACGACTCTCAGCCCCCATCTCCCGACAACGCTCCACCTCATCGAGCGCCTGCTTCGTCGTCCACTCGCTCTTGAAAACACCGAGCTTTTTCAAATAATCCTCCCGCGACCACCTCGCCAACGTCATTTCCTTATCAGGCACCTCCAGCAACAAATGGAAATGATTGCCCATAAAACACCAAGCCAACGCCCGCAGTCCTGAGAACTTCAACTGCTTGAGCATCAAAATTCGAAAAACCTCCTTCTCATCGTCACCAAACAAGATATCCCGCCCCGCCGTCCGGCTCACCACATGATAATAGTTCGTCTGCCCCTCCGGCCCCAATAAAAACTCCCGTATTTTCCTCATAATCGATTTCCTTTCTGCTTGTGATTTCCTATCCTATCAGTTCCTACATCAAAGACAACTTATATTTTGCTTGGGGAAGCTCCCCTTAAACTCAGGTTATTGTTGGAGGATTTTCCAAAAAACCACAACCTCGTATTACTC
>CAZZKL010000274.1:0-1597 GCA_964655135.1 uncultured Roseovarius sp. | reverse complement strand
GTTTTACCCACCCTACAATACCGCTGCTATCACCTCTGCCACCACCGACGCCGCAATCACACTGGGGCGTTTATCGCGGCTGCCCCCGGCCCCGATCGGACAGACCAGATCGTCAATCAGCAGCCCATCACACTCCTTCATGCAAAAATTCCGGAACTTCGCCCGCTTGCTGCGCGATCCGATCAGCCCCACATAAGCCGCATCGCCACGCTTCAGCGCCTCGGACGCCAGCAGAAAATCCAGCGAATGCTCATGCGTCAGGATGATAAATCCGCTGCCCGCCGGAGCCGTGACAATATCATGCTCGGGCAAGGCAGTCAGGCGGGTTTCCACATCCGCGCCGTTCAGCGCCAGCTCACCCTCACGGCTATCTACCAAAATGCACCGCACCGGCAAAAACTGTAGCAAATCCGCCAACGCCCGGCCCACATGCCCCGCCCCCATCACATAAACATGCGGGCGCGCCTTATCCGCCGCCTTCACCCGCGCCCGGGCCCGCGCCTTATCTTCCGCATTCATCAATCTCAACTCAAGCGCAACCCGCCCGCCGCAGCATTGGCCGATCTCCGGCCCCAGCGGTTGATCAAGCTGCCTGACCGCCTCATCCGCCGCCAGCATCACCCGCGCCGCCTCAATCACGATATATTCCAGCCGCCCACCGCCAATGGTGCCGGCAATCCCCGCGCCCGAAACAAACATCTCGGCCCCTTCATCACGCGGCGACGATCCCTTGACCTGACGCATCACCACATGAATGATCCGCGACTGCATGGCTAGAAATCTGAGGGTCGGGCTGTTATTGGTCAATGATACACGCCTTTTATTTCGATACTGGCAGAGCCTTGAGCCTTATATACCCTGCCACAACAGCCACGCCATGGGCAACTGACCTCAATAGCCGGAGTTTACACGATGGACACTGAATGGATTGAGCGCTTCCCCGGCCTGTCAAAGCTTGAGCCGGGCATCAAAGACATCCTGACCACCCGCACCAAAGTGATCACCGCACCCCGCGATACTGTCATCTTTGGCCCCGGCAAATCGCCCGAGAACATGCTGTTTTTGATGGAGGGCACCGTGCGGGTACAGCAGGTCTCCGAGGCGGGCCACGAGATTGTGCTCTACCGCATCCACGCCGGGCAAAGCTGCGTGCTGACCACCGCCTGCCTCTTGGCGTTTGAGGATTACACTGCCGAAGGCATCTGTGAGACCGACATCCAAGCCGCCGCCATCCCGCGTCAGGTGTTTGACGATCTGGTGTCGCGATCGCCAACCTTTCGCAATTTCGTGTTCGCGGCCTTCTCCAAACGCATCACCGATCTGTTTTTGATGATCGACGAGGTCGCGTTTCAACGCATCGACGTGCGGCTGGCACAAAAACTGATTGAGCTGTCCGGCGAAGGCTCTGACATCCACACCACGCATCAGAAAATGTCAGTCGAACTGGGCACCGCGCGTGAGGTGATCTCACGCCAGCTTCAGGAATTTCAGCGCCGCAACTGGATTTCCCAATCCCGGGGCACCATCCAACTGACCAACAAACCCAGCCTTGCCGCCTTGGGTGGCCAAAAATAACTGGGCCAAAAATAACTGGGCC
>CAZZKL010000273.1:0-1623 GCA_964655135.1 uncultured Roseovarius sp. | reverse complement strand
GCCCTAGTGGATTGACTCCAACGTTTGGAACCCCCGATTTCGAGCTGCGATAATTTCGTCGGGATTGGCTTTCCAGATGAAAGGCATTGCTTCGGTTTCGTTGTGCTCGGCGATGAACCGGTCGATTGCGGCCTTCAGATCATCGACGGATTTAAACACGCCGTATTTCAAGCGCCTGCGGGTGAGTTTGGCAAAGAAGCCTTCCACCGCATTGAGCCATGAGCTTGATGTCGGGATGAAATGGAAAGTCCAACGAGGGTGACGGGCCAGCCAGGCGCGAGTATTTGGGTGTTTATGGGTGCCGTAATTATCGAGGATCACATGGATTTTCTTATCTCCGGGCACTTGACGTTCAATCTGGTCAAGAAAGCGCAGAAACTCCTGATGCCTGTGGCGTTGCATGTTCTTTGAAATCACGCTGCCATCGAGCACATTGAGTGCAGCGAAGAGCGTGGTGGTGCCGTTGCGCTTGCAATCATGGGTCAAGGTCCGGCCACGGCCCTTTTTCAGGGGCAAGCCAGGTTGGGTGCGGTCAAGTGCTTGAATTTGTGATTTTTCATCGACCGAAAGCACCACCGCGTGGGCCGGGGGCGAGACATAAAGCCCGACCACTTTGCGCAGCTTTTTGGCGAACTCCTTGTCATTCGACAGTTTGAACTGCCGCCAGCGATGCGGGCTCAGCCCATGGGATTTCCAGATTTCATGCACGGTCGAGGCACTCAATCCGACCACTTTAGCCATGGCGCGCACGGTCCAGTGACTGGCCTCATGAGGTGGGGCCTTCAGCGTCAGGGCGATCACTTCATCGACCTTTGCCCTGTCCATCGGCGCGATCCGCGAGGGCCGCGTTTTATCGCGCAACAGCCCCGCCACCCCTTCGTGCATAAAACGTTCCTGCCAGCGCCAGACACAGGTTTTCGACTTGCTGGTAGCGGCCATGATCGCACTCGTGCCCAATTCATCTCCGCTAAGAAGAACAATCCGAGCCCGCCATACATGCTTCTGCGGGGCACAACGATCCGCAACAATCGCATTCAGACGACGGCGATCATCAGCGGTGACAGTAAATGAAATTCCCTTGCGCATGCCACAGACTCGCACAATCGCAAAAGTTTGGGAATCCAAATTCGGACTCTTACGTTATAGACAATCCACTAGGGCGTAGACCCATTAATCCTGCGCCAAGGCGCAACGCGCGAAGAGGGTTTGTTTGCGCCAATCAGCGCCCAGCCGATGCAGGCCGCAAACCCGGCCCAACATCCGGCCACATACCAAAGGATCACCGCCCAGAATCCGGCGCCGAACCCCAGAAAGCCAACAGAGGCAAACCCAAGCCCCGCCATTACCGATACCACCAGAAACGCCATTGTTTGTCTGTCTCCTGTACCTTCTGTTCAGGTTGTTCGAAACTTTGCCCGCAAAAGGCGTCAATAATGTGGCACTCTACCACCGGTTTGACTGGATTGGTGTGATGACGGCAGCGACCGGCAAAACCCGCCTATTTATGGTCAACCTCTCCGCAACATTCCGCCTACCTGTGCCCGGATACATCTCAACATTGGCAGGTGCGTCTTACCAAAGTGTTAACAAATGTGGGTTTTAGGCGCTCGCTCAGGCGTTGAC
>CAZZKL010000272.1:0-1683 GCA_964655135.1 uncultured Roseovarius sp. | reverse complement strand
CCCGCCATGGCTATGCGGCGGTCTCAATGCGCCAGATTGCGGCGGAGGTCGGCGTACAGGCCGGGGCGCTTTATAATTACACCCCCGACAAGCAAAGCCTGCTCAATGATCTGATGCGGGGGCATATGGATCAGTTGCTGGCGGCGCGGGCGGGGTTGCCTGCGGCAGACGGACCGATGGCGGCGCTGGAGCAGTTCACCCGCTTTCACATCCGGTTCCATTCCAAGCGGCCCGAGACGGTGTTTATCTCCTATATGGAGCTGCGCAATCTCAGCCCGGAAAACTTTGCGGTGGTCGAGGGGCTGCGCCGGGTCTATGAGGATCAGCTAGAGGATATTCTGCGGGCGGGGATGATGGCGGGCGTGTTTGACATGCGCGAGCCAAAGATCACAGCGATGGCGGTGATTGCGATGCTCACGGGTGTGAACACTTGGTACAGCCCGCAAGGGCGGCTGAAACTTGCAGAAGTGGAAGAAATATACTGGGGCATGGTGCGCAAAACCGTGGCGGCCTGAACTAAAACCTTTTGCATTTTACCTGCGTCAGGGAAAATGCAAAAGGTTCTTACTATTTGTATGTTGTGGGCGTTTTGCATCTAATCTCTTATCTCAGATTAAATGCAAAACGCTTTAGGATAAAGGGATGGAATTATATGCCTGAAGAAATTATGGCCAAGATACACGCCTCACGGCCGCGACGGGCCTTTGGGGTGGTGGTGCTGGCGGCGTTGGGGATGCTGATGCTCTATGTCGGATTGACGTTTCCGGTTGATGATCTGAAGTGGCGGGTGTTTTTGCTGGTGTTTGGCGCGGTGGTGCTGTGGTTTGCCAATAAGATGTGGCGGGCAACCAGCGCGGTGATCGAGCTGACCGAGACAGAGCTGCGCACCAGCGACGGGATGCTGATTGCCCGGGTGGATCAGATCAGATCGCTGGATCGCGGGACATTCGCGTTTAAGCCGTCAAACGGGTTTATGCTGCGGCTGAGCGATAAAGCCCCGCGCACATGGCATCCGGGGCTGTGGTGGCGCATGGGGCGGCGCGTGGGGGTTGGTGGCGTCACATCCGCCGCGCAAACCAAAGCCGTAGCCGAGATTATCGCGGCAATGATTGCAGAGCGTCAGGAATAACCGGCCTTACGGGCAGGGGTTTGGCCCCCAGCAAAGTTTTGTTAGTTCCCGGAAGCTGGTGAAGGTTCGTGATACTATGGGGATGCTATTGCCCAAACCGACATTGAAGTTCGGTATATAGGTGGATGTGGCATCAACGAGAATAAGCTCGTCCCCGTCATTCATGTTGGGGATACGGGCCAGATCAGCCTGAATATCGGCATCAGTCAGTCGCGGCATTGACCCACCGGGGCGGGGCTCGGACCACTGGACTGTATAGCCATTGGCATTCTCAAATCTAATGATGGTGACGCGAATTCGGTTCACGCCACGATCAGTAACGATGTCATTAAATAGCCTGAGGCTGTTGTCCATATAGGTGCCATCAACCCATCCAGGTTGCTGTTTTTCCCGCGAAATCATATCTGCGATGACATAGGTGGCTTTGTCACGGATGCTTTTATAGCGGAACACCTCAAAAAATTCAAAGGTGGCCATCAGCGCCCATAGCAACAGGGGTAACGTAATCACCATTTCGACAACGATGGTGCCGCTGGTATCATCACGCAATCGCG
>CAZZKL010000271.1:0-1762 GCA_964655135.1 uncultured Roseovarius sp. | reverse complement strand
AACGCCTTGGCGGTCCATTCCGACAGCGACCCGGTGGCGTCGACGCCGGTTGCATGCCCCACCACATTGCCGAATGTGTGCCGCTTGGTGCCCAGCATGCCAAGGCCCCATTGCACCTTGGTCATCATGTTGGCGATGGATTTCACCGTCAGTTTTGGCGGGGCAGATAGGCCATTTTTCAAATCTTTGTGGCGCTGGCCCATCAGTTGCAGATCGACCGTGATCACGATAGCCGAACAATTCGCCGCCCGCGCCCGATCAAAAAGCCGCTTCATAAAATCGTCGTCCTTCAGGGTGTAGACCTGAAACCAGAACGGCTTGGTTATGTTATCGGCCACATCCTCGATTGAGCAGATTGACATGGTAGACAGCGTAAACGGCACCCCGAATTTCTCGGCTGCTTTAGCCGCCTTGATCTCGCCATCCGCGCATTGCATCCCCGTTAAACCCACAGGTGCCAACGCCACAGGCATCGACACATCTTCGCCTATCATCTGGGTTGCCGTGCTGCGATTGGTCATGTCCACAGCCACCCGCTGGCGCAAGCGGATCAGATCAAAATCGGATGTATTTTCACGAAAGGTCTGCTCGGTCCAACTGCCGCTTTCGGCGTAGTCATAGAACATCTTTGGCACGCGGCGTTTGTAAATCTTCTTCAGATCAGCGATCTCGGTGATAACGGCCATCGTGCTTGCTCCTCAAGGTTTATCACCCAACATATGCCGCCAATCCCGCGCATATTTCAAGGGGCCTAAATCGTATCCACCCGTCCAGAGTATACCTCGCCGACATGCACATCCACCTTGGCTGCCAACGCGGCGATCTCGCGGTTTGGGCCGTGTGGTGGGGCTGTTGTCAGTCATGTCCATATCTCCTGAAAATAAGTTTAGATATGGCGCACACAGTTTTGTGCTCACGGCCTGCCGACGTGTCCAGGGTCAAGGCGAATACGCGTTGAGAATGCAAACGCGCTTCGCGTGAATACCTGCGCAGCCCCCCAGCCCCCCTAAAGCGATGACACCTATCTTTGAGGTTGAGTGGCGCTAAACGTTACAGGTGATATAAAGATAGCGGACAAATTCTGGTTCAAGGTCGAAATTGCCCGATGGGATCCCTTCATTTCGGAATGACGCAACGGTGCCGTTCAGAAAGGTACAAACCTTTTTAGGTGCGGCTGCGATTTCGGCTGGAGTCGAATAGCGCGAATCAATCTTGATATTTGCCCCATCCTTGTTTTTCGCCACACCGACATAGGCGATCCCAGCAATCCCCGACGCGCCATATAGAGTTCCAACATGCCGTGCATCTTGTTCTGCTCGGCGCGGATCATCCAGCGGTATGAGCAGGGTTGTCTCAGATTCCATACAGGCCGAGATGGTAAGAGCTGCAGCGACGAGGGCTAAATACTTCAAAATAAAAATCCTTTGGAGAAATGTAATTAAATTATCTTATTACACGTGCGACATGTAAGCAATAGTTGAACCCTGCGCCTCTCTTTTCCGAGGAAGAAGGCGATCGACCGGGGCCCGTTTCTAGGGCGCTGAATTGCAGGGTCCATCGGGCCACCCATCTCGGACACATTCTTTTCGCGCCCTAAAAGCAGACTTTAGCTACGGCGCGGAAATTCGGCTAATAGGGGCTCAAAGCAGGCCAACGCGCAAATCCAAGCACACTCACCCCGCCGTTTCCATCTCCCACAGCGCCGCCGCCCCGTCATACAGCCGCTGCATGATCTGCATCTCGCTCACCCCCAACCGTGCGG
>CAZZKL010000270.1:0-1780 GCA_964655135.1 uncultured Roseovarius sp. | reverse complement strand
GTTGTTTTTTTCGATAACTCTCTCCTCCTATTTCGATAATGGTGGCGTGATGGATAATTCGATCAACTGCAGCCACGGTCATTAATGCGTCGGGAAAGATCTGATCCCACTGGCTGAAGGGTTGATTGGAGGTCACGATCAAGCTGCCACTTTCATAGCGGTGGGCAATAAACTCAAAGAGAACTTGAGTTTCTCCGTCGCTCTTTTTGACGTAGCCGATGTCATCAATAATCAGCACGGTGTACTTGTCCAGGCGGGTCATGTAGGTCATCAGTTCCAGTTCTTGTTTTGCTTTTTGGAGTTGCTGCACAAGGTCACTGGCGGAGAGCCACTTGACGCGAACACCACGCTCAATCAGATGATAGCCAAGTGCAGCGGCTATGTGTGATTTACCAACCCCTGATGGACCGATCAGCAACACGTTATCGGCCTGAGATGCCCATTGGTGGTTATCTTTGAGTTGAAGGATGGGTTGTCGAACTGCCTTGGGTAAATCTGAAAGGTTCAGGGTTGCAAAGCTTTTTCCCGCAGGTAGACGGGCTTCCCGTGTCCATTTGGTTATTCTTGTCTGGAAGCGCCGGGCAAGCTCCTGTTCACAGAGCTTGCTCAGGAATTCTTTATAGCTCCAGGTATTTTCAGTCGCCTGCCGCTGATAGTCGTCCAGATTCTGATTGAAGGTCGTCAGCCGCAGTTCTTTGAGCATTACAGTGAGAGCCATGGAGAACCTCCCTGATCCTGAGGTTTGACCCAGCAACCGGATAGCAATTCATCATAATCAGCAATGTCATGTTGCTTTGAGAACAGTTCAGGGTGATCCTGCTTTTGTAGATATTGTGTTTGCAACGCTTTGAGGTTTGGCAATGTATTTGCCTGTGCTTGCAGCAACAGCGTTTGTCCTAATTCGCTTTCGCACTGATGGTCTGCAGCGATGCGTAATACGGCAACCATCCATTTGCAGGCATCTTTTGCTGTGAATTTTTGATCAGCAATATTCCACAGTTGCCGGTAGTTGTCGTCTGGAAACAGTTCATCACGAATATTGGAAAATCGAAACGCCTGAGGTTTGGCAGCCAGAGCGTGAATCACGTGGCGGTAGTCAACCCGTCGTGCTCTTCCTTCCGGTTTTTCAGGATAGACTCGCGGCAATTCAATGACTTTGGTTTGCCCGACGAATCCGATCAGTTTGTCATGGTAGAGATGGATGCGAAGTGTCTCACCAATCAACCGGGATGGAACCGTATAGAGGCCACGCTTGGCCGCAATAGTGCTGCTGGTTGTCACCTTGGCTGAGAGTTCTGAATAATCCATGAAGCGATACTTCGGCAAGGGTTGCAGATGTTTCTGTTCCTCTTTAAAGCGTGTCAGGGTATAGCGATTCAAACGATCCGTACAGCGATCAATCAGGGTTTGATAGTCCGCAATACTGTCAAAATCGGCACTGCCACGCAGTTTGATGGCTTGCTCCAGACGATGTTTCAATGAGCCATGCGAGGTTTCAATTGCCCCGTTCTCATGACCGAGACCGGGATTGTTGGTCGTTCCGGTCATTCCGTAATGCTGGCATAGCCCCTCATACGCACGGGTCAGTTGTTTCTTCTGGCTCTGATTGACATAGGCGGCACTGAGACTGTCGGTACGATGTTCCGCCGGAACCCCACCACTTTTATGGAGAGCATTCTGTAACCCCTCAGCCAGAGCAGAATAGCTTTCACCACCGCGCACAACGTGGGTGCAACGCCAACCACTGTAAGCCAGACGATATTGATAAATCAGATGGGGA
>CAZZKL010000269.1:0-1782 GCA_964655135.1 uncultured Roseovarius sp. | reverse complement strand
CAAGGTTGAATTTGGATTGAATTCAACAGTTTATTAATAACGCAAAACTTCTAACGAACAAGGATAGATTGTGAGAGCGAAGCGAACCACAATCTTATCCAGTTGTTGGACAAGCCCGATATACTAGCAGTCGTCGTTAAATAGGGTAAAGTTTTGCTTGACAAGAAGCAGTGTTTGAGGTAGCTAGCAAATATCTTTTTTGAGGTGGGTTTTCAGGAAAATCAAAGAGTTGAGTTTTATGCATTGTTGTGTGATTTCCATGTATAAGGAGTGTAACTCGAAATACTGGTTTAGACAAGACGCCAATTTATGATTTCATTGAGTCAACTTGATCATAGGGTAATACAAGGGGCATCCTAATTTAGAGATTGGAGACCCACATTTTATTGTCGTCACTTTTCGGTCAGCTGAACTTAGCGTTAGGTTTATCGTAGAGATTTAATTGGAAGAATTAGTAGAGGAAATACTTAAATTTATAGCTCGCTTAGTTCTTATAGCAGCAAGATTTGTTGTGGCTGTAGTTTGGACTGCAGGAGAGCTGTATTGTGGTAAAATGGTATGGTATATAGGCTGGCCAATAACAAGGGTTCTTTCGTTTAATAATTTTCCTAAAGAAGAAATCCATGAAAATTAACAGGCATCTAGTTTAACCTTGGTGGTTGTATCTATTCTAGGAATAATGTTTCCCATATATTTGACTTATTTGTTAGTCAAGTATTTGCAATCCTGATAAATACATTAGTACAATTATTTATATACAGTCTAAAGCCTAAAAAAATCAACCTAATGAGTATGCGTAAAAAACATAACCATTGCATCCAGCTGACCGCCGAAAGCGTCACATCTTTTGCAAAAAGACGCAAAAGTTGCGCCACTTCCGGCGTCAGCTGATGCAGGCGTTATATTTTAACCACCTCAGTGCAGACCAAACTAAAGTCAAAAACTTGCAAATTATCTAAAATATTATATAATTTAGTGTAATTTGTTTTTTGGAGATATATCATGGCGCTCAAATTCTACGATAGTCCATTTCATGTAACTCATGATGATGAACAAGCGAGTAAAATGGCTATGAAGATGGATTTATCCATCATGATCACTAACTTAATAAAAGAGCAAGGGTGGACACAGTCGGAGGCTGCAGAAAGGTTAAGTGTACAGCAATCAAGAATATCAGAACTTGCAAACGCAAAAATTGAAAAATTCACTATCGACGCTATGTTCGATATGCTTGATGCTCTTGGTTTTCAGGCACGTATGTCTATGCCATCATTACAAGAAGCCTCAATTGTTATTTCAAAATATCAGGCGGCTTAAATTATCACACCAATAGCTCTCAATTCGGTTTTTAGCTCTTTCAGGCGTTGTTCTGCAACTTTTATAGCTTGTCGGTCTACACCGTTAGTAGTCTTTGTAAATGAATGCAAGACAAAAACAGTATCCATATACTTTGCAATATACACACATCTAAACGCTGGGCTACCATTAATTTTTAGTTCTATAACTCCAGAACCAACGCTTCCTAAATACTCAATGGGTAGCACTGGATCCTGCTCAAACTGTATGATGCGTAGGTTTTTACCAAATTCATCCTGTACTTCATCTGGCAAATCCTTATACTCTCTTTCGGCGGAATCACTTACAAATGCAAACTTCCTCACTTAGCCCTCTTTTGTTCCAATGTGTTGTCCTTTCATTGTACTCTGTACCTATAAAACACATAACGAATAACGAATAAGGATAGATTGTGAGAGCGAAGCGAACCACAATCTTATCCAGTTG
>CAZZKL010000268.1:0-1846 GCA_964655135.1 uncultured Roseovarius sp. | reverse complement strand
TATGGCGGATAAACGCGCTGATGAGCTGTCTGGCGGGCAACGGCAGCGGGTTGGCATTTGCCGCGCTTTGATCCAAGACCCGGCGCTTTTGCTGGTGGATGAGCCGACCGCCTCATTGGATCCCAAAACCAGCCGTCAGATTATGCGGCTGATTATTGAGCTGTGCACGGAGCGCCATCTGGCGGCGATTATCAATATTCACGACGTGGCGCTGGCCAAGATGTTTGTGCCGCGTATTGTCGGGCTTGAGGCGGGCGCGATTGTGTTTGACGGCACGCCGGATGATCTGACCTCTGATATGCTGACGCGCATTTACGGCGAGGAAGATTGGGAAGCCACGATTGAGAAAGTGGATGAAGCCGATGAAGATGAGGTGGAAATGTGACCCCAGATCTGGACAGCATGATCGGCAAATCATGGCGCAAACCCGCGTTCATCGACAACAGCCTGCTGCGCTGGGGGCTGATCCTCGGCGGCCTGATCTACCTCTATTTTGCCTTCTCGACCATCGAGATCAACTGGGCGCGGGTGTATCGCGGGCTTGATCGCGGCTGGCAATTTGTTGTCGGGTTTGCCAACCCCGATTTCACCTCGCGCTGGAGCGACATATCCGAAGGCCTGATTGAAAGCGTGGTGATGACCGTGGCTTCTACCGTTGTTGGCATCGCCATATCCATCCCCATCGCCCTTGGGGCGGCGCGCAATATCGCCCCCCTGCCGGTTTACATTGTGTGCCGGTTCATCGTGGCCATCTCACGCGCGCTGAATGAGATCATTGTGGCAATCCTGCTGGTGGCGTTCTTTAGTTTTGGTCCTTTGGCCGGGTTCCTGACGCTCAGCTTTGCCACCATCGGCTTTTTGTCGAAACTGCTGGCGGAAGACATTGAGAGCATGAGCATGGTTTCCGCCGAAGCGGTGGAGGCCACCGGTGCCTCGTGGGGGCAATGGATCATTTATGGCATTCAGCCGCAGGTCATGCCGCGCCTGATTGGCCTTTCGATGTACCGGCTTGATATTAACTTTCGTGAAAGCGCGGTGTTGGGGCTGGTGGGGGCGGGCGGCATCGGGGCGACATTGAACACCGCCTTTGACCGCTATGAATTTGACAGCGTTGCCGCCATCCTGATCATCATCATTGCCACAGTGATGACCCTTGAATATCTGTCCGGCATTATCCGTGAGAGGATCAAATAATGCCGATGACCGAGAAGAACGGCCTCAAGGTCTGGCAGGTGCGTGACCGCAACGCACAGCTTTTGCGCTGGGCCTTGTGGATGATCGGCACAATGGCCTTTGTGCTTTCCTTACAGCAAATCTCGGACAAGACCGAATGGTTTTATGTGTTCACAATGCCCGAAGTGGCCAGTGATATCATCGGCCGCGCCCTGCCGCCGAAATGGCCCTATATCAACGTTTTGTGGAAGCCCATCTGGGACACGCTTAACATCGCCACCCTAGGCACGATATTTGCTTTGGTGATGGCGGTTCCGGTGGCATTTCTTGCGGCGCGCAACACCACCCCAAGCAGGTTATTCATCCGCCCCATTGCCTTGCTGATCATTGTTGCCACGCGCTCGGTCAACTCGTTGATCTGGGCGCTTTTGTTGGTGTCGATCGTCGGCCCGGGGGTGTTTGCCGGGGTGATCGCCATCTCAATCCGCTCCATCGGGTTTTGCGCCAAGCTGCTTTACGAGGCAATCGAGGAGATTAGCGAAGTGCAGGTTGAGGCCATCACCGCCACCGGGGCAAGCCGCTGGCAGGTGATGGTTTATGGTATCGTGCCGCAAATCCTGCCCGCCTTTGCCGGCATTGCGGTGTTTCGCTGGGACATCAATATCCGCGAAAG
>CAZZKL010000267.1:0-1846 GCA_964655135.1 uncultured Roseovarius sp. | reverse complement strand
GCACCTTCCTGTGCGAGCAGCGTCAGGATAGCGCGCCGGGTGGGGTCACTGGCGGCCTTCAGGATTTCTGAAAGGTGGGCGTCATTTTGTTCAACCATATGGATGAATAACTTGGAGCGATAGGATAGTCAACCGTTTGGGTGAATAAAACATTCAAGGCCGCGCCTGTGCAAGATTGCAGGTAGCGGCCCAATCTGATTGGGTCAGAGCATAGGGAGCGTAATATGAAGCGATTGTTCATAGACATCTGGACCAGCCTGCGGGCTTTGCCGCTTTGGGTACAGCTATGGGTTTTCGGTATTCTAGTGCCGGTAAACATGGCGGCAATATTCTTTTGGGGCGAAGTGGGGGGCTGGATTGTCGCGATACTTGCCGTTGGCGGGATGCTGCCAAATGTTGTGCTGATACTGGTCCAGCGCGGGTTTTCCAAAGCGATGGCGCTTTCGCATGTGTTGCTTTGGGGCCCGCTGTTAATAATAATCGCGCTGTTTCTATTAAATGACCCGATCGTTGGCGGCGGTTATCTGATCTATCTCTGGATACTTTTCGGTGTTGATCTGTTCTCACTTGGGTTTGACGTTATCGACAGCATTAAATGGTATCGTGGTGACCGCGACATCGCGCGCCAGCTTTAGGTTTTACTATAGATCAACAACCGGTTGTTGGCGGGCATTTGGATAAAGTCGGCAATTTTCAGCCCAGCCTCTTTTGACAATTGCGATATTTCATCAATGTCACGCACGCCCCAGTCAGGGTTTTCGGCGCGCAAACCTTTGTCAAAGGCGGCATTGCCTTCGCCGGTATGTTTGCCGTTTTCAAGAAATGGCCCGTAGAAGATCAGCAGACCGCCCCGCGTGAGGGTTTTGCCGGCGCCCGCAATGATCCCACTTGCCACTGCAAAGGGAGAAATGTGTATCACGTTCATTGAGATAATAACGGATAGTGGCCCAAGTTGGCGGATAGCGTTGTTGCCCGGCCAATCCGAAGCCGCGTCCAGTTCAATCGGGTTTCGGGGTGGCAGTTTCAGGTGTTCGCGCCACGCTGAAATTGAGGCGCAATGCACCGGATCAGGCTCGGATGGCCACCAATCCAAATGCGGGAATGCAAGTTGCAGGGCGGCTGCGTGTTGCCCGGTACCTGCGCCAATTTCCAGAGCTGGACCGGATCGCCCCACCAACCATGGCGCAAGTTGCGCGATGATTGGCGGGCTGTTTCTTTCAAATGTAGGGGCGCGTAGCCGGGCGTCGGCTGCGTCGGTATTCCCGGCCCCCCGATACCGCGCCATATGCGGGCTGGACGGGGGTACTGGTTTAGCCACTTATTTGGTAGGTGAGATCATCATGATCATCTGACGACCTTCCATTTTTGGCATCGCGTCGATCTTGGCGACCTCTTCGATGTCGACCGCCACCCGTTCAAGCAGGGCGCGCCCAAGTTCAAGGTGCGCCATTTCACGCCCCCGGAAACGCAGTGTCACTTTGACCTTGTCGCCGTTGCCTAAGAATTTGAACACGTTGCGCATTTTCACATCGTAATCATGCGTATCGGTGTTGGGTCGAAACTTGACCTCTTTGATCTCAATGATTTTTTGCTTTTTACGGGCTTCGGATTCGCGCTTTTGGGTTTCGTATTTGAATTTCCCGAAATCCATGATTTTGCAAACCGGAGGGCTGGCATTGGGGGATATTTCCACCAGATCAAGGCCGACCTCCTGGGCCATTTCTATGCCTCGGGCCGGGGTGACAACGCCGACGTTTTCACCTTCGGCTCCTATTAGCCGGATTTCACTGGCGCGAATTCGTTCATTCACTTTAGGTCCAGTATCACGCTGCGGCGGGGCGTTGTG
>CAZZKL010000266.1:0-1847 GCA_964655135.1 uncultured Roseovarius sp. | reverse complement strand
AACATCCCCATCCCACATTGCTGCAACAGCCAGATCAAGTTTTGCCGTGATCTCAACCTGTGCCCGCAACTTGTAAAACGTCAAACGCTTGATGATGTCGTCAATCTGCTCAGCGGCACAATCAATCACATAGCTTTCAGGTTGACCAACAACAAAAAAATCAAACATGATTTTACCCTGCGGTGTCAGCAGCCCGGCGTGCGATGCCTCACCATCAGCAAGTTGTTCCACATCGCTGGTCACCAGCCCTTGCAAAAACCCCTTTGCATCGTCACCGCTAATGTCAAAGACTGCCCGATCGGGCAAAACTGTAAAGGAATGGGGCATATATCTACTCTGGTCTTGCTTGCTTGAGCGTTGTTGGTTAATCGTGAAGCTATTATGTATGACCTGATCCTCAAAAATGGAACCCTTGTTAATCACGACGGCACTGCAAAGCGCGATATCGGGGTGATTGACGGTAAAATTTCACATATCGGAATGCTCGATGCGGCAAAAGCCGACAAAACCATCGATTGCACCGGCCTGCACATTCTGCCCGGCGTCATCGACAGTCAGGTTCACCTGCGCGAGCCGGGGGCCGAGCACAAGGAAGATCTCGAAACCGGAGGCCGCGCAGCAGTTAAAGGCGGGGTAACAGCGGTTTTTGAAATGCCCAACACCAACCCGCTGACCACCGATGAGGCAGCCCTTGCCGACAAGGTGGCCCGCGCCCGCAACCGCATGTATTGCGACTTTGCCTTTTATGTGGGTGGCACCCGCGAAAATGTCGATCAACTGGCCCACCTTGAGCGCCTTGAAGGGTGCTGCGGTGTCAAGGTTTTCATGGGCTCATCCACTGGCGATTTGCTGGTTGATGATGATGGCGGGGTCGAAGCCATTCTTTCCGCCATCAACCGCCGGGCGGCTTTCCACTCTGAAGATGAAGCCCGGCTGATCGCCCGGGAGGGTGAGCGCATCGAGGGAGACCCCTCCAGCCACCCGGTGTGGCGCGATGCTGAAGCTGCCCGCCTGTGCACCGAGCGCCTGATACGCATCGCCCGCAAGACCGGCAAGCGCATTCACGTTTTGCATATTTCAACCGCAGAAGAAATTCCGCTGCTGGCCGCCAACAAGGATGTGGCAACAGTAGAGCTCACCCCCCAGCACCTCACACTGGCAGCACCTGAGGCCTATGAAAACCTTGGCACCTATGCCCAGATGAACCCGCCCATTCGCACCGCCGAGCACCGCGCTGGCCTATGGCGCGGCCTGGCTGACGGGGTGGTTGATGTGCTTGGCTCAGACCATGCCCCGCACACCATTGAAGAA
Source organism: uncultured Roseovarius sp. (assembly GCA_964655135.1). Lineage (GTDB taxonomy): Bacteria > Pseudomonadota > Alphaproteobacteria > Rhodobacterales > Rhodobacteraceae > Roseovarius. The sequence continues at coordinate 536 of CAZZKL010000266.1, read as the reverse complement.
AAAGAACAGCCCTATCCGTTGTCACCATCGGGCATGCCCGGTGTGCAAACGCTGGTTCCGATTATGCTCACTCATGTCAACAATGGCAATCTAAGCCTTGAACGCTTTGTTGATTTGACCAGCCACGGCCCGTGCCGGATTTTCGGCATCAAACAAAAGGGCCGTATCGCTGCGGGCTATGATGCTGACTTTACCATCGTCGACATGTCCGCCAGCCGCACCATCACCAATGACTGGATAGAAAGCCGCTGCGGCTGGACGCCCTATGATCAATCAGAAGTAACAGGCTGGCCCATCGGAACGATTATCCGAGGTAATACGGTAATGTGGGATGATGAAATCATCGGCAACGCCGCCGGTCAGCCGGTCGGGTTTCTTGAAACGATGCAGAAAAGTACCTGAGTTTACTGGGTTGCGCGCGCCACAGTAAATTCACCGATGCGGATACGGTCGGGCAGGCGCTCGACCATTTTGGCAACCGGTTCTTCGCCATAGGTGGCGATCATGTCGGACAGGGCAGCAAAAATTGCCGCTGT
>CAZZKL010000265.1:0-1857 GCA_964655135.1 uncultured Roseovarius sp. | reverse complement strand
TGCCGCCGCCGATGATGTGGAGTTTACTCATGTTATTATGCGTCCCCAGAGGTCATACTCGTTGGCCTCATCGACCATAACGCGGGTGATGTCGCCGACATTCAACCCGTCGGTGCCTTCGTCGATGAAAAGGTTGCCGTCGATTTCGGGGGCGTCGGCCTGTGTACGGCAGGTGGCGATGCCGTCATCATCAATGTCGTCGATGATGACCTCCATAACCTGGCCGATTTTGGCGGCAAGCTTGGCCTCGGAGATGGTTTGCGCCTTCTCCATGAAGCGATTCCAGCGGTCTTGTTTGATCTCGTCCGCGACATGACCCGGGAGGGCGTTGGAACGCGCCCCTTTGACGTTTTCATATTGGAAACAGCCGACGCGGTCGAGCTGGGCCTCATCCATCCAGTCAAGCAGCGTTTGAAATTCGGCGTCGGTTTCGCCGGGGTAGCCGACGATGAAGGTCGAGCGCAGGGTGATGTCGGGGCAGATGTCGCGCCACGCGGCAATCTCATCAAGGGTTTTTGAACCCGCCGCCGGGCGCGCCATGCGCCTTAGAACATCCGGGTGGGCGTGTTGGAACGGGATGTCGAGATAGGGCAGGATCAACCCCTCGGCCATCAGTGGAATAAGCTGGCGCACATGCGGGTAGGGATAGATGTAATGCAGCCGGACCCAAGCCCCGAGCGTACCGAGATCACGGGCGAGATCGGTGATATGGGCGCGGTGCGATTTACCATCAGGCCCGCTGGTGGTGGCGTGTTTGGTATCCACCCCATAGGCCGAGCTGTCTTGCGAGATCACCAGCAATTCCTTGACGCCGCTTTCCACCAGCTTTTCCGCCTCGCGCAGTACCGCGTGCGCCGGGCGCGAAACCAGACGTCCGCGCATGTCGGGGATGATGCAAAAGCGGCATTTGTGGTTACAGCCCTCAGAGATCTTGAGATAGCTATAGTGCCGGGGCGTGAGCTTTACGCCCGTTGCCGGCAGCAGATCAACATAGGGGTTGGGGGCAGGGGGCACGGCAATGTGGACCGCGTCCAGTACCTGCGCGTATTGGTGCGGGCCGGTGACGGCGAGGATGCGGGGGTGGTGCGCCCGGATATAATCCGGCTCGGCCCCAAGGCAGCCGGTGACGATGACGCGGCCATTTTCCGAGAGCGCCTCGCCAATGGCCGAGAGACTTTCGGCCTTGGCGGAATCAAGAAAGCCGCAGGTGTTGACGATCACCGCGTCGGCACCGGTGTAATCGGGGGAAATGCCGTAACCTTCGGCGCGCAGGCGCGTCAGGATGCGCTCGCTGTCAACCAAGGCCTTGGGACAGCCCAAAGAGACCATGCCAATGGTCGGCTGGCCCTTGCGGGGGGCTGCGGTGATACGCGCATTCGCCCTGTCGGGGCGCAAGTCTGGTGGGTTGGTGCTCATATCGGGGGCATAACCGGGTTTGCGCCCTAGCAAAACCTAAATGTGAGAAAACTGCGGCGGGTGTAGAATATGCTTGAACTGCCCGGCCCACGGACGCTAAAGAAGGCCGCAACGGACAGGTGGCCGAGTGGTCGAAGGCGCACGCCTGGAAAGTGTGTAGGCGGGAGACCGTCTCCAGGGTTCGAATCCCTGTCTGTCCGCCATTTCTTGTCTCACGGCGCAAGGCGCCTCCGACGGGGCGGGCTGACCGCCCGACGCGCGGTCGCGCGTTTGGGGTTTATTGTTCAAAGTTCCTCTCAGCTCCTCCGCCACCTGCCTTTATTGAAAAGCGGATGTGCCCCGATGCGGGGGTGATTTTCTTTATGTTTCAAAGGGATTTAGACCTGGTGTAGCTCGCCAAAAATGTTTGCAGTGTTTGACAAGGATAGTTGCAGCAGAACA
>CAZZKL010000264.1:0-1865 GCA_964655135.1 uncultured Roseovarius sp. | reverse complement strand
ATCGCCACGCCGTTAAAGCTTTTCTGGCCGTGGGTTTCGACGTTATAACCCATGTCCTCAAAATGCTCGCGGGGGAAATTTGCATCCACCGATTTGATCTCTTGCAGCAGGGCCACATCGGGGGCGGCCTCCTCCAGCCAATCGGTGAGCGCGGGCAGGCGGGCTTTGATGCCGTTGATGTTGAAGCTGGCGATTTTCATGGGGTATCTATCGCCTGAAGTGCGCCCTCTGACAAGGGCAAACCCCCGAAAGCGAGGCGGCCACGCAAGGGGGCGGCGCGCGGGTTTCAGTTTGGGTTTAACGCTTCATACCAATCCAGCATTGTGTCACCCCATGCCTTGGGGACAGAATGACCGCCCGGAACAAGCGCCACCCGAAATTGGCTTTGGCCTATGCAGTCGCTCCAGTTTGTTGTGGTGGCTTCCGGCACCCCCTGCTGTTTGGATAGTTTGCAGCGGGCCCTGTTGGCGATGTCTTCAACGGCCTCTTGCGCACCTAGCCAGCCGGTAAAACCGTTATTTGGCTGTGTCCCTTTGAAGGGAACAACGGTATCTGATGCGCCGTGCATGTGCAAAAGGCTGAATTCTGGCTGATTGCGGGAACAGGGGCGTCGCCAACCGCGAACCGGAGTGCCACTGATCGGAGCAAAGAATTTCAGCCTGCGATCAAAGCCTGCGCAGGCCAGATACCAGACCATTGTCGCGCCATTTGAGTGACCTGCAACGACGATCTTGTCTGGATCAATTTCAAAGCGCCCAGTCACGTCTGAGATCACCTTGCGGAGATAGCGGTAATCATCACGGCCATTGCGGCGGCCCTCCCAAATCCAGCCGCTAGATGTTTCGTTGCCAGAATATTTTACGTCCAACCCGGTTGGGGCAATCAGCGCATACCCCCGATTAAGCAGGGGGGTTGTGATTGTGCTGTTGCTGATCACTGCGGCTCCGTTTGATCCTGATCCATGTAAAAAGATCACCGCAGGAAAGGGGCCATCGCCGCGCGGAAGTAGCAGATTATAGGAACGATCCCCCACAACGCAGGCATTGCCGACACTGCCGCATTCGGTTTCTTGCACGTCAGGGGGCGGTGGTAGTTTTTTCCGGGTGTTATAAGCCAAGCCGATTGCGAAGATGGCTATTCCTATGGCCAGTGCGCGCAGAATGCTCATGCGAGTATCGCCCCGTCAAATTATCACTTGGTTACATGGAAAACGAGGTGCCGCAGCCGCAGGAACTGCTGGCGTTGGGGTTTTCAATCACAAACCGCGCGCCGATCAGCTCATCTGAGAAATCTATCGTGGCCCCGGTCAGGAACGGCAGGGAGACCGCATCGACGACTACTTTTTGCCCTTGGCCTTCCAGCACCAGATCATCCTTGGCGGGGGCATCAAGCCGGATGTCATACTGAAACCCGGAACAGCCGCCGCCTTCTACCGCGACGCGCAGCGCCTGCCCTTTATCAGCCGCACTGATTTCGGCCAATCGGGTAAAAGCGCGGTCCGTTACGGAAGGGGGCAGGTTCATGGTGATTTCCTGTTGGTTAAATCTGTCTCTCAATGCAATATATGGGCAGGCGCAGCAGCCGACAAGGATACATGTGATGAAAATGCCCTATGCGTCGGATCCGGCGCAAACACGCGGCCGGTTGACAGCCGAAGAGGAAAGCGCGTTTCGCTCGTGTTTTCAGCGCGATCGTGACAGGATTATCCATGCCAGCGCATTCAGACGCCTGAAACACAAGACGCAGGTGTTTGTGGAGCATGAGGGCGATTATTTTCGCACCCGCCTGACCCATTCGATCGAAGTGGCGCAGGTGGCGCGGACCATTTCTGGCGCTTTGGGGTTGAATGCTGAACTGACCGAGGC
>CAZZKL010000263.1:0-1874 GCA_964655135.1 uncultured Roseovarius sp. | reverse complement strand
AAAGCTGCGAATGTCCATCAGCATGCGCCGCACATCGGGGTGAACGATTATCGGGTCCGCCGGGGCGTCGGGCTCCTTGGCCCCGCTAAGCGCTCGGCCCTGCCGGCGGTCCCTGGCATAGGCGGCGGCCATCTGATAGGCCATTTCCGCCAGGGCAAGGCCCTGAATGCCAACCGCCAGCCGGGCTTCGTTCATCATCGTGAACATGGCGCGCAGGCCCTTGTTTTCCTCGCCCACCAGCCAGCCGGCGCTGCCGTCATAATTCATCACGCAGGTCGCATTGGCGTGAATGCCCATCTTGTGCTCGATCGAGCCGCAAGCCACCGCATTGCCGGGGCCAGGATTGCCGTCATCATCGGCAATGAATTTTGGCACAAGAAACAGCGAAATGCCTTTGGTGCCCTCCGGCGCGCCCTCGATGCGGGCCAGCACCAGATGGATAATATTTTCAGTCAGGTCCTGCTCACCGCCGGAGATGAAAATCTTGGTGCCGGTGATTTTGTAGCTGCCATCGGCCTGGGGCGCGGCCTTGGTTTTGATCAGCCCCAGATCGGTGCCGCATTGCGGCTCGGTGAGGTTCATGGTTCCGGCCCATGTCCCGGAGATCAGCTTGGGCAGATATCTGGCTTTCAGGGCCTTGTCGCCGTGGCGGTGCAACGTATTGGCGGCCCCTTGTGTCAGGCCGGGATACATGCCGAACGCCAGATTGGCGGAGGAGACAAATTCATTGAAAACGGCGCCCAGCACTTCCGGCAGGGCCTGGCCGCCATATTCCGCCGGGGCGGTGAGACCAAGCCAACCCGCCTCCACCAGCTTGGTATAGGCGTCGCCAAACCCTTTCGGGGTTGTCACCTTGCCATTGTCAAAACCGCAACCCTGGTTATCGCCGGGCGCGTTAAGGGGGGCCAGAACCTCCGATGCGAACCGTCCGGCTTCTTCAAAAATCGCCGCCACCACATCAGGTGTGGCTTCATCAAAGCCGGGCAGATTGTTGTGGCGGGGCATGCCGAAAACATCGTTCAGCACAAAGAGGGCCTCAGCCACGGGCGCGCGATAATGTGTCATGCCATATCCCCGGCTTTTCCGTTTTCCCCGGCCATGGTCCTGGATTTGAGCATGGATTCCACGATGGTGCAGGTTTTTTGCAATTCCCCGATCACTATGTCGATTTCACGTCTTTGGTTTTTGAGACCGGAGACGCGCTCGCGAAATTTATCAAGGCTGATTCGAAGCTGGGTCTCCTGCCCGTCCTTGAGGTCATAAAGGTCCAGCATTTCGCGGATTTCCGCCAAAGCAAAACCAACACGCTTGCCTTGCAGGGCAAGGCGCAGCCGGCCGCGGTCGCGGCGGGAATAAAGCCGTCTTTGCCCAACCCGCCGCGGGCAGACGATGCCTTGTTCCTCATAGTGGCGGAGCGTGCGCGCCGTGACGCCAAATTCATCCGCCAGCTGAGAAATACTATAAATTACAATGCTTTCGCGGTCAGACGGTGCAGGTGTGTGGGGGTCAGGCATTCTGTCAGCATAGTTGCCGTTGACGTAAACGTCAATAAATTTGGTTGTGCTGACCAATGAGGTGTTTTTCCAGTCTGTGCCTTTTTGTCGACTGTCCTGAAATTCTACAGGTTGTTCGCGCACTTAACGCGATATTTACCATGACCTGAAACCCTCAACGTCATGGCAAAGCGTTCGCGCCTGCTTGGATGTGAACGCTGGGGGGCGTTGAGAAGGTTAGCTTCTTCAAACACGCCTGCCTTGATTTTGTAATGATGATGAGTGGCGGCGAATAGATGAAACCCGGTGTGCCTTGGAGCGTGAAGGGGATTGAACCCCAGGCGCGCGATACAGCAAAAGAAGCGGCCCAGAAAGCGGGCC
>CAZZKL010000262.1:0-1882 GCA_964655135.1 uncultured Roseovarius sp. | reverse complement strand
CACAGCCCGAGGGGCCAAGCAGCATGAAAAACTCGCCGTCCTCGATGGTGAAACTGGAGGCTTGAACCGCGGTGAAATCGCCGAAATCCTTGCGCAGGTTTTTGATGATGATTTGCGCCATGATCTACTCCGGAAAATGGCTGACGATGATGAACATCACCGTGCCAACAAGCGTGACAATAAAGGAATAGGTGAAGGCGACCATCCAGAATGGTTGCATCAACATGAACACGCCAAGCGCGATCAGGATGGTGGCCAGCATTTCCCATGCCCCCCGTCGAAACCGCATCAGACCATTGAAAAAACTGCTCATTTGCGCACCGCCCCGAATGTGATGCCGCGCAGCAGGTGTTTGCGCAGCAGGATGGTAAAGATCATCACAGGGATCAGGAACAACGTGGCCCCCGCCGCCACCGCGGGCCAGTCCTGCCCGCCAACCCCGATGATGGTCGGGATAAAGGGCGGCGCAGTCTGGGCGGTGCCTGAGGTCAAAAGCACCGCAAAAGCGTATTCGTTCCAGGCAAAGATCAGGCAGAAGATTGCGGTTGAGGCAATACCGGTGGCCGCCTGTGGCAGCACCACTTTGTAGAACGCCTGAAACCGGGTGTAGCCATCAATTAGTGCCGCTTCTTCATATTCAAACGGTATCTCATCAATGAACCCCTTCAGCAGCCAGACCGACAGCGACAGGTTAACCGCCGTATAAAGCAGGATCATGCCCAGCCTTGTGTCGTTCAACCCCAGTTGTCGGAACATCAAAAATATCGGGATTGCCACCGCGATGGGGGGCATCATCCGGGTGGACAGGATGAAAAACAGCAGATCATCCTTCAGCGGCACCTTAAAGCGCGAAAACGCATAGGCCGCCGTGGTGCCAAAAACAATCGCCAGAAAGGTCGAGCCAAATCCGATCACCACCGAATTCACAAAGCGCTGGCCATAGCGCGACGGGCCAACGATCACGGTGCCGCTGTCGCGGGCAATCTGATCATACCATGTCTCGGGCGGCGGCAGGGTTTCTGCCATGCCCGTTGTGACGCGGGTGCGCGCGCTAAACAGGTTGACATAGCCCTCAAGGCTTGGCTGAAACACCACCTTGGGCGGATAGGCGATGGCATCTTCGGGCGATTTGAAGCCGGTGGCGATGATCCACATCAGCGGCATGATGGTGACCAGCGCATAGGTGATCACCAGCAACCCGGCGATCCATTTTTGCCGCTTTGACGGCTCGGTGACAGAAAACCCGCTCATCTTTCCTTCACCTTGTTGAGGGCTTTGACATAGATCGAGGCAAGGCCAAAGACGGTGACAAACAAAATCACCGCATAGGCTGAGGCATAGCCGGTGCGCCATTTCTCAAACGCCTCGCGCTTGAGATCAATTGAGGTGAGTGTGGTCAGCGACCCCGGCCCGCCGCCGGTAAGCTGCACCACCAGATCAAACATCTTGAAGTTTTCAATGCCCCTGAACAGCACCGCCAGCATCAAAAACGGCAGCACCATCGGGATGGTCAATGTCCAGAATTGCCGCCATTTGCTGGCGCGGTCACACTCAGCCGCCTCATATATGCTGTCGGGGATTGAGCGCAGCCCGGCCAGACAGATCAGCATCACAAACGGCGTCCACATCCATGTGTCCACAATCACAATCGACCACGGCGCCAGCGATACATCCCCGATCATCGAAAACGATGAGGAATCAATGCCGGTGAAAAACTCGACCACATAATTGAACAGCCCGATTTGCGGCTGATAGAGGAAAGTCCAGAAGTTGCCGACCACAGCAGGAGAGAGCATCATCGGCAAGACGATTATGGTGGTCCATAAGTCATTGCCCTTGAATTTCTTGTTGATCAGATAGGCCAGCGCAAAGCCGATCAGCA
>CAZZKL010000261.1:0-1912 GCA_964655135.1 uncultured Roseovarius sp. | reverse complement strand
TATTGTTGCCGTTCTGGACCTCGCTTTTGGTGCGCACAAGCGCCTGGAAGGTGATGCTGCAACAGCAAGGCGTGATCAATGATGTGCTGGTCTGGCTGGGGCTGGTGCAGGATGATGCGCGGCTTGTGATGATCAACAATCAGTTCGGCACCATTGTGGCGATGACGCATATCCTGCTGCCGTTCATGATCTTGCCGATGTATTCCGTTATGCAGACCATTCAGCCGACATATCTGCGGGCGGCCAAATCACTGGGGGCGACCAACTGGACCGCGTTCTGGCGGGTTTACTTTCCGCAATCCGTTCCGGGCATCGGGGCCGGGTCGATCCTCGTGTTTATCCTGTCGATCGGGTATTATATCACGCCCGAGATCGTCGGCGGCACCAAGGGTGTCTTCATCTCGAACCGGATTGCGTACAACATTTCCAGCTCGCTCAACTGGGGCCTTGCGGCTGCATTGGGGGCGATTTTGCTGGTGGTGGTGATGTTATTATACTGGGCCTACGATAAGATCGTTGGCATCGACAATGTGAAGTTGGGATAGAATCATGGCAAAAATTATTGAAAACACCACGCTGCCCATCTCGCTTTCGTTCACGCTGTCGCTGGTGGGGCTGCTTATCGCCGCAATGTTTTTTGTCGCCGGGGTTTCAACGGCGGCGAATTTCTCGCAGTTTCTGCTGACAGTGATGGCCGGGTCCGGATTGGCGATTGCCTTTGCCTATGCGCTGGTGTCTTTGTTTGATTCCGCCCGACCGGCAATGATCGTAAGCGCGCTTTTGGGCGCGGCCATCGGCCTGTCGCTGGGAAGTGCCGGGGCGGCCGTTCTGGGGATCATCATGGGGGTGATTGCCGCGCGGTTGGTATTTTGGGTGCATTACCGGCAGTACCGGCGCGGGCTGCCAATTTACCTGACCTCCAATCAAGTGCTGTGGCATTACGGCTTTCGCGGCATCTGTGGCATAGTTTTCCTCTTCCTGATCGTTCCCATACTTGTGGTGCTGCCGCTGAGCTTTAACGCGCAGGATTTCTTTACCTTCACGCCCGAGATGCTCAGGTTTGATCCCGCCGGCTATTCCCTGAAGCATTATCAGGATTTCTTTACCAATAATGAGTGGCAACGCAGTTTCAAAAACTCGCTGATCATCGCGCCGATTGCGACGATTATTTCGGTATCCTTGGGCACATTGGCCGCTATCGGCCTGAGCCAAAGCCACGTTCCCTTTCGCAGGGCAATCATGGCAACGCTGATTTCGCCGATGATTGTGCCGCTGATCATCTCGGCAACGGGTATGTTCTTTTTCTATTCTAAAGTCGGCAACTTTATGGAAGGCACGCTTGGCCTCGATAAAAATCTGGTGGGCTATATCAAAGTGATACTGGCCCATGCGGTTTTGGGTATCCCGTTTGTGATCATCACCGTGACCGCCACTATGGTGGGTTTTGACCGTTCGCTTACGCGGGCGGCGGCGAATATGGGGGCGAACCCGCTGACCACCTTCTTCAAGGTGCAAATGCCGCTGATCCTGCCCGGCGTGATCTCGGGCGCGCTGTTTGCCTTTATCACGTCGTTTGATGAGGTGGTGGTGGTGCTGTTTGTCGGCTCGGCCAGTCAAAAAACCTTGCCGTGGCAGATGTTCATCGGTCTGCGCGAACAGATCAGCCCGACCATTCTGGCGGTTGCGACGATTTTGGTGGTGATCTCAATCTGCCTGCTGACCACGCTTGAATTACTTCGGCGGCGGTCCGAGCGGCTTAGAGGCATCACGCCGAGCTGATAAATCAGAGATATGGATAAGAAAAAGGGCACCCCATCTGAGGTGCTCTTTTTCATTTGTCTGAAGCTGGTTTTATTCCCGCACCAGCGTCTCGTAGCTTTTTGAAATATCGCGGGTCAAAGCGCCAACTTCA
>CAZZKL010000260.1:0-1949 GCA_964655135.1 uncultured Roseovarius sp. | reverse complement strand
GGCATCAACTGCGCCATCCCCGCGTGATAATAAAAATGCCGCTGCGCCAGCGGGATGTCGATATCGCGCGATTCCCGGATCGGCTTGCCGTTATCCATGCTCTCCAGCACCGCAAACAACCGGCTGTGCTTCTGCAACAGCCGTGCAATCGCGTAAATATACCGCGCCCGCCCCGGCCCACCAAGCCGCTCCCATTTGCCCTGCGCCGCGCGGGCGGCGGCAACGGCATCATCCACATCACCCTGCTTGGCTTGGCTCAAAGTGGCCAGAACCTCTCCGGTAGCAGGATTGCGGCTCTCAAACCCATCTCCGGGCGCGGTAAAGGCCCCATTGATGAAATGCCCGAACCGGTCGCCCTGATCCACCAGCCACGCCAGCGCCTCGGCCGCGCTCTCAGGGGCCGGCCCATATTCCATCGTTTCAAATATATCTGATACGCTCATGACTTCTTCTCGTTCCAAATACTCAAATTCCCACACCCGCCAAACGGCACTTCACCCCATTGCATGACGATACCCCGCCGAATAGGCCCCGGTCACATGATGCTCCAGCTGCCGCTCAATATCGCCCAGCAGCGAGCTGGCCCCAAAACGGAACAGATCGGGGCGCAACCACCGATCCCCCAACTCTTCCTTGATCAACGCCAGATAAACCAACGCATCCTTGGCCTTGGAAATCCCCCCGGCCGGCTTATAGCCAATCCGATACCCGGTACGCTCGTGATAATCACGAATGGCCCGGATCATAACCAGTGACACCGGCAGCGTCGCGTTGACGCTTTCCTTGCCAGTCGAAGTCTTGATGAAATCCGCGCCCCCCATCATGCACACCACCGAGGCGCGCGCCACATTGCGCAGCGTACCCAGCTCACCAGTGGCCAGTATCGCCTTCACATGTGCGTCGCCGCAGGCAGCACGAAAGGCCTGCATTTCCTCATAAAGTGCGCGCCAGTTGCCCGACAGAACATGCCTGCGCGATATCACGATATCGATCTCTGCGGCGCCCGCCTTCACGCTCTCGCCGATCTCTGCCACCCTCAGGTGAAACGGCGACAACCCGGCCGGAAACCCGGTGCTGACAGCAGCCACCGGAATACCGCTACCCTCCAGCGCCTCAACCGCCGGCGCAATCATGTCATGATAAACACAAACCGCACCCACGCTAACCGCCCCCATGCCCAGCGCCTCCAACAGACCGGGACTTACCGGCTGGCGCGCCTTGGCGCACAGACGCCGAACCCGCTCGCCCGTGTCATCCCCGGCCAGCGTGGTCAGGTCGATACAAGTCAGCGCCCGCAACAGCCAGGCCGCCTGATACTTTTTCTTGATCGCCCGCCGCCCCGGCAGACTGGCCGCACGCCGCTCAATGGCCGAGGTGTTGGCCTGAACGCTGCGCACCCACTGCATGTCCAGTTCAATACCCGGATTTCGCGCCTCGGTAACCTGGGGCAAATGCGTGGTTGGTTGGATGGTTTGGGTGGTCATCATCAGCCCTTTTAACGAGATAAGAAGGCAAGCTGACACGCGCAGGCAGGCTTGGCAAGATAGGGCGCGATGCAGTAACAAATTCGACGATCATTGCGGTGGCAGAATCGCGCCGGGACATGCTAGGTTTAGCGGTATGGCACGTCCCAACCCCCATATCAGCGACCAACCCCAGATCATTCGCCAGCTTGACGAGGCGGCAATCAACCGTATCGCTGCCGGCGAGGTGGTGGAACGGCCCGCCTCAGCAGTCAAGGAACTGGTGGAAAACGCCATTGATGCCGGGGCCAGCCGGATCGGGATCGACATAAGCGATGGCGGCAAAACCCTGATCCGGGTCACCGATGATGGCTGTGGAATTGCGCCGGGCGATCTGGCGCTTGCCCTGTCGCGCCACGCGACCTCAAAAATCGACGGCTCCGACCTGCTCAACATCCACACGTTCGGTTTTCGCGGCGAGGCGCT
>CAZZKL010000259.1:0-2005 GCA_964655135.1 uncultured Roseovarius sp. | reverse complement strand
GGTTGGCACTGCGCCACGCCACCTTGCTGCCGAAGTCACTGGAAACACCGTTGGATAATATCCCGGTGGCGACCAGATTCAGCGAGGTACCACTGGCCAGCGTGGGCAGCGCCGGAGTGACTTCAATGGCCAGCAGGGATACCAGCCCGGGCTGCGTCGGAACGACGATGCGATCCGGGGTGCTGCTGCCTCCGCCGCCACAGCCAACAAGCAGCCCCAGCAGAAGCACAATCAGCCAATACCGGGCCTGCAATAACGCCGCAATTTTTGCCGGGAACAAACCTCTCATGCCGCCACCCTGTGTCTCATCAAAACAAGAATGCTGATAGCTCTCAGTCTATGGATTTCAGTATAGACCGACCTGCGACGCAAGCCCGCCGAATCAGCAGTCCGCCAGCCACTGGCGCGCCCGCGCACTGGCGGCCCGCACCTGTTCGGGGGCGGTGCCACCGATGTGATTGCGCGCCGCCACCGAGCCGTCGAGGGTCAGCACGTCGAACACGTCGGCGTCGATGTGCGCGGAGAACTGCTGCAGCTGCGCCAGCGTCATGTCGGCCAGATCACAATCCTCTTTCACGCCCAGCGCCACGGCCTTGCCGACGACTTCGTGGGCGTCGCGGAAGGGCACGCCCTTGCGCACCAGATAGTCGGCCAGATCGGTGGCGGTGGAAAAACCGGAACGCGCCGCGGCGCGCATGCTGTCGCGGCGCGGGGTGATGGCCGGGATCATGTCGGCGAACACGCGCAATGAGCCGCGCAGGGTGTCGACGGTGTCGAACAGCGGCTCCTTGTCTTCCTGATTGTCCTTGTTGTAGGCCAGCGGCTGGCCCTTCATCAGGGTCAGCAGGGAGACCAGATGGCCGTTGACGCGGCCGGTCTTGCCGCGGATCAGCTCCGGCACGTCCGGGTTCTTCTTCTGCGGCATGATGGATGAGCCGGTACAGAAGCTGTCGCCCAGTTCGATGAAATTGAACTGCGCCGAGGCCCAGATCACCAGCTCCTCGGAGAAACGCGACAGGTGCATCATCAGCACCGAGGCATCGGCGACAAATTCGATGGCGAAGTCACGATCGCTGACCGCATCCAGCGAGTTTTCGCACACGCCGTCGAAGCCCAGCAGCTCGGCGGTCAGCGCGCGGTCGATGGGATACGAGGTGCCGGCCAGCGCCGCGGCGCCCAGCGGCATGACGTTGAGACGTGCGGCGCAGTCGCGCAGGCGGCCGTGGTCGCGCTTGAGCATTTCAAACCAGGCCAGCAGATGATGACCGAAGGTCACCGGCTGCGCGGTCTGCAAATGGGTGAAACCGGGCATGATGGTGTCGGCCTCGGCTTCCGCCAGATCCACCAGCGCAGTCTGCAGGCGTGTGAGTTCGGCAATGATCGCCTTCAATTCGTCACGTAGATAGAGACTAATGTCGGTGGCCACCTGATCGTTGCGCGAACGCCCCGTGTGCAGCTTCTTGCCGACGTCGCCGATGGACTCGATCAGGCGCGCCTCGATATTCATGTGTACGTCTTCGCGGGCGATGGACCACGCGAACTCGCCGCGCTCGATCTCGGCCTTGATGGCCTGCAGGCCGTCGATGATGGCGTCGCGCTCGGCGTCGCTGAGCACGCCGACCTTGGCCAGCATGGTGGCATGGGCGACGGAGCCGGCGATGTCGTGCGCGTACAGGCGCTTGTCGAAAGTGACCGAGGCGGTGAAGGCCTCGACGAAGGCATCGGTGGGCTCGCTGAAGCGACCGCCCCAGAGTTTGTCGACTTCTTTGTTCATGATTTGAGACTCACAGTTCAGGACTCGTGTTTCAGGCCGCTGTACCCGTAAGCAACAAGCGACGCCATAAATTTGCGCGCAGTATAGCCGATATTGCCCCTGCGCCGCGCGAAACCGGCATCGACGCTATCCCGAACTCCACGCTACACTCAGCCCATCATGCCCACCAAAACAAGCACACCCACATCCGAAAAAAACACCGGCGACAGCTTCTTTCTGCCGGACTTCTGC
>CAZZKL010000258.1:0-2020 GCA_964655135.1 uncultured Roseovarius sp. | reverse complement strand
TGTTAAGAGAACCCAATGCTTGGATTTTAAGCTAAAATATTCTTGCAATTTCACATCACCTTGTCGAGCATAACCAGTCATTTATACTGGCTTACTGCGTTATCACAACTAGCCTGCACAGCTCTTGGCCACATATAGTCGCCGGGCATCCTTGATCCTGACACTGGCAAACTAAATAGCACACAGATTGCTTGTCAGGTCTGTGCGTTGGAATGTCTTAGTTGGGCTCAAATCATACTACTATAATAAAAAAACCCCGGCCACTCTCATGACCGGGGTCTCAATTCTTCAACCAAACACCAATCCTAAAGACCAGTGCTCACATCAATCGTATTCCCCTCTTCGAGGGTCACATAAGCCTTTTTGACGTGGTTGCGACGGCCAAGGGAGCCCTTAAAGCGCTTGACCTTGCCTTTGGTGATCATGGTGTTCACAGCCTTCACCTTCACCCCAAAAAGCGCCTCAACGGCCTCTTTGATTTGCGGCTTGTTGCTCTCCATCGCCACTTCAAACACAACCGCGCCGTGCTCAGACGCCAAGGTGGCTTTTTCCGTGACAACCGGCTTGCGGATCACATCGTAATGCTCGGGTTTCGCGCTCATTTCAAACGGGCCTCCAATGCTTCGACACCCGCTTTGGTGATCACCAAAGTGTCACGCCGCAGGATGTCATATACGTTAGCGCCCATTGTCGGCAGGATATCCAGACCTTCAATATTGCGCGCGGCGTTGGCGAAATCGGCGTTCACATCCGCGCCATCAATGATCAGCGCCCGCTTCCAGCCAAGGTTCTTGATCTGCTTGGCCAGCGCGCCGGTTTTACCCTTTGCAGCCGCCTCATCAATCACCACCAGCTCACCGGCTTTCGCCTTGGCGCTCAGCGCATGTTTCAACCCCAGCATCCGCACCTTTTTGGGCAGATCATGGGCATGGCTGCGCGGTGTCGGGCCTTTGTAAACCCCACCGCCGCGAAAGATCGGCGCCGAGCGCGCCCCGTGGCGTGCGCCACCGGTGCCCTTTTGGCGGTAAATCTTCTTGGTGGAATAATTCACTTCCGACCGGGTTTTGACCTTATGGGTGCCGGCTTGCGCCTTATTGCGTTGCCAGCGCACAACCCGTTGCAGGATGTCGCCGCGCGGCTCAAGGCCAAAGATGTCCTCGCCCAGCTCAACCGAGCCGGCCTTTTTACCGTCGAGTTTGATCACGTCAAGTTTCATGCGTCACCCTCTTTCTTTTCAGCGGCTTGCGCTTCAGCAACCTTATCGGTGCCCGCCTCTTCGGCAGCCGTGGCATCAAGTGACGCCTGTTCGGCCTCGGCAGCAGCCTTGGCTGCGGCTTCTTCCTCAGCGGCGGCAGCGGCTGCAGCCTCCTCAGCGGCTTTCTCAGCGGCAACAGCCGCAGATTTCAAACCCGCAGGCAGAATGGCATTCTCAGGGAACGGTTTCTTGACCGCGTCCTTAATGGTCACCCAACCGCCTTTGGAACCCGGAACAGCGCCCTTGATCATGATCAAACCGCGATCTGCATCGGTCTTCATCACTTGCAAATTCTGGGTGGTCACTTTCGCGGCCCCCATATGCCCGGCCATCTTTTTGCCTTTGAACACTTTGCCGGGGTCCTGACACTGGCCCGTGGACCCGTGTGAGCGGTGGCTGATCGAGATACCGTGCGTGGCCTCCAGGCCTTTAAAGTTATGCCGCTTCATGGCACCAGCAAAGCCTTTACCAATCGACGTGCCGCTGACATCCACGAACTGACCCTCAAAGTAATGATTGGCGGTGATTTCTTCCCCCACCTCAATCATCGCCTCAGGGGCCACGCGGAACTCAGCAACTTTGCGCTTGGGTTCCACCTTCGCAATGGCAAAATGGCCGCGCATTGCTTTCGAAGTCCGCTTAACTTTGGCCGTACCTGCACCAAGCTGAACGGCGGTATAGCCGTGGCTTTCATTGGTACGTTGGGCAACAACCTGCAGTTTGTCCAATTGAAGGACGGTCACAGGGATCTGCTTACCGTCTTCC
>CAZZKL010000257.1:0-2053 GCA_964655135.1 uncultured Roseovarius sp. | reverse complement strand
CAAATGGGATTGCGGAAGCTGAGGATGGCTCAGTTTTATTTCCGTTCCGGCGGTTGTTTTTCACCCTGACCGTATAGGGCAGGGCTTCAAACCCGGTGATGGCCAAGTGCATAAATTGTCAGTTGACCACAGCCCGCCCCCGGATAATGCTGCGTTCAAACAATTTGACGGAGATGCCATATGCCTGCCCTGTTGCCCACGGATTTCACCGCAAAGATCATTTGGCTGGGCCGGGTGGCTGACCGCGAAACCAGCCTGCGCTCAGAACCAATGCCGCAGGTTCACGCCAGTTTTGCCGGGGTTGCGGGCGAGGATCATGGCGGCCTGACACGGGCGTCATGCAGCCGGGTTGTGGCGCAATATCCAAAGGGTACCGAGATACGCAATGTGCGGCAGTTTTCCGTGGTCTCGGCCGAGGAACTGGCGATTATTGCCGCTGAAATGGGCGTGCAAGCGCTTGATCCGGCGTGGATTGGCGCGTCGCTTGTGCTTGAAGGCATTCCCGATTTCAGCCATCTGCCGCCGTCGTCACGGTTGCAGAATTCCGATGGCACCACGCTGGTGATCGACATGCAAAACCGGCCCTGCAACTTGCCCGCGCCGGTGATTGAGCAGGACGCGCCGGGCCATGGTCGCGCGTTCAAACCGGCGGCAAAAGGGCGGCGCGGGGTGACCGCATGGGTCGAGCGCGAAGGGCCGCTCAGGCTGGGCGATGAGCTGCGCCTGCATATCCCCGATCAACGGGTCTGGCAGCATCTGCAAGACAATCTGGGCACCGCAGGCTGACCGGCTTGATATTTCGGGGCTTGATATTGATGCGGGAAAATGTATGGACTGTGAGCGCCGGTTGAAACCGGCAAAGCCACCCTCATTCTAGGAAACCCGCGTCATGATTTCGATACTCTTTTTCGGATTTTTCCTTGGGATGCGCCATGCGGTTGAGGCCGATCATATTGCCGCTGTTGCGTCGCTTTCGTCGCAAAGCAAATCAATCCGTGAAGGCATACGGATGGGGGCGGCCTGGGGGTTGGGCCACACGCTCACCCTGTTTTTCTTTGGCTCGATTGTGTTGTTTGTGGCCAATATCATGCCCGAACAGATTGTCAGGGGCATTGAATTTGCCGTTGGTATCATGCTGATACTCCTTGGGGCCGATGTGCTTAGGCATGTCATCCGTGATCGGGTGCATTTTCACAGCCATATGCATTCCCAAACCGGCGGGGCCGGCAAGCGCCACTTTCATGCCCACTCCCATATAGGCGAAAATAAGCGCGATCATAATCCCGCCAGCCATCAACACAGCCACCCAAGAGGCTTTCCGCTGCGTGCTTTACTGGTTGGACTGATGCATGGCATGGCCGGATCGGCGGCGTTAATTCTGCTGACCTTGCAAACGCTGACGTCGCCCTGGCTGGGGCTGGTTTATATTGCGGTGTTTGGAGTGGGGTCAATCGCCGGAATGGCGCTGTTTTCTGTTGTCATCTCGGTTCCCTTACGCGCGGCCCGGCATATGACGCTGGTGTATAACGGATTTCAAACCGCCATCGGCGTGGCAACGATCGGGTTGGGATTTTTTGTTCTGGTGCAAAATTTCGGCGCGTAAAGCAACGGCCCTGAGCTTACCAGTAAGCGGCATGATTTGCCTATAAAATAAAGCCCAGCCGGGTTGGCTTGACCCCCCAAAACCACGCCCTTCACGGAAATTTGCATCCCCCCGCCGCAACCGCGACGCTATATGTCGGATTTGCGTTTTGTATACCATGGAAGACCGGGTATATCCATTCTCGAACAAGTCCGCTTGGCGGCTTATAACGAGGGAATCACCATGAGCTATAAAACTGATATCGAAATTGCCCGCGAGGCCAAGAAACTCCCGATTCAGGAGATTGGTGATAAGATCGGCATCCCCACCGAACATCTGCTGCCATACGGCCACGACAAGGCCAAGGTTAGCCAAGAATACATCAACTCGGTTCAGGGCAACAAAACCGGCAAGCTGATTCTGGTGACGGCGATCAACCCGACGCCTGCGGGCGAGGGCAAGACCACGACC
>CAZZKL010000256.1:0-2063 GCA_964655135.1 uncultured Roseovarius sp. | reverse complement strand
ATAGGCATCGTCTTCGCGCTCGGCCTCGGGGGCGTCACGTTGTTCGTCTTCTGCCATCTGCCCCTCCTCTCAATCCAGCTCAGAAATGCGGATCAATATTGCCTGTATTGCCTGTATTGCCTGTGCGGCGACTTAACTGCCGGTTTCAAATGCAGGCTGGTAAAGCCCGCGTATCTGCCAGATTCATAATCCGAAAGGATCAAATCCCCAACACCAACCATCACCGCCCGTTTCAATCGCACCGTACTCAAATCTATATCCTAAAGAAAGCCGGTATCGGCTGAATTGTCGCGTTATACGGATAGGGTGAAGGCTGGGACACTTTGAGATTGTTGGCAAACATCCGGCGCTGAATACCCATCATCAATTCCTAACCTGTAAGCCTTATGTAAGCCACACGGTCCAAATCACATTTCCACGTCACTCTACCATATCGCTACAATAGAACACTGATCCGTAATATCAGCATAAACCCTCAGGAAAACACCCATGATCCCAATTCAGCAAATCCACCCGCTTGCCGTCCATTTCCCGGTTGTCTTTTTTCTAAGCTTGGCGGGGCTGGATTTTTACGCCCGGCTGAGGAATATCCCCATTGACGGTCGGGGCGCGATTGCCAACCTGTCCGCCGGCCTTGCGTTTCTTGCTGGTGTCACAGCAATTATTGCCTTCATTTTTGGTGACATGGCTTTGGAATTTGCCGTAGCGGCTGGCGCTTTAGAAAGCCTGACAGAGATGCACGAAACACTGGGGGGCACCACAGCCGTATTATTGGCCATTTGGGGCACCATCCGGGCGTTTGCCTGGTATCGGAAAATCGCATTGGATAAGGCGAAATCCTCGGCAATCGTTATGATAGAGCTGCTCTTGACCGCGCTGATCATCACTACCGCCTATTATGGTGGCCAGCTTGTTTATGACTTTGGGATCAATGTCACTTTGCCCACAGGCGGATAAAGCTATTTGATCTCAAAAGTGTTTCACGTTCAGCCTGCAATCCAAACCAAACGCGAAACACTTCTGAAACAGCATCCCGGAAATATTGATAATACGCGGATTTACCTTAAGGCCGCCTCTGTCTATCCTGAGGGGCGGCTTTAACAGTGGATACGCAACCCCATGGCACAGCATGACATTATCTTGACCGGGCAGGTTATGTCCTTCACCCGCTCGCCGTTTGAAAGAGATGCGCCCGACGCCGCCACCCTTGATGAGGCCGTGCTGATGCAAAACGGCCTGATCACCGCCACCGGTCCCCGGGCGGCGATGATTGCCGCCGCGCCCAAGGCGCAAATTCATGACCACGGCGCGGCCTTGATCTGTGCCGGTTTTGTTGATGCGCATGTGCATTATCCCCAGACCGCAATGATCGCCAGTTGGGGCAAGCGCCTGATTGATTGGCTCAATGCCTACACATTCCCCGAAGAAATGCGCTTTGCCGATCCTGACTATGCCGCCCTGATTGCGGGCCGCTATCTTGATCTGACGCTGGCGGGTGGCACCACCACCGCCTGTAGCTTTGCCACCATCCACCCGGCCAGCGTGGCGGCGTTTTTCACCGCCGCCCGGGCACGGGGGCAGCGGATGATCACCGGCAAAACCTGCATGGACCGCAACGCGCCCGAGGGCCTTCTGGATACCGCGCAATCGGCCTATGATGACAGCAAGAAATTGCTTGAGAAATGGCACGGGGTGGACCGGCTGTCTTATGCCATCACCCCGCGTTTTTCGCCCACCTCTACACCCGCACAGCTTGAGGCCATGGGCGCGCTTTGGGCTGAGCATCCCGATTGCCTGATGCAAACTCACCTGAGCGAGCAAACCGACGAAATTGCCTGGGTCAAATCGCTTTATCCCGAGGCGCGCGATTACCTTGATACCTATGAGATGCACGGACTTCTGGGCGAACGCGGCCTTTATGGCCACGCCATCCACCTTGAGCCGCGCGAGCGTGACCGCCTGCGCGAGGTGGGTGCCGCCCTGATCCATTGCCCGACCTCCAACACTTTCATTGGCTCGGGGATATTCGACATGGCGGGTCTGACGGCGCGCGGCCACCGCGT
>CAZZKL010000255.1:0-2069 GCA_964655135.1 uncultured Roseovarius sp. | reverse complement strand
TGCAAGCCGCCCGCACCTTCCTGCGCCACGCGGCGTGGAAGCTTGACACGCAGGCGCCGGATGCCACCAAATTCTGCGCCATGGCCAAGAAATTCGTCACTGAAGCTGGCTCAAACATCGTCAACCAATGCCTGCAACTGCATGGTGGTTATGGCTATCTGGCGGACTATGGCATTGAAAAACTTGTGCGTGATCTAAGGGTGCATGAAATCCTTGAAGGCACCAATGAGATCATGCGCCTGATTGTGGCGCGGGCTTTGCTGGCGGAACAATGAGCGATATAAGCATCCGTATTTCCGGCCTTGCGGGCCGCATCACCCTCACGCGCCCGCAGGCTTTGAATGCGATGACCTATGACATGTGTCTGGCGATTGAAGACGCCCTTCTCACATGGCGAGATGACCCGGCGGTCAAGCTGGTAATCATCGACGCCCAAGGCGACAAAGCCTTCTGCGCGGGCGGCGACATCGCCGATCTTTATGCCAAAGGCCGCGCCGGAGATTACGCCTACGGGCAAAAATTCTGGCGCGATGAATACCGCCTGAACGCGCTTATTTCCGAGTATCCCAAGCCCTATATCGCCTTCATGCAAGGCTTCACCATGGGCGGCGGCGTTGGCATTTCCTGCCACGGCTCGCACCGCATTTTGTGCGATAGCAGCCGCATCGCCATGCCCGAATGCGGCATTGGTCTGGTGCCCGATGTGGGCGGCTCATTGATCCTGGCCAATGCGCCGGGGCATTGGGGCGAATACCTTGGCACCACCGCCGCGCGCATGGGACCGCAAGACGCCATTCTGGCCGGGTTTGCCGACACATATATTGACATCAGCAAATGGCCCGAGCTCATTCAATCGCTGGAAAAATCCGGCGACACCTCGCAAATCGCCCGCCAAAGCGAGGCCCCCCCGCAAGGGGTGATGAGCGGCCTGACCGATCAGATCAACGCGATATTTTCAGGCCATTCCCTGTCTGACATCCACACCACCCTATGCAATACCGACAGCGGTTTCGCGCGCGAAACGTTCAAAGCCCTCAGCCGCTGCTCACCGCTTTCCGCCGCCTGCACCATTGAGATGATCCGAACCCTGCGCGGCACCACCGACATCCGCGCGGCGCTCAAACTGGAATACCGCTTCACCTCGCGCGCCAGCGAACATGCCGATTTCATTGAGGGCATCCGCGCCGCCATCATCGACAAGGACCGCGCCCCAAACTGGCGCTATACGCTTGATACATTGCCACAATCCGCCATAACCGCCATGCTTGCCCCCTTGGGCGATGCGGGCCTGACATTTGCAAAGGAAACGCCATGAAAATCGGATTTATCGGTCTTGGGAACATGGGCGCGCCAATGGCCGCCAATCTGGCCTCTGCAGGTCATGAGGTCACCGGCTTTGACATGGCCAAGGTGGCCATCGACGGCGTTGAGATGGCCGCCAGCGCCGAAGCCGCCGCCAAGGGCCGCGATGTGGTCATCACCATGCTGCCCAACGGGGCCATTCTGCGCGCGGTGGCCAATCAGGTGATCCCGGCGATGCAGACAAACGCGGTGCTGCTCGATTGCTCCACCGTTGACGTGGAAAGTGCCCGCGATGTCGCGGCCCAAGCACAATCGGCGGGCATTTCCGCCCTCGATGCGCCGGTTTCCGGTGGGGTCGGCGGAGCCACGGCCGGCACATTAACTTTCATGGTTGGCGGCGATGATGCTGGGTTTAAAACCGCGTCCGAGCTTTTCGACATCATGGGGCAAAAAGCAGTCCACTGCGGCCCCTCCGGCAACGGGCAAGCGGCTAAAATCTGCAATAACATGATCCTTGGGGCCACGATGATTGTCACCTGCGAGGCCTTTGCCCTCGCCGACAAACTCGGCCTTGACCGCCAAGCAATGTTCGACGTGGTCAGCACCTCCTCGGGCTATAGCTGGACGATGAATGCCTATTGCCCGGCCCCCGGCATTGGCCCGCAAAGCCCCGCCGATAATGGCTATCAGCCCGGGTTTGCCGCTGATCTGATGCTCAAGGATCTGCGCCTGTCGCAACAGGCCGCCGAAGCCGCAGATGCCGACAC
>CAZZKL010000254.1:0-2097 GCA_964655135.1 uncultured Roseovarius sp. | reverse complement strand
CCATGGCCGTGGCAGAGGTATCAATCGGCAGTTCTGATGCGGTGGGCATGATAAAGGCGTCCGTCATTATCCTGATCAGACGCGACAGTATTTAATAGAAGTGTATGCAAAGTTTATTTCCGGCAAGCACTGGCGCGGAAAACAGATTGAATTTTAATCAATACCACCCTAAGCCCTGCCCTATGACAAAGCCCAAAAAGAAAAGCCGCCAGCAGGTTTATACTCTGTTGGTCGAGATTGGCCGCAAAGACGGCGATGGCCTGCCGGACAAGGCAACCGGTGCGGCTTTGGTCGTCTATGCCAGCGGTATTGATGAGGCCGAAGCAGTGCGTGAAACCGTGGCAATCCTCAAGCAGGCCGATACCGCGCCTTTGGATGTATCGGGCTATGGCACGCTGCAAGAGCGCGAGGCGGAAGGCCATGATATTGCCGATGAGGAACGCGCGCTGATGCAGCGCGCTTTGGAAGAAAACGCCGTGATTGTGGCGCAGGTCACCCCGTTTTTTGATTAGAACAGCTTGCCCCCGTATTTGACTCAAAAAGTGTGGCGAAACGCTTTGATCACTCTGAGACAGATCCAAACCATTTATGCCGCAGCTTGGCATAACTGCCGTCCTCACGCAGGTTGAGCAGGGCTTGATTAATATCCTCGGCTAAAGGGCTGCCTGAAGGCAGGGCAATGCCGTAATTTTCACGCAAAAACACCGGTCCAGCCATGCGCGCGGGGCGGTTGTTATCTGAATTGGCATAATAGGCCAGGATAGGCGCATCAAATATCACCGCATCAAGATCACCGGCCTCAAACGCCGCCAGCATGGTTTCGGGATCATTGAACCCGGTATAATTCATATCCCGCCGGTCCAGGAAAATTGCAGCGGTTGAATCATTGATCGTGCCGACCCGTTTGCGATAAAGGTCATTGATCGAATTGACCGAAGAAGAAATCGCCTGAACCGTCAGTTTTGAGGTGATATTAGCAACAAAGATCGACACCAAAAACAGCGAGGACACCACCATGATCGTGGCCAGAATGCGGCCCATGGGGGTACGCGGCACCCGCTCTTCAAAGCCGCCATTGACCACCAGATTAAGCGCCCACCAAAACGCCGGGAACATTGCCTTTTTGCCGGGGTGATCAAAATACGGCTCGGCGCGGCGTTCAAACCGCCACATCAGCATGCCCACGCCAAACAGCAGGGCAAAAGCCAGCGCTACCGCCTTTAACACATCCGGAGATGTGATAATCTGCCAGATGCCCGAATTTTCGCTGGTCTTGGCCGGGATCATGATCTGAAGGCCCGCGCTAAAGATCGGCTGGGTGAAATCAAGCGCCCGTTCACGCTCGGCGGTGATTGAGATATTGGCGATGGAGGCGTCAACATCCCCGGCTATAGTTGCCGCAAGCATATCGCTAAAACTGTCAAACCGGCGGATTTTGTATGCCACCCCGGTTTTCCGGGCAATCTCATCCCAAAGCTCGATTGAAAACCCTGTATCGCGGCCCTCTTCGTTCATCGAGAAAGGCACCCGGGAGATGGTGCCAACCAGCAGATCCTGCGCGGCACTCAGGCCGGGCCATAAAACCAGTGCAATAAGCAAAATCAATTTTTTCATGGATGCCCCTCCGGGATGTCAAAATTGCCTCTATGATACAAGTGGCACGGGCGCAAGATCGGCCTGTCATTATCGAAGTGGATGTCTCAAAAATGTGATCAGGTTCTGTTGCCCGGTTTGGTTGTGATTTGCACAATCGGACAAACCGCGCTAGGCCAGCAACAGCCCTGAAAACTTGGTGAGCGCCCATGACCCATCCCCCCACAGATCCAGTTGACCTGACGGCCAGACTTGTGCGTTGCCCTTCTGTCACGCCGGATGAAGGCGGTGCTTTGGTATTGCTCGAAGAGGTCCTGAGCCACGCCGGATTTGACTGTCAGCGGGTCGATCGTGGCGGGGTTTGCAACCTCTTTGCCCGCTGGGGCGACAAGGGTGCAGATCGGACATTTGGCTTTAACGGCCATACCGATGTGGTGCCTTTGGGTGATGAGGCCGCCTGGAGCAAGCCGCCCTTTGGGGCCGAGATCAGCGACGGCTATCTTT
>CAZZKL010000253.1:0-2102 GCA_964655135.1 uncultured Roseovarius sp. | reverse complement strand
TTGACAGGCGCGGCTTCAGCAGGTGCAGCTTTAACTGGTGCTGGGGCGGCGGCGGTTGCACCAATATCATCAGCGCTTTCGCCCTCCTCCAACAAAATCGCAATTACAGAATTAACCGCAACATTTTCTGTGCCGTCAGCGACCAAAATTTTGCCGATCGTTCCCTCATCCACCGCTTCCACTTCCATGGTGGCTTTGTCGGTCTCGATTTCACATATGACGTCACCGGCGACAACAGAATCGCCTTCCTTGACGTGCCATTTGGCGAGAATCCCCTCTTCCATTGTGGGGGAAAGGGCTGGCATGGTGATGTTAATGGGCATGGCGTGTATTTCCCCTTTACGACCGATAGGTCACAGCGTTAACCGCCGCGATGACTTCGTCAACATTGGGCAGGGCTAATTTTTCAAGATTTGCCGCATAGGGCATGGGTACGTCCTTGCCAGCGATACGAGTGACGGGCGCATCTAGATAATCAAACGCGGCTTCCATCAATCTGGCAGAAAGTTCTGAGCCGACAGAGAATTGGGGCCAACCTTCTTCAACAACCACGCAACGCCCGGTTTTCTTCACCGAATTCAGCACCGTTTCAAAATCCATGGGCCTGATTGTGCGCAAATCAATCAGTTCCACATCAACGCCTTCGGCGACCAATCTTTCCGTCGCTTCCGTTGCATACTTCATACCAATGGAGAACGAAACGATGGTCACGTCTGCGCCCGCACGTACGGTCCGCGCCTTGCCAATGGGAAGTACAAAATCATCCATTTTTGGCACATCGGAACTCACGCCATACATCAGCTCGTTTTCAAGGAATACCACCGGGTTTTTGGAGCGGATGGCCGCCTTGAGCAGGCCTTTGCAATCTGCCGCGCTATAGGGCGCGATAACGGTAAGGCCCGGCACTTGCGCATACCATGCAGTGAAATCCTGACTATGCTGTGCCCCCACGCGCGACGCGGCACCATTGGCCCCACGGAATACGATGGGAGCATGCACCTGTCCGCCCGACATATAAAGCTGTTTAGCGGCGGAGTTTATGATCTGGTCAATGGCCTGCATGGCAAAATTGAAGGTCATAAATTCGACGATTGGTTTAAGACCGGCAAAGGCCGCACCCACCGCGATACCGGTAAAACCATGCTCGGTGATGGGGGTGTCAATCACCCGTTTCTCGCCAAATTCATCCAACAACCCTTGGGAAATTTTGTAGGCACCCTGATATTGAGCCACTTCTTCACCCATCAGGAACACATCTTCGTCGGCGCGCATTTCCTCGGCCATGGCCTCGTTCAGGGCCTGGCGCACGGTCATTTCAACCATTTCAACATCAGCCGGTAAATCTGGGTCCGCGGCTGGGGAAAACTTAGGGGCTGCACTTGCTTCAATGACAGCGGGAGACGCCTCTGTTTTTGCAACATTTGCAGGCTCAAGGGTGTTAGTTGCGGCAGGTGCTGGCTCAGGCGATGAAGCACTCTCTGTTATGGCGCTCGCGTCTTCACCCTCACCAAGCAAAATTGCAATTACCGAATTAACCGCAACGCCTTCCGTGCCCTCTGCAACCAGAATTTTGCCGATTGTGCCTTCGTCGACGGCTTCCACTTCCATGGTGGCTTTATCGGTTTCGATTTCGCAAATCACATCGCCGGGCGCAACGCTTTGACCTTCTTTAACCAGCCATTTGGCCAGATTACCCTCTTCCATAGTGGGTGACAGGGCGGGCATTAAAATATCTGTTGGCATAATGTCGCTTCCCTACTTAAACGGTTATATCTGTCCAAAGCTCGGATGCATCCGGCTCTGGAGAATTTGTGCCAAAATCGGCGGCTTCGGTGACAATGGCACGCACATCTTTTTCAATGAGTTTTAACTCATCAGCTGTGCCATATTTTTTGTCTAGAATGCGCTGTTTGACCTGTTCAATGGGGTCATGCTCACTGCGCATGGTTTGAACCTCGTCCTTGGAGCGATATTTGGCCGGATCAGACATGGAATGGCCGCGATAGCGATAGGTCTGCATTTCCAGAATGATCGGCCCCTTGCCGGCACGGCACCATTCAACCGCCAGATCACCGGCAGCCTTCACGGCGCGCACATCCATG
>CAZZKL010000252.1:0-2168 GCA_964655135.1 uncultured Roseovarius sp. | reverse complement strand
AGCCACGTGAATTTCGCTTGCTGGAATATCTGATGAAAAATGCCGGGCAGGTGGTGACGCGCACCATGCTGCTGGAAAATGTCTGGGACTATCATTTTGATCCGCAAACCAATGTGATCGACGTGCATATCAGCCGTCTGCGCAAGAAAATCGATATGCCGGGTGAGACCCCCCTGATCCAAACCGTGCGCGGTGCCGGTTACCGGATGGCGAAATGACCGGCCTCGGCCACAGCGGCAAAAGCGCCATTCGGCGGCTGTTTGCCCTGCATATCATCGCCTCGCTTGTGGCCTCGGCGGTGGTGCTTGGCGGGGTGTATGTCGGCACCATGCGGCTGTTGGAAAACCAGATCGCACAGGCGGTGGATGCCGAATTAACCGGGCTGGTCCGTGATTATTTAGAGGGCGGGCAATTCAATCTGCGCCTTAACATCTCTGATCGCTCGACCTCGCGCTCCAACGCGGATTCGCTGTATCTCTATGCCACCGCCGATGGCCATCCGATTGCCGGTAACCTGTCCAGATGGCCCAAGGTTCCGATGGATGGATCATGGCAAACCATTCGCCTGTTGCGCACCGATATTGATAAAACCGTGCTGGTTGGCCTGCGCGCCATCACCCTGCCCAGTGGCGCGCGCCTGATGGTCGGGCGCGATTTGCGCGGTCAAAGGGAATTCAGGAACATCTTAAAAAACGCCTCATGGGCCTTGCTGGCGGCGTTTTTGGTGTTCGGCTCGCTTGGCGGGCTGTTTGTCACCCGCTCAATCCTCAAGCGGGTCAGCGAAATCCAACATGCCGCCGCTGAGATTGCCGGTGGGGATCTGTCGCGCCGCGTGCCCCTGCGCGGCAGCGGCGATGAGTTTGACCGGCTGGCCGGGGCGCTGAACGATATGCTGTCCAAGAATGAAACGCTGGTGACCGAATTGCAGATGGTCACCGATAGTCTGTCGCATGATCTGCGCACCCCGCTGGCCCGCCTGCGCAACCGGCTGGAAACCGTGCTGGCGAAAACACCGGATGCCGACACCTCTGACGCCATAGCCGAGGCCCTCTCTGAGGCCGATTATGTGCATCAGGTTTTCACCGATCTGCTGGACATCGCCCGGGTCGAGGCCAATCTGGCACAGTCCCAGATTGAGCCGCTGGACCTGTCAAAAATCGTCACCGACGCGGTTGAGCTGTATACCCCGCTGGCCGATGACAAAAATCAGATACTGCAAACCAAGATTGACCCTAACGTTATGATCCAAGGCCATAAACAGTTTCTGGCCCGTGCGGTTTCAAACCTTTTGGACAATGCGATAAAATTCACCCCCACAGGAGGCAAAACTGGGGGCAAAATCACCGTCTGCCTTAAACCGGATGGCAATACCGCCCGCCTGACCATCGCCGATACCGGCCCCGGCATCAGCGCCGAAGACTGGCCCAAGGCGCTGCAACGCATGGGGCGGCTGGAACGTGAACGCACAAGCCCCGGCGCCGGGTTGGGGCTTAGTCTGGTGGCCAAGGTGGCGGCCCTGCACGGCACCAAACTAGAGCGGTTAGATGCCGATAAGGGGCTGACAATAACTATCCCCTTTGTGCTTTATACCGGGTAGGCTGCTGGTAACTTAATTTTCCCAACCGGGGCCATATGTACACAATTGCACTTCATTTCATTTTTGTGGTCGGCTTCACCTTGCGAATTCTCCTGCGCGAAGGGCTGCTGCCATCCACGCGCATGGCATGGTTCATGGTTGTGCTCACCTTGCCTTTTGTCGGCAGCGCGCTTTATTTTCTGTTCGGCGAGGTTGATCTGGGCCACCGGGCCAATGCCCAACAGCGCAAAATATTCAGGATCATCCATGGGTCTGCATCCAAAACCTTGCCGCCCCCCGATGATCTGGACAAGCTGGTAAAACCCCATTTCAGGGCCGCGTTCAGATATGCCCGATCGGTCAACGGGTTTAATCCGCTGAATGGCAACCGGGCCGAGCTGATGCCGGATGCCCAATCCGCCCGCGCCCGGCTGATTGAAGATATAGATGCCGCCAGCGAAACCGTGCATATCCTCTATTATATCTGGCTCAATGATTGCACCGGCACCAATGCGGCCAATGCCCTGATCCGCGCCGCCAACCGCGGGGTGATCTGCCGGGTCATGGTGGATGGGCTTGGCTCGCGCGCCTT
>CAZZKL010000251.1:0-2227 GCA_964655135.1 uncultured Roseovarius sp. | reverse complement strand
TAATGTTGCAACGGCGCTGAAGCCGCTACTGCCCGCCTCGGATGACATGGCCGAACCGATAACAATCAGCACTGATAATATGACGACCTTGATGGTGTTTATCCGAGGCATGAACCCAACTCCTGTTTGCTGCCCATGTGATCAGAGGATCACCAATTGGCGGGTAAATACGAGGGTGCATTGAGGCGGTATGATACGCAATATCAGGTTGGCGT
Source organism: uncultured Roseovarius sp. (assembly GCA_964655135.1). Lineage (GTDB taxonomy): Bacteria > Pseudomonadota > Alphaproteobacteria > Rhodobacterales > Rhodobacteraceae > Roseovarius. Next base: position 2,012 of record CAZZKL010000251.1, on the reverse strand, counting down.
TATTGGATAGCAAATTATATTTACTTTATATATCAGTCAGTTACACATATTATATATACACCTAAGCCGTTTGTCCGTAGGGCGGGCTTCAGCCCGCCACCGCTTTAGGAAAGCGTGGGTTTCACCCACCCTACGGGTAACAACAAATGTCACGCGCTCAAACAAACTGCTCGCGGATCAACCGCTCTTCCAGCCCATGACCGGGATCAAACAGGATGCGGTGTTTGATCTTCGGGCTTGATCTGACCTCAACCCACAGCACCTTTTCCACATGGCGGCTGTCGGCATCGGCCATCACCGGGCGTTTGTCCGGCTCAATCACATCAAACCGCACCACCGCCGATTTTGGCAACAGCGCCCCACGCCAGCGCCGGGGCCGGAACGCCGCCACTGCCGTCAGCGCCAGCACATCCGAGCCGATAGGCACAATCGGCCCGTGGGCGCTGTAATTATACGCGGTGGACCCGGCGGGTGTGGCCACCAAGGCACCGTCACAGATCAGCTCAGGCATCCGCAGGTTTCCGTCAATGCTGATCTGCAATTTCGCCGCCTGCGGCCCACCGCGCAGCAAAGACACTTCATTGATCGCCAGCGCTTTATAGAAAGACCCATCAACGCATTTCGCTGTCATCTCAAGCGGGTTGATCACCTCTTCCACCGCCGCCGCAAGCCGCGCGGGCAGATCATCCTCGCTATACTCATTCATCAAAAACCCGACCGTGCCCCGGTTCATCCCGTAGACCGGCGCGCGAAAGCCCTGAGTGCGGTGCAGGGTCTGAAGCATCAGCCCGTCGCCGCCAAGGGCCACGATCACATCGGCCACCGCCTCGGGCACATTGCCAAACCGCGCCGCAAGGGTGGCAAGCGACGCCTGCGCCGAGGGCACATCACTGGCAACAAAGGCAATTTTTATGGTCATATCCGCCGGTTCCTGCTTTTAAAACGCACGTCCATTTGCCGCAATCGAACCACAATTTGACGCCCGGTACCAGAGGTGACGGTCCTGCCCACGCTATTGTCGCTTTTCAGGCTTCCATGGTAAGGGGGTTTCTTATAGGTGATCCTCAGCATTCAACCCCGCAGGGAGCATATTATCATGACTGATTCCGGCTTTTTCACCGAATCCCTCGCCACGCGCGACCCGGAAATCTTTGGCGCCATCACCGATGAGCTGACCCGCCAACGCGACGAGATTGAGCTGATTGCCAGTGAAAATATCGTCTCGGCCGCCGTGATGCAGGCGCAAGGCTCGGTCATGACCAACAAATATGCCGAAGGCTATCCCGGACGGCGCTATTATGGCGGCTGTCAGTATGTTGATGTGGCCGAAAATCTGGCGATTGACCGCGCCAAGCAGTTGTTTGGGTGTGATTTTGCCAATGTACAGCCCAACTCCGGGTCTCAGGCCAACCAAGGCGTGTTTCAGGCGCTGCTGCAACCGGGCGATACCATTTTGGGCATGAACCTGGCCTCGGGCGGGCACCTGACCCACGGGGCCGCACCTAATCAGTCGGGCAAATGGTTCAATGCGGTGCAATACGGCGTGCGCAAACAAGACAGCCTGATTGATTATGATCAGATTGAAGCGCTGGCCAAAGAACACAGCCCCAAGATGATCATCGCCGGTGGCTCGGCCATTCCCCGGGTGATTGATTTTGCCCGGATGCGCGCGATTGCCGATATGGTCGGCGCTTATCTGCATGTGGACATGGCGCATTTTGCTGGCCTCGTGGCCACCGATGAGCACCCCTCACCCTTCCCGCACGCGCATGTGGTCACCACCACCACCCACAAAACCCTGCGCGGGCCGCGTGGCGGGATGATCCTGACCAATGACGAGGCCATCGCCAAAAAGGTCAATTCCGCCATTTTTCCGGGCATTCAGGGCGGGCCTTTGATGCATGTGATTGCCGCCAAGGCCGTGGCCTTTGGTGAGGCGCTGCGCCCGGAATTCAAGACGTATATTCAAGCGGTTAAGGCCAATGCCCGTGCGCTGGCGGATCAATTGATCA
>CAZZKL010000250.1:0-2239 GCA_964655135.1 uncultured Roseovarius sp. | reverse complement strand
CGGAGGAGGGACTTGAACCCCCGACACGCGGATTATGATTCCGCTGCTCTAACCACCTGAGCTACTCCGCCAAACCGTGGCGGTTGGTAGGATAGGCGCGCGCCAGCGTCAAGCGGGAAATACACACATGGCTGGATTCAACCGTGACGGGCTATGAGCGCCAGTCGAAAAAACCTTTGCCCGCTTGGCGCAGTAATGCATTTGCCATGACGCGGCCAAGCTCGGGGCCGTCTTCGATTGGCGCGGTTTGGTCGTCTTGAATACGCTCAGAGCCGTCGGGGCGCAGGACCTCGCCGCGCAGGCGCAGGATGCCGCCGGTTATTTCGGCCAGCCCGGCGATGGGGGTTTCGCAAGAGCCGTCGAGGGTGGCAAGAAATGACCGTTCGGCGGCGATGCGCTGACCGGTGAGCGTATGGTGGACCGGCTCAAGCAGGCGGGCGGTTGCGTTGTCATCAATGCGGCGCTCAATGCCAATCGCCCCTTGCGCGACGGCCGGTAGCATTTCGTCAGGGTCAATCGCCGCGCGGGCAATACCCGATTGCCCAAGACGGATCAGCCCGGCCATGGCAAGGAAGGTGCAGGCGGCAATGCCGTCTTCCAATTTCTTCAATCTTGTCTGAACGTTACCGCGAAATTCAACCACCTCAAGACCGGGATGCGCCACCAGAATTTGCGCCCGGCGGCGCAGGGATGAAGTGCCGACTTTTGACCCCTCGGGCAGGCTTGAAAGACTGTCAAACCCGGGCGAGACGAAGGCATCGCGCACGTCTTCACGGGGCAGATAGGTGTCAAGGATCAGGCCCTCGGGTTGCAGCGTGGGCATGTCTTTCATCGAGTGCACGGCAATGTCGATGACCCCTGATAGCAGGGCCTCTTCGATCTCGCGGGTGAACAGGCCCTTGCCGCCGATGTCCTTCAGGGGGCGGTCTGTGATCTTATCCCCAGTGGTTTTAATCGTAATGATTTCAAAGGCTTGCTGGGGTAGTTCATGGGCAGCAGACAGCCGGTCACGGGTCTCATAGGCCTGCGCCAGAGCCAGCGGAGAGCCGCGTGTTCCGATCTTCAGAGGGTTCGTCGGGGTTGGTAATTTATCAGTCATATCCGGGGTCTAGACGTGACAAAGCGTCATGGCAAGCGGGGCGCGCTTGACATCTTGTCGCTGGGGGGTGATTCCGGCGGGCAAACGGAGGGTGCAATGGCCGGACAAAAGACAATCCTGAAGGCGTTGGCGGGGGAGACGCAAGAGACACCGCCGATTTGGATGATGCGGCAGGCCGGGCGTTATCTGCCGGAATATAAAGCCACCCGCGCACAGGCCGGGGACTTCCTTTCCTTATGTTATAACAGTGACTTGGCCACAGAAGTGACATTGCAACCGATCCGGCGCTATGGCTTTGACGCGGCGATAGTATTTGCCGATATTTTACTGGTGCCGCAGGCGTTGGGCGCTGATTTGTGGTTTGAAACCGGGGAAGGCCCACGGCTTTCGACGATTACCACCATGGCCGAGTTGGAGCAGCTCAGGCCGGTGAGCGATATTCACGAAACCCTGCAGCCGATTTATCAGACCGTGCGCAACCTTGCAGGCGCTTTGCCGAACGAGACCACGTTGATGGGATTCGCCGGGGCGCCCTGGACCGTGGCCACCTATATGATCGCCGGGCGCGGCACGCCGGATCAGGGGCCTGCACATGCGCTAAAGGCTGAAAACAAAGCGGTTTTTGAGGGGCTGCTGGCGCGGATAACCGAGGCGACGATCGAATATCTGGCCGCACAGATTGAGGCCGGGGCGGAATGCGTCAAGCTGTTTGATAGCTGGGCGGGGTCGCTCAAGGGTGAAGATTTCGATAAATATGCGACCGCCCCAACGGCGCAGATCATTGCGGCTCTGAAAGCTCGGCATCCGGATGTTCCGGTGATCGCATTTCCCCGAGGCGCAGGGGATAAGTATATGAGATTTCACGATAAAACTGGCGCAGACTGCGTGGCGTTGGACGATTCTGTGACGCCGGAATGGGCGGCGGAACATGTGCAGATATCCGGCTGCGTACAGGGGAATTTGGCGTCTTATCATATGGTTAGCGGTGGTCAGGCGTTGGTTGATGAGACCCGCGCGATTGTGCAGGCATTCCGGAATGGCCCGCATATTTTCAACCTCGGCCACGGGATTACACCGGACGCGGACCCGGATAATGTGCAGCGGATGATTGATACGGTCCGGGGGGGGTGAATGTTGTAC
>CAZZKL010000249.1:0-2269 GCA_964655135.1 uncultured Roseovarius sp. | reverse complement strand
ACCAAAGTCATCAAAAACGGCACCGTCTGCACCGCTGACCGCACCTGGAAGGCCGATGTGCTGATCGACGGCGAAACCATCAAACAGATCGGCCCGGACCTCAAGGGCGATGAATATATCGACGCCGAGGGCGCTTATGTGATCCCCGGCGGCATTGATCCGCATACCCATTTAGAGATGCCCTTCATGGGCACCACCGCCGCTGAAACGTTTGAAACCGGCACATGGGCGGCGGCTTGCGGTGGCACGACGATGCTGGTGGATTTCTGCCTGCCCGGCGCCGATGGCTCGATCAAGAACGCCATTAATGAGTGGCACAGAAAGTCGGCGCCGCAGATCTGCTCGGACATCGGCTATCACATGGCGATCACCGGCTGGAATGAAAACGTGTTTTCCGAGATGGAAGATGCGGTCAAAATGGGTGTCAATTCGTTCAAGCATTTCATGGCCTACAAGGGCGCTTTGATGATCGAAGATGATGAGATGTTCGCCAGCTTCAAACGCTGTGCCGAGCTGGGGGCCTTGCCGATGGTCCACGCCGAAAACGGTGATCTGGTGGCCGCGATGCAGCAGAAATATTTCGACATGGGCATGACCGGCCCCGAGGCGCATGCCTACTCGCGCCCGCCCGAATTTGAGGGCGAAGCCGCCAACCGCGCGATCTGTATTGCCGACGCGGCGGGGGTGCCTCTCTATATCGTGCATGTCAGTTGCGAGCAGGCGCATGAGGCCATCCGCCGCGCCCGCCAAAAGGGCATGCGGGTCTACGGCGAGCCGTTGATTCAGTTCCTGACGCTCGACGAATCCGAGTATTTCAACAAAGATTGGGACCACGCAGCGCGGCGCGTCATGTCGCCGCCCTTCCGCAATAAAGAGCACCAAAACAGCCTTTGGGCGGGGTTGCAATCGGGGTCACTCCAAGTGGTTGCCACCGATCACGCGGCGTTCAACACTGAACAAAAACGCGCTGGACGCGATGATTTTCGTATCATTCCCAACGGCTCAAACGGGGTTGAGGAACGCCTTGCGGTGCTTTGGACCGAAGGGGTTGAAACCGGGCGGCTGACGCCGAATGAGTTTGTCGCGGCGACCTCGACCAATGTGGCCAAAATCCTCAATATCTACCCCAAAAAGGGCGCGATTGTGGAAGGCGCGGATGCCGACATCGTGGTCTGGGACCCGAAGATCAGCAAAACCATCAGCGCCAGCAATCACCATTCCATCCTTGATTACAACGTATTCGAGGGCTTCAATGTAAAGGCACAATCGCGCTATACCCTCAGCCGGGGCGAGGTGATCTGGGCTTGGGGGCAAAATTCACAACCGCAGCCCGGCCGTGGCCGCTTTGTGCCGCGCCCGGCGTTTCCCTCGGCGCATGAGGCATTGAGCAAATGGAAGGCGCTGACCGCCCCGAAACAAATCAAGCGCGACCCGCTGAACATCCCCGCCGGGATTTAACATAAAGGCCAGTATGTGAGCAACGAGACCATCATAAAAGCTGAAAACCTCAGCCTGACATTTGAGACAAATGACGGCCCGGTACATGCGCTTGAGGACATCAATCTTGAGGTGAAAAAGGGTGAGTTTGTCAGTTTCATTGGGCCGTCCGGCTGTGGCAAAACCACGTTTCTGCGGGTGATGGCCGATCTGGAAACGCCCACCAGCGGCAGCGTCTCGGTCAACGGCATGAGCCCGCATGAGGCCCGCAAAAAAAGGGCGTATGGCTATGTCTTTCAGGCGGCGGGCCTCTATCCGTGGCGCACCATCGGCGGCAATATCAAACTGCCGCTTGAGATCATGGGCTATTCAAAAGCGGATCAGGCCGAGCGGGTTGCCCGGGTGCTAAAACTGGTTGATCTTGATGGCTTTGAAAAGAAATTCCCATGGCAGTTATCCGGCGGGATGCAGCAACGCGCCAGCATTGCCCGCGCGCTGGCGTTTGACGCAGACATCCTGCTGATGGACGAGCCTTTTGGGGCCTTGGATGAGATCGTGCGCGACCACCTCAATGAGCAGCTTTTACACCTCTGGGCCAGCACCCAAAAAACCATCTGTTTTGTCACGCATTCCATTCCCGAGGCGGTGTATCTGAGCACCAAAATCGTCGTCATGTCACCGCGCCCGGGGCGGATTGCCGATGTTATTGAAAGCCCCCTGCCGCTTGAGCGCCCGCTGGAAATTCGCGACACGCCGGAATTCATCGAAATCGCCCACCGCGTCCGCGAAGGCTTGCGTGCGGGGCACGGCGATGACTGAACCACGCCGCCCC
>CAZZKL010000248.1:0-2270 GCA_964655135.1 uncultured Roseovarius sp. | reverse complement strand
GAAAAATCCATCGTTTTATAGGGGTTATCCCAGTTGCCAGTCACCCCCAGCCGTTTGAATTCCTCGCGTTGAATATCAACCCAACCTTCGGCGAATTTGCGGCATTCTCCGCGCAATTCATTCACCGGCACGTCGTCTTTGTCTTTGCCCTTGGCGCGGTATTGCTCTTCGATCTTCCACTCAATCGGCAGCCCATGACAATCCCAGCCGGGGATATAGCGCGAATCCTTGCCCATCATCTGTTGGCTGCGCACCACCATATCCTTGAGGATTTTATTCAAAGCATGGCCGATATGCAGATGGCCATTGGCATAGGGCGGGCCGTCATGCAGGACAAAGCTTTCGCGGTCGGGTTTTTCGCGCAACCGGTCATAAATACCGATGCGGCTCCAGCGCTCCAGCCATTCAGGCTCGCGTTTGGGCAGGCCCGCGCGCATCGGGAAATCGGTGACTGGCAGGGCCAAGGTGGATTTATAATCAGGGGTTTCGGCGCACATTCGGGGCGTCCTTTTTTACTACGGATCAGAGGGTTTTCTGGGGCGGCGCGGACAATCATACGCCTTTTCCCGACGGCTCAGGTTTGTCAGAGCGTCGGGCATGTAATTCGTATAATAATTGCCAATATCCGTGTCATGAAGCGCGTTATAGGCCGCTGTTTTGCCCGCGTCCAGAGGCCAATCCGGCGGCGCGGCGAAACGCGCGCTTGCATGGCCGCGCGGGGCGGGCCAAATAGGGGGCATGAGCCACGCATTACCCCCCAAATTTGCCATCACCCGGTCTGAGATTGAGCGGGTCGTGGCGGCGTTTTACGCGCAAATCCGGGCGCATCCCATGTTGGGGCCGGTATTTGCTGCGCATATCACGGATTGGCCGCCGCATGAGGCCAAAATCGCTCGGTTCTGGGCCAGTGCGATCCTGCATGAGCGCAGTTATGACGGCAATCCGATGGCGGTGCATCATAAGGCGGGCAATGTGCAGCCGGGCATGTTTTCAGTTTGGCTTGATCTGTTTGACAGCGTTTTGCGGGCGGAACTGACGCCCATTCAAGCGGCGGCATGGTCCGCTCTGGCTCACCGCATCGGGCGCTCGCTCAGGGCCGGGGTGGTGGACCGTGCGACATTGCCCGGCGGTGTGCCTAATCTACGATAGCGTAAGCCGGGCTTAAGCCCGGCCTACCGGTTGAAAAGCCCGCTCAAAGCCCGCTTGACCACGCCGGTGACGGACGGGCGTTTGGCGCGGGTAAACGGCAAGGGGCGGCAGACCTCCATCGCGGCCACGCCAACGCGCGCGGTCAAAGCACCGTTGACCACGCCCTCGCCGAAGCGGCGTGAGAGTTTCGCCAGCACATTGCCACCCGCGACCGAGCTGATCAGATCGTCGCCAATCGCCACCGCCCCCGTGGCCACCAGATGCGCCATCACCGCGCGAATAAGACGCCAGCTTCCCAACATGCCCGAGCGCCCGCCGTAAATCATCGCCACCCGGCGGATCATGCGCAAATTGGAGGTGAGCGCCGCCACCACATCCGCCAGCGCCAAAGGCACCAGCGCCGTGACCAAAGCCACCTGACGTGCGGCGGCCTCAATTTCTTTGGTGGCGGCGGCATCCAAGGGCACCAGCAATTCAGCCTCGGCCAGCCCCAGCAGGGCGGCGGCATCAAACTGATCCGGTGCCATCTCGGCCAGACGCCCAAGCCCCCATTTCACATCATCGCGGCGGTGGTAGAGCTTGGTGAGGCGCGCCACCACGCCACGAGCAGCCTCAAGGTCTTGCGCTGCCAGCGCCTCAGAGGCGGCCCGGTGCAGGGTGTCAATCCGCGACAGACGGGCAAAAGCCGCCAACTCGCGCAGGATTATCGCCAGCAAAACCAGTCCGAACACCGCCATCAGGCCAGTGACCAGAGTGCCAAGAACCAGCGAGCGCTGGATCAGGCCGGTGACAAAATCCCACGCCATGACTGACACAGCCACGCCAATCAGCGTTCCCAGCAAGGACCAGAAAAGCCGCGTCAGAAGCGACGGTTTTCGGCCAGCCAGCCGGGCCAGCACCTGCATCGCGCGGCCCTCGGGCGGCGGCACAACAGCGGCATCAGGCACCGGTTGGGCCTGATCCGGGGTCGCCGCCGGGGTCGTGCCTTCAAGATCAATCAAAACCGGGCCTTTGGTCATTTTCCTACCTCGTTATTCAGGTTTACCTGCGTCACAGCCGATCACCAATCAGAAACTGCGCCGCCTGATCCAGTCGGATATGCGGCGGGCCATCACCCGGTT
>CAZZKL010000247.1:0-2270 GCA_964655135.1 uncultured Roseovarius sp. | reverse complement strand
GAAGGGTTTGATCTTTGTCGCGTTTGCAGGCCTTGGGATGTGGGGCATGTGCCTGACGGGCTGGCGGGATATTTGGAGCGCGGCTATCACGGGCAGATGGGATGGCTGGCGGAACGCAGCCATTGGCGCGGGGCACCGCAGGTTTTATGGCCCGAGGCGCGCTCGGTGATTGTGTTGGCGGAATGTTATACGCCAGAGCATGATCCGATGGAGAATTTGCAGCATCCGGATGTGGGGATGATTTCGGTTTATGCGCAGAACCGCGATTACCATGACACGGTGAAAAAACGGCTGAAGCGGCTGGCGCGGTGGTTGATTGCTGAGGCTGAGGGCGCGACTGAGGTTAAGGTATTTGTTGATACGGCACCGGTGCCGGAAAAGCCTTTGGGGCAGGCCTCGGGGTTGGGGTGGCAGGGCAAGCATACCAATCTGGTCAGTCGCGAGCTGGGCAGTTGGTTTTTTATTGGCTCGGTGTTTACCACGCTGGACTTAGAGGTTGATCCGCCGGAGATTGATCATTGTGGGTCATGCCGCGCGTGTTTGGATATTTGCCCGACCGATGCCTTTCCCGCGCCGCATCAGTTGGATGCAAGGCGGTGCATTTCCTATCTCACGATTGAGCATCGCGGGCCGGTTGAATTGGAACTGCGGGCCAAGATGGGCAACCGGATTTATGGCTGTGATGATTGTCTGGCGGCCTGTCCGTGGAATAAATTTGCCGTGGCGGCGCAAGAGCTGCGTTATCATGCGCGGGGTGATTTGCGCGCGCCGAAGCTGGCGGATTTGGCGGTTCTGGATGATGCGCAATTCAGAGAGATGTTTTCGGGCTCGCCTGTGAAACGCATCGGCCGCGACCGGTTTGTGCGCAATGTGCTGTATGCCATTGGCAACTCGGGCAAGGCGGATTTGCGGCCTGTGGCACAGGCCCTCACCGGGGATGCGGATGCGGCGGTGGCCGAGGCGGCGCGCTGGGCCTGCGAGCGGCTGGAATTTGACGCAAATAGGCTGGAATAGCCTGCAAAAACCGCTACACCCGATGATGTGAACAGGGAAGGGGATGCGCATGGCGTTGCTGTTGGGCGTGGATACGGGCGGCACCTATACCGATGCGGTGATTGTGCGCGATGAGCGCGAGGTGATTGCAAGTGCCAAGGCGCTGACCACGCGCCATGATCTGGCGTTGGGCATTGGTGAGGCGATTGCGAATGTGCTGCAAAGTAGCGGTGCGGCCCCTGAGGATATTGGTATGGCGTCGCTGTCAACCACGCTGGCCACCAATGCGCTGGTTGAGGGGCAAGGCGGGCGTGTCGGGCTGGTTTACATCGGGTTTCGCGAAAAAGATTTGCAGGCGCATGGGCTTTTTGACGCCTTGGGCGGGGACCCGGCGCTGGTGATTGCAGGCGGGCATAATCACGCGGGCGGGCAGGCGCAGGCGCTGGATAAGGCGGCTTTGGCGGAATGGCTGACAGCGGATCAGGGGATTTCGGCCTATGCGGTGGCGGCGCAGTTTGCCACCCGTAATCCGGCGCATGAACTGGCAGCGTCTGAGATGATCCGCGATGTCACCGGGCGGCCTGTGTCGTGCTCGCATCATCTGTCGGCCAAACTTAACGGCCCCAAGCGGGCGCTGACGGCGGTGCTGAATGCGCGGCTGATCGGGATGATCACCCGGTTGATTGAAAAGGCCGAGGGCAAGCTGGTGGAATTGGGCATTCACGCGCCTTTGATGGTGGTGCGCGGCGATGGCGCGTTGATCAGTGCAGCACAAGCCCGTGCGCGCCCGATTGAGACCATCCTGAGCGGCCCGGCGGCAAGCATTGTCGGCGCGCGCTGGATGACCGGGGCGAAAACCGCGCTGGTCTCGGATATTGGTGGGACAACCACCGATGTGGCGGTGTTGCGCGATGGCCGTCCGATGATTGATCCGGCGGGGGCGCAGGTCGGCCCTTGGCGCACCATGGTTGAGGCTGTGGCGATGCGCACCACCGGCCTTGGTGGCGATAGCGAAGTGCATGTGCTGGAGGAGGGTCTGGTGGGCGGTATCACCCTTGGCCCGCGCCGGGTGGTGCCGGTGAGCCTGATGGCACTGGACGCGCCGGAACTGGTGCATGAGACGCTGGATAAGCAACTGCGCAGCCCAACGCCGGGGGACTATGACGCGCGGTTTGTCCGTCCGGTTCAGGGGGTTGAGGCGGGCGGGTTATCCCCGCGCGACGCGGCGCTGTTGGCGCGGATTGGGGATGCGGTGCGGCCTTTGGGGGAGGTGCTGA
>CAZZKL010000246.1:0-2272 GCA_964655135.1 uncultured Roseovarius sp. | reverse complement strand
CGGCTGGACCCCGCATAAAATCGGCGGCATCAAACCCACCCGCAAAAAGCGCGTCAACAAACGCCGGGCAAGGCGGGGAACAGCAGAATGACCACGTTCCCCACATCCGCCCGCATCGTCGTGATTGGCGGCGGCGTCATCGGTACATCCATCGCCTATCACCTTGCCAAATCCGGCGCGCGGGACGTGTTGCTGTTGGAAAAATCCCAACTCACTGAAGGGGCCACTTGGCACGCCGCTGGCCTTGTCGGGCAATTCCGCTCGCAACAAAACCTGATGCAACTGATGCGCGATTCCGTCACCTTGTTTGAGGGGTTGGCCAAGGACACCGGGCAGGAAACCGGCTGGCGCAAGGTTGGCTCGATGCGGGTGGCGGCCAGTCAGGATCGTTGGCAAGAACTGCTCAAATCCCATTCCGCCGCCCGCGCTGTGGGGTTTGATATGCAGATGCTGACCCCTACCGAGGCGCTGGAACTGTATCCGCTGATGCAGGTGGAGGGTCTGGTGGGGGCCGCGTTCATCCCCGAAGACGGCCATATTGACCCCTATTCCCTGACGCAGGCCTATGCCAAAGGCGCGCGCAAATATGGGGCCAAAGTGCTGGAAGGCGTCATGGTCACCGATCTGCGGCGGGCGGGCCACCGCCTTACCCATGTGGTGACGGATCATGGCTCAATCGAGGTGGAAACCGTAGTTAATGCCGCCGGTCTTTGGGCGCGCAATCTGGGTTGGATGGCCGGGGTCGACCTGCCCGCAGGCGTGGTGCAGCACCAGTATTTCGTGACCGAGAAAACCCCCGACATTCCCGATGGCCTGCCCGCCTTTCGCGATCCCGACGGCGGCTATTACGCCAAGCCCGAGCCGGGCGCTTTGGCCATTGGTGGCTGGGAAAAGTCCACCGATATGGTCAACCCGCGCAAGGGATTCCCGTGGCAGAACGCGCGCCACCTGTTTGACGCCAATATCGACCGGCTTGAGGAAATATTCCTGCCCGCGTCGCACCGCTTGCCGCTGCTGAATGATCTTGGCGTGCGCAGCATCGTCAACGGCCCGATCCCAATCTCGCCCGATGGGGAGCCGGTGATGGGACCGGTGCCGGGGCTGGATAATTTCTTTGCCGCCTGCGCCTTCACCTCAGGCATCGCGGCCTCAGGCGGCGTTGGCAAAGCCGCCGCAAATTGGATTTTAGAGGGCGATCCGGGGCTTGATCTTTGGGCCTTTGATATTCGCCGCTTTGGGCCTTTGCAGGCGGGGCGGCGTTTCTTGCATGACCGCGCGGTGGAAAGTTACACCAAATATTATGACATCCACTGGCCCGGCGAAGATATGACCTCGGCGCGCGGTGTGCGCCGCAGCCCGCTTTACGAGACGCTGAAATCCCAAGGCGCCGTCTTTGGCGCAAAATTCGGCTGGGAGCGCGCCAACTGGTTTGCCCGTGAGGCGGTCGCACCGCAGCAAACCGGCAGCTTTGAGCGCCATCATCAAGCGGCCACCATCGGGCATGAGCACAAAACCGCGCGGACCGGTGTGGTGATCACCGATATGACCTCGTTCACCAAGTTTGAAATATCCGGACCACAGGCCTGCACCTTTTTGCAATATCTGGCGGTGGCCAATGTCGACAAACCTGTTGGCGGCGCGTGCTACACTCAGCTTTGCAATGCGCGCGGCGGCATTGAGGCTGATGTGACGATTATCCGCCGGGGCGCGCAATGCTTTTGGCTGATCACCGGCTCGGGCCTTGGTATTCGGGATCGCGGCTGGATCGAGGGCGTTTTGAAAGGCTTCACCGCCCGCCATGGCTCTGACTGTGTGCGCCTGCGTGATATTACCTCGGCCTTGGGCGTGCTCAGCGTCTCAGGGCCGCTGTCGCGTAGTGTGCTGCAAAAGCTTTGCGATGACGACCTCAGCCATGACGCCTTTGGGTTCATGACGGCGAAGGGTATTACCCTTGGCTATGCCCCCGCGCTGGCCTACCGCGTGACTTATATTGGGGAGCTGGGATGGGAGCTGTATATCCCCACCGAATTTATGGCGCATGTGTATGAGGCCTTGATGCAGGCGGGCGCGCCTGAGGGCATTACCAACATGGGATACCACGCGATTGATACGCTGCGGCTGGAAAAACGCTATCTCGCGTGGGGGGTGGATATTTCGCCTGATTACAATCCTTTTGAGGCGGGGCTGCACTTCCTGATCGACTGGAACAAGGGTGATTTTATCGGCCGCGCGGCACTGGCCGCCATCCGCAAGACAGGCGTTTCGCGCAAAC
>CAZZKL010000245.1:0-2298 GCA_964655135.1 uncultured Roseovarius sp. | reverse complement strand
GGATGGGTTGCTTTCTGGCGGGGTGTTGCCGGTGGTGAAACATATCCCCGGCCATGGCCGCGCGGTGGTGGACAGCCATAAGGGTCTGCCGGTGGTGGACGCCCCCGAGGCCGAGCTGACGGCGGTGGATTTTGCACCGTTTCGGGCGCTGAATGATTTGCCGATGGGGATGACGGCGCATGTGACCTATGCGGCGATTGACCCGCGTCCGGCGACGCTATCCCCGGTGATGATGCGGCGGGTGCGTGAGGATATTGGCTTTGACGGGTTGATTATGACCGACGATATTTCGATGAAAGCGCTGGCGGGGACGTTGCCGGAAATTGCCCGCGCGACTCTGGCGGCGGGCTGTGATGTGGTGTTGCATTGCAATGGCACATTGGCCGAGCGCGAGGCGGTGGCCGGGGCCGCCGGGCGCATGGGGGAGGCGGCGCAAAGCCGCGCTGAACGGGCGCTGGCGGCGCGCCAAACCCCCGATGAGGTTGACATTCGCGCACTTGTTGCCTTGTTGGATGGGATGATGCAGGGAAACGTGGATGTCTGAAGACGATTTTGAGGAAGATGAGGCCAGCGTTTCCGAGCGCATGGCCGCCGAGGCGCTGATTGTCGATGTGGACGGGTTTGAAGGCCCGCTTGATCTGTTGTTGATGCTGAGCCGGACGCAGAAGGTGGATTTGCGCAAAATCTCGGTGCTTGATCTGGCCAGGCAATATTTGGCGTTTGTTGAAAAAGCCCGGGTTTTAAGGCTTGAGCTGGCGGCGGATTATCTGGTGATGGCGGCGTGGCTGGCGTTTCTTAAATCACGCCTGTTGCTGCCGCCGGACCCGTCGGAAGACGGCCCCTCGGGCGAGGAATTGGCGGCGCATTTAGCGTTTCAGTTGGAGCGGCTTCAGGCGATGCGCGAGGCCGCCGCCCGGCTGATGGCGCGCGATCAGTTGGGGCGGGATTTCTTTGCGCGGGGCATTCCTGAGGATGTGGCAAGGGTGCGTAAAATCCGCTATTCCGCGTCGCTGCTTGATCTGATGCAGGGCTACGCGCGGATACGCACGCGCGATGATTTCAGGCCATTTGTGATGGACCGCGATGCGGTGTTCACGCTGGAACAGGCGCTGGAGCGGATGCGCGGGCTAATTGGGTTTGCTGGCAGTTGGACCGATATTTCAAGCTATCTGCCCGAGGAGTTTACCCATGATCCGGCGCGCTGGCGCTCGGCCACGGCGTCAACTTTTGCGGCCTCGCTGGAGCTGGTGAAAGAGGGTAAGGTGGAAATCCGCCAAGGCGAGGCATTTGCGCCGATTGAGCTGCGGCGTAAGGATTAAGAATATGACAGAAAACACAGATAACAAAGAAGAAAGCCTGTTTGAGGCACCGCCCATGGGCGAGCAGGAGCGGATGATAGAAGCGATTTTATTTGCCACCGCCGAGCCGATTACAGTCAAAGAGCTTGAGGCGCGGATGCCGCATGGCAGTGACGCCGCCGAGGCGATGCAGCACCTGCGCAAACGCTATGAGGGGCGCGGGGTGCATGTGATCAAGATTGGCGCAGCTTGGGCGCTGCGCACGGCGCCGGATTTGGGGTTTTTGATGCGGCGCGAAACCGTGGAGACCCGCAAGCTGAGCCGGGCGGCGATTGAGACGCTGGCGATCATTGCCTATCATCAGCCCGCCACCCGCGCCGAGATTGAGGAAATTCGCGGGGTCTCGGTCAGTCGGGGCACGGTGGATCAGTTACTGGAGATGGACTGGATCAGGTTTGGCCGCCGCCGGATGACGCCGGGGCGACCGGTGACCTTTGTGGTGACGCAGAATTTTCTGGATCATTTTGGGCTTGAGAATGCCCGCGATTTGCCGGGGTTGAAGGAATTGCGCTCGGCCGGGTTGTTGGAGAACCGACCCTTGCCGGGGGCCGAGCCGTTGGCTGAGGAAGAAGGCGATGAGGCGGATGAGGCCATGGGGCAGGATGAATTATTTGATGAATGAGCTTGGTGGCATGGGTTGGGATGCCTCCGGCGGGGATATTTTCGGCCAGAAGAAGCCCTCAGGTTTTCTTGGCTAAAGCGCAGGCTTGGCGTTGTTTGCGGCCCATGCGGAAATAATCATGCATTCCGTCGCGCGCGTCGCCTAAGATAAGGCCTGATTGCAGCCAGGTTACTTCATAATCGAGGGTTTCGGCCATCAATTCAGTGGCGCGGGGCGTGGGCACGCCGACGGCGATGTGGGTCTGGTTTTTATGGTCGGCAACAGCGTTCAGCGGATTGTCGGTTTTTTCGGTCAGGACCTGAATAATGCCATTCTCAA
>CAZZKL010000244.1:0-2348 GCA_964655135.1 uncultured Roseovarius sp. | reverse complement strand
GCTGACCGCCCGAAGCGCAGTCGCGCTTTTGGGGCCAGTTCTTGGTTCGCCTCTTCACCCGCACCATTTTCTATCTCACGGCGCAAAGCGCCTCCGACGAAATATCCCGCGCATGGCCCTGCGCTTGGGCGTGGGGGACAATATGACTATTATCACTTGTATGTTGGAGTTTAAGTTGAGACGCGACTTGAACCCGAAGCGTATGACACATTCATATGCCGTGGGCGTATCAAAATATTGCCGTACCTCAAAAACCCCCCTCTCAGTCAGGCATGACCCTGTGGGTTAAACCGGATCGCGGATCAGGCTTTGGCACATGCAATGCACCCCGCCGCCGCCTTGGGTGATCATCGACAGATCCGGGTCATAAATGGTAAAGCCCAGCGCCTTGAGCTTGGATTTGAGGGTTTTTGAGCCCTCAGGCAACAGCACCCGGTCCTCGCCCAAGGCCACCACATTACAGCCCAGCTCGATGGTCTCATTGAACGGCACATCGACAATCTCAATCTGTTTGCCGCGTAGCCAATCGACAATCCCCGGGTCGGTGCAATCAAGGCACACGGCGGCCAGTTTGGGCGCGAGCATCACCACCATCAGATCAATATGCACATAGAAGGGATCAATATCGGCAAGCTTTACCTCCCAGCCTTCGGCCTGCATCCAGCGCGCCACCTGCCGCGCGCCCTGTTCCTGGGTGCGGCCCTCGTCGCCCTCCCATCCGATCAGCACACAGCCCGGTTCAATCAGGTTGAAATCTCCGCCCTCAAAGGTGCCGGCGGTGACGTAATCATAAATTGGAATGCCCAGATTATGATAGGTCTCAATCGCGCGAAAATTTTCGCCCCGGCGCCAGTATTGCGACATATGGGTGATAATCGCACCAAACGGCGTCATGACCGAGCTGTCACGGGCATAGACCTGATAAGGCAGCTCCGGGTCGGGTACATGCAGATGCACCTCAACCCCCGCCTGCGCGTAGGCATTCAGCATCTCGGCGTGTTGCGCCTTGGCCACGTCCAGATCAAACGGCACCCCCCGGCGGATGGTTTTTTTGGAAACCGAACTGGTATTGAGCCAGCGGTAATTCTCAATCGGGCCAAGCATGACCGATCTGAGCGTGCCATAATCGGAATTCGCCCCCCAAGTATTCAGCGTCGGCGTGCCGCCAGCCTCACGCCGGTTGCGCAAAGAAAATCCGGTTGTTTGATCATTCATGGCAGGCCTCTTTCATGATTTGAAAGCAGCCTTGCCGCGATGGGTTGGCAAGTCAAGCGGCTGGATTGTAACCGCGAAAAAGCCAGAGGTTCCGGCGCCGGGATTATAAATGTGGCCGGGACGTGGGGGAGGTTATGGATAGGACAGTGTGAGGCCCAAAAGCTCGTCCAACTGCCGGGCGATCCAGCCTTTGGGGATGAAATGCCCGCGTGAATGCACATCCAGAACCACCCGGCCCATGGTGCAATCCTCCCATATGGTGCGGCTGAATTTATCTTCTTCAGTTATTTGCCAGTCGCCCGCTGATATGCCCTGAGTACAGCCCATCTTATCGCGCCAAAGCTTGACCGGATAGGTGGTATCGCCGCCCGGCCCAAAGGGGAAATCCATCACATTGTCACTTGTCCCGTGCACATGGCGCACCTCGCGCGGGGCCTCGGGGCAGTCCTCGGATTGATCCAGAGTGCCGGAAACCGCCAGCAACGCCGCCACGCTGTTGCCGTTTTCACAAACATAGCGCCACGCCATGGCCGAGCCGTAAGAATAGCCCGACACATAAATCCGTGAGCGGTCAATCGGATAGCGCTTGGCGGCGTCTTCAATCACCGCGGCGGCAAAAGCCACATCATCGGTTTCCGAATCCCAAAAATCCCACGTCTTACCGCGCCCGTTAGGGGCCAGAAGCAACACCCCGCGCCGCCGCGTTGCCCCGGAAATACGCCCATGTTTGACAATCAGCGCCCCCTGCCGCTTCCAGCCATGAAAATGCAGCAACACCGGCAAGGGGGTTTTGCCATCCCAACCGTCCGGCTCTTTGATATGATACGAGCGCGCGCCCAACGGGCAGGGGATTTCAGCCTGGCAGGGGGCGGGTTGCGGGCCTACAGCAACCACTACAGCCGCCACTGATGAGGCCCAAAACAGGGATAAAAATACCAGAATCAATCGCATGAGGCCACAGTCCTTGATGGGTTTTGGCGACTGTACCGGCCAGATTTGGAATGTCACGTCACAAGGGTGTTATGGGGTGTAGTATGGTGGAATTATAATCCGCTTCATTCAGGATCACCAACATACCCTATAAAGAACCGTCCCGCCCGGCGGTAACGTCGGGCCGCGCCTGACCCTCCCCA
>CAZZKL010000243.1:0-2440 GCA_964655135.1 uncultured Roseovarius sp. | reverse complement strand
CGGGCACCTATGGCTATAGCGTCGGCATGTCTTTGGCCCTTGGCTTTGTCAAAGACGCCATGCCGGGCGATCAGGTTGAGGTGATGGTACTTGGCCAGCCGCACAAAGCGCGCATCCTGCATCAGCCGCCCTTTGACCCCAAAGGCGAAAAACTACGGGCTTAGGGCCGCGCAAAGCTGATCCAACGCGGCCTCAAGCCTGGCCCGCGTGCAGGCAATATTAACCCTTGCAAAGCCTTCGCCCTCTCGCCCAAAAGCCTGCCCGCGTGTCACCGCCCACCCGGCTTTTCCGCGCAAGAATGCCGCCAGATCATCGGGGCTTAACCCCAGCCCACGAAAATCCAGCCACAGCAGAAACGTGCCCTCAGGCTCAATCATCTCAACGTCAGGAATGCCTTCTAACCTTTTGCGAACAAACGCAATATTCCCCGCCAGATATTCCCGCACCGCATCCAGCCACGCCGCCCCGTCGCGGTAAGCGGCCATCATCGCAACGCTGGCAAATGCATTGTTTTTGCTCACCGACAGGCGGCTGTTTTCGGCTTTGAACGCCGCGCGTCTTGCCGCATCCGCAATAATCGCAAACGCCCCCGAACAAGAGGCAATGTTAAAACTTTTGGCCGGCGAAACGCAGCTAATGCAATTTTGCGCATAGCCCTCCCCAAGCGATGCAAACGGCGTATAATCATGCCCCGCATAGGTAATATCCCCATGGATTTCATCCGATACCACCAATACCCCATTGCGCCCGCAAATATCGCCGATCTTTTGCAATTCCGCCCAGCTCCAGACCCGACCAACGGGGTTGTGTGGATTACATAAAAACAACATTTTTACAGATTTATCCTGCGATAACTGTTCCAAACCTTCAAAATTTAGAACATACCGCCCGCGCTCAAGGATCAATGCGTTTTCCACCACACGGCGGTTATTTTCCCGCAATATATCGAAGAAATCAAAAAACACCGGCGGCTGAATAATGATGCCATCGCCCGCATCCGTGAACAGTGCGGCGGCGGTGGCCAGCGTGTTCAACACATTGGGCGCGCGCAAAATATCACCCTGATCCACCCGCCAGCCATGGCGTTTTTGCAGCCAATCCGTCAGCGCCGGCACCAACCCATCCGGCCATGCCTCATAGCCAAAAACACCGTGCTCCAGCCGTTTTTGCATCGCGGCCAGTATCGGCGGCGCCACCTTGAAATCCATATCCGCCACCCCAGCGGCAAACAGACCCGCGCCATCCGCGCCCACGACCATAGGATGGGTTTTCAACGCCGGAACCTCGCGGCGGTCGATCCCTTCGTCGAAATTGAAATCCGCGCCGGTCATGTCGTTTTCCAAGTCGGCAACCCGGCCATCAATCTGCGCTGCATGTATTTTCCCTTTTGTCCTGCGCTTCGCGCAACAACGCGCCAAAGCGGAGCGCATCAATATTGCCGCCGGTCACCACGGTGGCGATGGTTTTGCCGGTGATGTCGATCCGACCCGATAAAACCGCCGCCAGCCCCACGGCGGCCCCCGGTTCAACCACAATTTTGAACTGATCAAACGCAAACAGCATCGCCGCGCGCACCTCATCATCGCTGGCCACCAGCCCCCCGGCCAGCAGATCAAGATTAATCGGGAATGTCAGCGCGCCGGGCGTCGGCGTCATGATCGCATCGCAAATCGTGCGCTGCCCCACGGGGTTTTGCACCCGTGTGCCCAATTCCAGTGACCGGCGGGTATCATCAAACAGCTCTGGCTCGGCGGCAAAAACCTGCGTCTTGGGCGAAAGCCCTTGCATCACCACAGCCGTGGCCGCCGTCAGACCGCCACCACCGCAAGGCACCAAAATGGCGTCAATCTCATCCGCCTGCTCCAGCATTTCAAGCGCCACCGTACCCGCCCCTGCCAGCACCCGCGCATCGGCGCTTGGCGGCACAACAATGCGCCCGGTCTCAACCCGCAGGCGCTCAACCACCTCATCACTGCTTTGCAAATCACGCTCAAAGGTTACAATTTCAGCGCCAAGATCGCGCGCTGCCTGCATCTTGGCCTCGGGCACATCCGATGGCATCACAATCAACGCCGAGCTGCCTAAAATCCGCGCCGCCAGCGCCACACCCTGCGCGTGATTGCCCGAAGAATAAGTGATCGCGCCGCGTGATTTTTCCGCGTTGGATAATTGCCTGATACAATTATATGCGCCGCGAAATTTAAACGCCCCGGTGCGCTGCATCGATTCCATCTTGAGCAATAACCGCCCGCCAAGCATTTGATTAACATCAAGATTTTCCAACAAAGGCGTGCGGAATGCAATCCCTTGCAACGCCTCAGCGGCTTGCCGGACAGCACTCAGGTCAACCGGATGCACCCCCGCCGTCATGTGCCCGTATCCGATGCAATCTGATAAATCGTATCGCCGCGCGCGACCTGCCCCATGGCGCGTTTGCACA
>CAZZKL010000242.1:0-2492 GCA_964655135.1 uncultured Roseovarius sp. | reverse complement strand
AACGCTGCGCCCCCTTACCGACATCACCCGCCACCAGCACCAGGATAAGCAAAATAATACCTGCTGCGAATAACCAGGGAGCCCATAGATACAACTGCTGTTGTGGAATCTGCGCAACGATGAACATAACCACGAATGCAATTGCCAAACGCACAATCTGCCGATTAATCAAATCAACCGAACCATCTGCGGCACTGTATAAAATACCCAAACCCGCCACCATTAAAACCAATAAGCTCACGAGCAGCGTGGTATCAATATGCAGAAACTGCAAAAAACGCGCGCTTCGGCTTTGGTACTCCGATTCAAAAAACTGTGAGCTAGGCGTTTTCATATTTTCCTTTCGGAGAGCGCATGTTTTCTACGGTACTGCATCTTTATTCAGCATTTATATATTGTTCAGGGTTTATATATTTTTCCAGATAACGTGTGATTAACAGTTTTGCTATCGGTGCCATTTTACTGCCATGTTCGCCATTTTCAGCAACAATCACAACCGCAAGCACAGGGTCTTCAACTGGGCCGAAACCAATAAACAAAGCATGGTCACGCAATTTTTTTGCCACGGTTTCCGCATCATATTCCTCATCTTGCGCAATACCAAAAACCTGTGCTGTGCCTGTCTTCCCCGCCATTTTAAATTTCATCCCCCAACCCGTTGCACGCGCCGTACCGCGTTTTCCGTGCACGACTTTTTGCATGGTATTAAAGATCACATCCCAATGACTTTCTCGCTCTAATTCAATTATGGTCATCGACGGGTCACGCCGCTTCACCGTGTTGTCCTTTGAATTGTGAACTTCTTTCAATAATCGAGGCGTTATTTTTTCACCACGACTTGCCAACGCGGCCGTTGCAACTGCCAACTGCACAGGTGTCGATAGCATATAACCCTGACCAATTCCGGCAATTAAGGTTTCACCGGGATACCAAATTTTTCCATACGTTTTCTTTTTCCAGTCAGTCGATGGCAGCAAGCCTTTTCTCTCATTCAGTAAATCAATCCCCGAGCGTTTGCCAAAACCAAACTGCGCTAAAAAATCATGCATACGGTCAATACCCATGCGATAGGCTAATTCATAAAAATAAACATCACACGACTGCTCGATTGCTTTGGTAAGTGCCACCGTACCGTGACCTGTTTTTTTCCAGTCACGATATTTACGTTCAGTCGCATCACCCGGAAGCAAATAGTGCCCACGGCAATAAATGGATTCCCTCACCCCGAACTGGTGTTGTTCAATACCCGCTAATCCGAGAAAAGGTTTAAATGTGGATCCCGGTGGGTACTGACCGAATAACGCTCGATTAAATAATGGCTTATCAATACCATATTGCAAAGCATCATAATTTTTATGACTAATCCCGTGAACAAATAGGTTTGGATCGTATTCAGGTTTACTAACAAATACCACCACTGCGCCAGTATGCGGCTCAATTGCTATCACTGAACCTGCAAAATCCCCTAACGCCTCATCCGCCAGCTTTTGTAGCTCGATATCTAGATTCAACACCAGATCATTACCTGATACCGATGGTACTTTTTCCAAAATACGTAGCACCCTGCCCTGAGCATTTACTTCTACTTTTTGTCGACCAACTGCACCATGCAATTCAGTTTCGTAATACCTCTCCAACCCTGTTTTACCAATATGTGCTGTACCGCGATAGTTTCCTTTATCAATTATCGCTAATTCTTTTTGATTAATTCTGCCCACATAACCCACAGCATGCCCAACTGCGGAGCCTTGAGGATAAAAGCGGGTTAGGCGCGCATTGATATCCATACCGGGAAAGCGATGCCGATTTACAGCTAGGACCGCCACCTCATCTTCATTCAAACGACTGCGTAAGGAAATGCGCTGAAATGAACGATGGACGCGTAATTGTTCCTTAAATGCCTCGATATTGGCTTCCGTCAAGGTGACGATTTCAGCCAGACCTGCGAGTGTCTGCGCCATATCATCGACTTGTTCGGGAATAATTTCCAGATGATAGGTTGGTTTGTTCTCCGCCAGCACCACACCATTTCGATCAAAAATCAACCCCCGCGTCGGCGGCAGAGCCATCAGGCGAATTCGGTTATTCTCTGATAAATCAGCAAAGTGGTCATAATCAACAATTTGTAACCAGGAGAGACGGAATAACAACATGCCCAGTAAAAATAAGCAAAAAATGGCCGCGACCAGAGCACGAAATTTAAATATCCTCGCTTCGTACGAATGGTCAGCAACATGTGAGCGGTAAGGCATAGATAAATCTGATCCAAAAACGATGTTATTATTCTATTACGACGTTTTCTTCGGTATTCTTCACACCGTTTTTTTCGTCATTTTTACGTTGTTAGTGCAATTATTGCCAAAAAAGGCGAAATAACGAAAATATGTGCACAATTATATAGTGTTTGCGCCGTTTCAGGCTCGACAATTTCTCAACAATCGATAGAATCAGTTGGAAAAAATAAAAGGAACTTCGCGTAATACCGTCTTTCT
>CAZZKL010000241.1:0-2503 GCA_964655135.1 uncultured Roseovarius sp. | reverse complement strand
CGCGCGCATTTTGGTGGGCGATCAGTTTGGCCCGCCGATCCGCATCTGGAGCGCGTTGATTGTCGCCGCCCTGCTGGCCGGGGCCTTGGTCACTATCGTGGGTATCATCCAGAAAATCACCCTTAAACGCATGGGGATGTTGCGATGATCTGGATGATTGCTGCCCTTGCCTTCTGGGCCATTGCCACCAGTGTTAACATCTGGCTGTCCCGCTCGGTATACCAGCAAAAACGCTGGGCGCGGATCATGGTGCCTGCGCTCTTTGGTTTTGCGGTTCTGATCCTGTGGGAAGGCGTGGTGCGGGCGCTGGAGATCAGCCCGATTTTGCTGCCGCCGCCCTCGCTGATTGCGGTGAAATTTGCCGCCACCACCAATTTGCTGTGGAAGGATTTTGTCCAAACCGCCCTCAAAGGTGCCTTGTCGGGCTATCTGATCGGTTGTGCTGCGGCCTTCGTGACGGCCGTCTTTATTGACCGCTCGGATTTCCTGCAACGCGGGCTTTTACCGATCGGCAATATGGTGGCGGCGCTGCCGATTGTTGGCATCGCGCCGATATTGGTCAAATGGTACGGCTTTGGCTGGGAATCAAAATCCGCCGTGGTGGTGGTGATGGTGTTTTTTCCCATGCTGGTGAACACCGTGCAGGGCCTGCGTGAGGCGGATGTTATTCAGCGCGACCTGATGCGCACCTATGCCGCCGGATATTGGCAAAGCCTGTTCAAACTGCGCCTGCCCGCCGCCATGCCGTTCATCTTCAACGGGCTCAAGATTGGCACCACTCTGGCGCTGATCGGCGCGATTGTGGCCGAGTATTTCGGCTCGCCGATTTATGGCATGGGCTTTCGCATCCAATCCGAGGCCGGGCGGCTGGCGCTCGATATGGTCTGGGCGGAAATTGTCGTCGCGGCCTTGGCGGGCTCGGCTTTTTACGGCACTGTGGCGATGATCGAGAAAATGGTGACCTTCTGGCACCCCTCGCAACGAAGTTAACGAGACGATAAGTAACCAACCAAAAAAGGGAGAACGACCAATGAATAAACTACTGACAACAGCCATTGCCGGGGTGATGGCGCTTGGCGCGTCACTTGCGCAGGCGGCGGACGATGTGACGCTGCAACTCAAATGGGTCACGCAGGCGCAGTTCGCGGGTTATTATGTGGCGCTGGACAAGGGCTTTTATGCCGATGAAGGCCTGAATGTGACGATCAGGCCGGGCGGCCCTGATGTGGCCCCGGCGCAGGTGATTGCAGGCGGCGGTGCCGATGTGGTGCTGGATTGGATGCCGTCGGCCTTGGCGTCACGCGAGAAGGGCCTTGATCTGGTCAATATCGCGCAGCCGTTCAAAACCTCGGGCATGATGCTGACCTGTCGCAAGGATGCGGGCATTTCATCCCCGGCGGATTTTGCCGGCAAAACCCTGGGTGTGTGGTTCTTTGGCAATGAATATCCGTTCCTCAGCTGGATGAGCAAACTGGGTCTGGCCACCGATGGATCAGACGGCGGCGTGACCGTGCTCAAACAGGGTTTCAACGTTGATCCGATCCTTCAGGGCCAAGCGGCTTGTGTCTCGACCATGACCTATAATGAATATTGGCAGATCATTGATGCGGGCCTCACGCCCGACGATCTGGTGGTGTTCAAATACCAAGATCAGGGCGTGGCGACGCTTGAGGATGGCATGTATGTGCTGGGTGAAAACCTCAAAGACCCGGCCTTCAAGGATAAGATGGTGCGCTTTGTGCGGGCCTCGATGAAGGGCTGGAAATGGGCCGAAAACAACCAAACCGAGGCGGCGATGATCGTGCTGGAGCATGATGAAACCGGTGCCCAAACCGAAAAGCATCAGATCCGCATGATGGGTGAGATTGCCAAGCTGACAGCCGGTTCCAACGGCGAGCTTGACCCGGCGGATTTCCAGCGCACGGTGGATTCGCTTTTGTCGGGCGGCTCGGACCCGGTCATCACCGCCGATCCGGGGGATGCGGCCTGGACCCATGATATTACCGATTTGGCGCTGAATTAAGCCGCCAAACCGTTAAAAACTACCAAGCCCGGAGGGACCCCCTTCCGGGCTTTTTTTGTGTCTTATCAACGGGCAGTGGCGGCTTTGCGCCCATCTCAGGGCAGGGATGGTGACAGAAATGATGGTTTGTGTAAAATTATAACGGATTAAGCAATTTACTTGAGTTATTTGGAAATACCCATGGAAACCTATCACGCCCCAAAGAAAAAAGTGCAGGCCGCAAAACGGCGGTGTCATCGTTGCTATGGCTCGGGCAATGCCCCCTGCACAATCTGTGGCGGAGCGGGTGAAGTTCTTATGGGCAAGGATATTTATGGCAAGCTTAAGTTTGGCCGTTGCAGCAGTTGTTATGGCACAAAAACCAGACGGTGTTCATACTGTAATGGTGAGGGCATGGTCTGATTGATCCTTAGGCGGTGTCTTGGCGTAGGGTGGGTGAAACCCACGCTCGCACCATAGGGCATATGCTAAAGCGTTTCG
>CAZZKL010000240.1:0-2532 GCA_964655135.1 uncultured Roseovarius sp. | reverse complement strand
TGTTGTGGCTTTTCGCAGGCAGCAAGCGTAAAGATTGCCGCACCGACAATAAGCAATTTGGTAAGTGTCATTATACTATCCCTTTTTTGGATTTGATTATGCGCCCAGCGCGCGCGTTACGGGTGGCGGAATGGGCGCTCACATTCAATACACGTCATTGTGAGTATTTCACGTTGCTTTTGAATTGTTGGGCTTTTCAGCAATCTATCGCGCATTGGTTTTAAGTGAACTAAAATGTCTGCGGATTGTCACCGACCAAATACCTAGGGCCCTGACCGTTGGCCGAAGCCCGGTCTTTTGGATTGTAAAGCGCGCATTTTTTTAGCGACAAACAACCACATCCAATACAACCATCAAGTTTGTCGCGAAGCGTTGTCAGGCCATCAATTCGAGCATCAATATCCCGGCGAAAGCGATTTCCCATTCGGGTCCAGTCAGCTTTGGTGGGGGTGCGGTTGTCGGGCAGGCTTTTGAACAATTCATGTATTTGTACGAGCGAAAACCCCAATTGCTGCGAGATCATCACAAACGAAAGGCGACGAATATCTGAACGCGTATAACGTCTTTGCCCTCCGGCGTTGCGCCCCGGCACTAGCAGGCCTTTTTCCTCATAAAACCGGATTGCGGACACGGCCAGCCCGGTGCGTCTGGCAAGATAACCAATCGACAATTCGCGGGAAACCGGCATCTCAGAAATCCTTTGCTTGACCTCAAGTATACTTGAGGAATTACAAATGATTCGAAGTTAAAACAAGACAAAAGGATATCAACCATGGAAACGCGCATTGAACATGTAAATCTAACCGTCAAAGATCCGCAGGCGACAGCGGCGATGTTGGGTGAGCTATTTGGTTGGCACATTCGCTGGCAAGGGGAAGCGATTGCTGGTGGTTACACGGTGCATGTTGGCTCCGACACTGACTATCTCGCGCTTTACACTGGGCTGGGGGGTAAACAAACGGCGGCTCAGGATAATTACAGCCAACTTGGCGGGCTAAACCATGTGGGTATTGTGGTTGATGATCTGGACGCTTGTGAGGAACGGGTGAAAAAGGCCGGGTTTTCGCCAACCAACCATGGCAATTATGAACCGGGGCGGCGGTTTTATTTCGATGATAGTGATGGGGTCGAGTACGAAATTGTCAGCTACGACTGATCTTCAAACGGGCCGAGCGTTGCCTGGAATTTCTTGGTCAATCCGCTGCGGATGATCCGATAGGAATTATGCAACCGCTCGGTCAGTTCATCGTTTTCAACGCACCCCCAGGGAAGGTGCACCCAGCTTTTGTGGAAATAGGCAGCCCGCTCAGCGCGGCCCATTTCGATCAACAAGCCAGCGGTTTCAACATCCGGCGTTTTTACTGAAACACCCGTACCCGCTGAACCAACAGAGCCAAACATCTTGCCGCCGATTTTCCAAGCGTCATGGCCGCCGCCCCAGGGGTCGGATAATTCTGCACCGGGCAGGGCTTTGCAGATTTCATTTACAAACTCACGGTTCATGTTGCTAGCTTTGCAAATCAGTGGGGTTTTGACAAACAGAACCTTTGGGTGCTATGCACCCGGCTATGAACCGCAATACAAACAATATTTGCTGTATTACCTGCTGACATAGTCTCGCGGGCCGGTTTACTTTTATCTCTGACATGAAGTTGCTAAAGCCCGCGGGGGAATACCCGTTTAGGATAGCTTTATGACTAAGATACGCCTGCACAATACCAAAACCCGCAAGAAAGAAGTGTTTGAGCCTTTGGATGCCAATGACGTGCGGATGTATGTCTGTGGGCCGACGGTCTATGACCGCGCCCATTTGGGCAATGCGCGGCCCGTATTGGTGTTTGATGTGCTGTACCGGTTGTTGCGGCATGTTTATGGGGCGGAGCACGTGACGTATGTGCGCAATTTTACCGATGTGGATGATCGGATCAACGCGACGGCTTTGGCACGCAAAGAGGCGGGCGATGAACGGTCGCTGGAAGAGCTGATCCATGAACGCTCGGATGAGACGATTGACTGGTATCATCAGGATATGGATGCGCTTGGGGCGATGCGCCCGGACGCCGAGCCGCGGGCGACGGAATTCGTGCCGCAGATGGTGGCGATGATTGAGGGGCTGATTGCCAAGGGTCACGCCTACGAGGCTGATGGGCATGTGCTGTTCGCGGTGGAAAGCTACACGGAATATGGCGCGCTGTCGGGGCGCTCAATTGACGATATGATCGCAGGCGCTCGGGTTGAGGTGGCGCCCTATAAACGCAATCCGATGGATTTTATTTTGTGGAAGCCGTCGACGGATGACCTGCCGGGGTGGCCCTCGCCCTGGGGCCGCGGGCGGCCGGGCTGGCATATTGAATGTTCGGCGATGGCTTATGAATTGCTGGGGGCTGAGTTTGACATCCATGGGGGTGGCAATGATCTGATGTTCCCGCACCATGAGAATGAAATAGCCCAGTCGAAATGCAGCGGGCACGGGTTTGCGCGCTATTGGCTGCATAATGAGATGTTGCAGGTTGAGGGCAAGAAGATGTCCAA
>CAZZKL010000239.1:0-2557 GCA_964655135.1 uncultured Roseovarius sp. | reverse complement strand
CGTAATGGCCATGTTTTAACTATGCAGAACATTAAACCGGATGATGCCATTCTTGTCAGCGGCCCGGTTGGTGATCATGGTATTGCGGTGATGCTGGCCCGTGAAGAATTCGGCCTGTCTGGCGATATTCAGTCCGATGCCGCCAGCGTTTTAAATCTCACTCTGGCCGCGCACAAATTTTCAGGATTACGTTTTATGCGTGATCCAACGCGTGGTGGTATTGCAACTGTCTGCACAGAGATACAACGCGCAACCGGCCTTGGCATTCGTTTACAGCAGGCGAATCTTCCAGTACGTAATCCAGTGCAATCTGTCTGTGACATACTCGGTTACGACCCGATGTATCTCGCCTGTGAAGGACGGGTGGTTGCGATAGTTGACCCTGCTGAAGCAACGGCCCTGCTTGATAGCTGGCACACAATTAAAGAAGGTCGGGATGCTGCCATTATCGGTCAAATTGATTCAAACATTGAGCAGGTCTTAATGGAAACCGAAATAGGTGGTGAGCGCATACTCAATGAACTTGAAGACGACCCATTACCAAGAATTTGTTAAGTTCAGTGTAACAGCAGTGCCAGCACAGACAACAAACAGCATACTTAAAATCAATGGCTATACCAGCGAGATTCTACAGACTAAAGATGGCCAGTTTGAGCTTAATACTCCTCGCTACCGAGGAGGTTCTTTCGAGCCTGAGCTGGTCAAAAAAAATCAACGCTATAAGTTCTCAATGTGTCAACTTATTTCAGGACAGGGCGCCATAATAACGAAAAAAAGCCTGTCATTAGACAGGCTTTTACCGAAGGACAACTGCCCCGTTCTCTTCCTCTGGAAGAGAGTTATAGAGCCAGATACTTAGAACTTAACCTGTGTCCACAGGCCGATTTCCTTATATTGTCCCCCGTTGGTACCGCCAATCGTACCATTGCTGCTTTTCCAGCTACCATTTTCAACTTTCTCATTTTTGTAAACCAGTGCCAGATCAACATTTTTACGTGCCTTATAAGACACACCAATATTGTAATAGGTATTCTTTAGATTGGGTTTTGTAGTTTTCTGGGGTTTAGCCGAATCATAACGCGCAAAAACAGCAATCTTCTCAGTGGGTTTAACTGTTGCCCATACTGAATAACCGTCAGCTTTATCGCCAGGACCTGTTATCGCGGACTTAGTGTCGTTTTTAGCACTGAAATACTCTCCACCAACATTAAACATATCAAAGCGATAGTCCGCAACAAAATCCATCCGAGTTGCTGTATTGGTGACGGTAGCACCCTGAGTATCCTGGCCTAATTTACCATTATAGAAGCCTGCTCCCAGGGTCAGATTCTTAACCGGATTAACACTGATCCGACCTGACATATCCATACTTTGTGAACGGCTGGGGTTCTTGTAACCATTACCATTAACCACAGAGATAGCGTATTTCACCTTGCCACCCATTTGCTTACCTTTCAAATGGACACCCCAGTCAGCAGAAGTACCAAACTTAAGCCGATCGATAAGTGTATTCTCTACATAGCGGTAGCCATACAGGCCTTCCACAAAAGGAACCCAGGGTAAGTCAGCAGAACCAATACGAACCACAGCAGCATCAGAAAATTTGGCCTGTAGATATGCTTTTTTCACATACAACTGAGTTGCCCCGGCACCACTGTCATATTTAAAGTCAGTGGTCAAATTGGTCGACCACATATCATCAAAGCCGTGTTTGATACCCAGATAAAAACGTTTACCATCAGCGCCAGTTCCGTTTCTCTTTCCTGCCTTAACACCGTCACTGGTTTGATCAATATTGGTAAAATCAAAATAGGCCTTGCCACCTACAGTGGTTGTGCCATTTTCAGCGGCAACGGTATTGAGGCTCATGCCCGCGCAGGCAGCCATAATGGCTACTGTCAATATATGCTTATGCATTCAGTTAGCTCCTGTCTTGCGATTAGTTGGCGTGACACTACAACGCGCAGCATCACCGATTTAATACTCTGAGGTCTTTACCCCGTTACTCCAGGGCAGACCGTAGCGTCGATACGAGCAGGATATGCCCTTTCAACTGGCGCGCAGTATAGGCGGGAGATATGACATTTCTATGACAATATTTAGAATATG
The DNA here is from genome assembly GCA_964655135.1 of uncultured Roseovarius sp. Lineage (GTDB taxonomy): Bacteria > Pseudomonadota > Alphaproteobacteria > Rhodobacterales > Rhodobacteraceae > Roseovarius. The sequence goes on along the minus strand of CAZZKL010000239.1, from coordinate 448 downwards.
TTTCAGCGGTGCATTCATGTGACAGATACGAAAAGTGGATGCAGAAAAATATAGTTTTAAGAACTGTGAATAAATTGTCGCCACCTTAGTCTTTCTATAGCCACTCATAACTAAATTTTTTATGATTTCATACCTGCGTATCAGATATGAAAGGATGTGACAGGCAACAGCTTAACCCCGCATGAAAATACTGCTAAGATAAACCAGTTGTTGTGTCACCACCTGGCAAATAAAATAATTAAAGATCCGACACTGTTTACCGCCAGACTGGAATTCACTCACAATCAATACACTCATACTTATTACAATAAATACCCCAAAATCCGGGAGGAGAAATATTTTATGTCTATTTCAAGACGTGAATTTTTACAGTTAATGAGCCTTGCCGGTGCCAGTGGTATGCTGCCCGGCTCGGTATTCGCCATGAACCGCAGGCCGCAGGATATTT
>CAZZKL010000238.1:0-2587 GCA_964655135.1 uncultured Roseovarius sp. | reverse complement strand
ATGCGCCGCAGCAGCAAAATCCGCCAGCGTCATAATATCCCCCGCCAGCCAGCGCCGCGCGTCCAGCAACCCGGCCAGATAATCAAGGTGAAACTTGATCGCCTTGGCCCCGTCCTTGACATTGCGGCTATCAGGATAGCCCTGCCCCATCACCTTCTTATGGACCCGCTCATAGAGCAGTTTCGACGTCACTTCCTGATGAAACTTATCATCAAACCACGCCACCAGCCTGCGGGTCTCATACCGCCCGGTGATGGATTTCGGCATCAAACACGGCTCGGGATATTTCTCTTCCAGATACTCACAGATCGGCGTGCTTTCCGAAAGCGTCATGCCGTCAATCCGCAGCACTGGCACCTTGCCCGCCGGGTTTCGGCGCAGAAAATCAATGTCTTTTTGCCAATAGCGCTCTTCCACCAGCGCGCAATCAATCCGCTTTTCCGCCAGCACCAGACGCACCTTGCGGCAAAACGGCGATAATGGAAAATGATAAAGCTTAGCCATTGGTCAATACCACCTCAAATGCACCCCATATTCAATGCCCCGATCAGGCCGGGGTTTCAATCCTCAAAACAATCCGCCCGCCCGTCCCGGCCAATCGTGGCCGCCCCGTCCATCACCGAGGCCGCCCGCCGGCGCAACCGCGACGTGGGTTTGCTGGCCGAGCGTTTCTTGGGTGAGGGCAAAACCACCGCCAGCCGCGCCGCCTGTCTTGGGCTTAACTTATCCGGGGTCACACCAAAATAATGCTGCGAGGCGGCGTATATCCCAAACACCCCCTCATCAAACTCGGCAATATTCAGATAGACCTCGATAATCCGCCGTTTGGTCCAGAACAGCTCAACCAGCGGCGTCAGTGCGGCCTCCATCGCCTTGCGGGCATAACTGCGCCCATGCCAGAGATAGGTGTTTTTCACCACCTGCTGCGTCAGGGTTGACGCGCCGCGTTTGGCGCCTTGATCAATCGCCTTGCGAATCGCCGCCACATCAAACCCCCAATGGGCACAGAAATTGGCATCCTCGGCCGCCACCAGCGCGCGCGCCATCACCGGGGCCACATTATCCAAATCCACCCATTGATATTTGATCCCGCCCAAACGCCGGGCTTCCTGCCCCATATAATAGGTTCTGGGCGGCATCAGTTCGCGGTGCCCGGCCACCACGGTCACCACCACAAACAGCACGATAAGCCCAAACCGCCACACCCACCGCTGCAGCCAGCGCACCGGAATCAGCAGCGTTGGCTGGATCGTTTTGCGTTTTTGTTTCTTTTTCTTTGCCATCTCAAGCCTGCTATAGCGCCTGTCGTGCCGGGGCAAAACCCAAATTGAAGGCTTGATTATATATTAGGCCTGCAAAAGGCCCCTCCGTTCAGGAAGGGGCCTTCAAAACGTCTCATGTTATGGTCTGTAATTTTTAGGGTTTCGCCGTATGCCATTTACCGCCAAGCCCGTCGCCCGAGGTCTGGCCTGCTTTGGTATCTTTGATCCAGGTATACAAAGGCGCGCCCTTATAGGCCCATTGCAGGCGGCCATCCTTGCGGGTGATGACGGTATAATCATCCTCAACCAACCCGGCGTTTTCTGCCCCCACCGGCGGCCATTTCTTGGCGCATCCCCCGTTGCAATTTGAAACCCCGGGTTTGTCTTTGTCAAAGGTATAAAGCGTCATGCCATCGGCGTTGGTCAGGATGGCCTCGCCCCCGGCCGTGCCCTGCATGATGACGGATTCGTATTCCTCCTGCGCCAGCGCCATGGTTGCAAGCATGGTGACGCCCATGGTGATACCAAGTGAAAGCCCTGCGATTTTGAACATTTTCGTTCCTCCGAATTAAATTATTTTGCATGTGCTGCAAGCAAGGCCAAAGCGACCTTGTGATAGGACAACACAAGGGGGTCAAAAATTATTCGGATTTTTATTTCCAATGTAGGGTGTGGTGAAACCCACCCCCACATTGGCAATCAATAAGAATATTCCGCGTAAATCCGGCTCAGATCCCCGTTCCAATCCCCCTGATAATGCGCCAGCAACTCATCAGCAGGCACCTGACCGCTTTCAATGCTTTCATGCAGCGCATTAAGGAAATGGGTCTCATCCTCGATCAGCCCACCCGCGCCGGGCCGCGCCCGCGCCTTGAGACCCGCGTGCGAAATGGCCACCACCTCACGCGCCAGATCATGCATGTTGACCCCCGCCACCTCAGCCTGAAGCGCGTCAACACTGGCCGCCACCCGCAGCGCCTCGCGGGTCTCGGCATCCCAGTGCTTGACCAAATCCCAAGCGGCATCAAGCGAGGCCTGATCATACATCAACCCGACCCAGAAGGCGGGCAATGCGCATAACCTGCGCCACGGGCCGCCATCGGCACCGCGCATCTCCATGAATTGCTTGATCCGCGCCTCAGGGAAAAGCGTGGTCAGGTGATCGGCCCAATCGGAAAGCGTGGGTTTTTCACCGGGCAACGCAGGCAATTCCCCCTTGAGGAAATCCCGAAAGGACTGCCCCAAAGCATTGATATAATGGCCGTCGCGATAGACAAAATACATCGGCACATCGAGCGCATATTGCACATAGCGCTCAAAGCCAA
>CAZZKL010000237.1:0-2598 GCA_964655135.1 uncultured Roseovarius sp. | reverse complement strand
GGCGCGGTGATCAACACCGCCAAGGTCGAGATCGGCAGCCGGGCGATTGTATTTGGTCTGGGCGGTATTGGGCTGAATGTGGTGCAGGGGCTGCGTCTGGCAGGCGCAGATCAGATTGTGGGTGTCGATTTGAATGATGCCCGTATCCCGATGGCGACGCAATTTGGCATGACAGATTTTGTTAACCCGACCAAAGTAACCGGCGATCTGGTGGCGCATTTGGTTGAACTGACCGGCGGCGGCGCGGATTACACCTTTGACGCCACCGGCAATGTTGAGGTGATGCGCACAGCCCTTGAGGCGGCGCATAAGGGCTGGGGCGAAAGCATCATCATCGGCGTGGCGCCTGCGGGTGCGGAAATTTCAACCCGGCCGTTTCAGCTTGTCACCGGGCGCTCATGGCGCGGTACGGCGTTTGGCGGGGCGCGCGGACGTACCGATGTGCCGAAGATTGTCGATTGGTACATGGATGGCAAGATTGAGATTGATCCGATGATCACTCATAAATTGAAACTGGAAGAGATCAACCACGGGTTTGATTTGATGCATGAAGGTAAAAGCATTCGGGCGGTGGTGGAATATTGATCAGGTGTGGTGGGTTTCACCCACCCTACATTGATTGCAATGTTGCACAGAAGGATGTGCGACATTGCGTCTTGTATGATTTGGGCTGCTGACCCAAGTTTCATCAATCTTAAATACATCAAGGAGCTGCCCCATGAGCAATGACATTTACACCCCGCCTGACGTCTGGAAATGGGAGAGTGAGAGCGGCGGTGCTTTTGCCTCGATCAACCGGCCCATTGCCGGGGCCACTCATGATAAGGAATTGCCCATCGGCAAGCATCCGTTTCAGCTTTATTCACTTGCCACGCCCAACGGCGTCAAGGTCACGGTGATGTTTGAGGAATTGCTGGCGGCGGGCCACACCGGCGCGGAATATGATGCCTGGCTGATCAGTATCAATGACGGGGATCAGTTTGGCAGCGGTTTTGTTGAGATCAACCCGAACTCAAAAATTCCCGCATTGATGGACCGTAGCGGTGCCACCCCTGTGAGGGTGTTTGAAAGCGGCAATATCCTTGTGCATCTGGCCGAGAAATTTGGCGCATTTTTGCCTGCCTCCGGCCCTGAACGCACCGAGGTGATGAACTGGCTTTTCTGGCAAATGGGCAGCGCGCCATACCTGGGCGGCGGCTTTGGCCATTTCTATGCCTATGCGCCGGAAAAATGGCAGTATCCGATTGACCGCTTTGCTATGGAAGTGAAGCGGCAGTTGGATGTGCTGGACCGGCAACTGGCCGATCACACCTACATCGCGGGCGAGGAATACAGCATTGCCGATATGGCAATCTGGCCGTGGTATGGCAATCTGGTGCTGGGGCGGCAGTATGATGCGGGCACGTTTTTGGATGTGAAAAGCTATAAAAATGTGGTCCGCTGGGCCAAGCTGCTTGAGGCCCGCCCCGCCGTGCAACGGGGCCGCATGGTCAACCGCAGCTTTGGCGAGCCTGAGATGCAACTGCATGAGCGCCATGATGCGGCTGATTTTGACACCCAAACGCAAGATAAGATTGGCGAGGATGTGTAGGGGCGACATCCGGGAGTTGGAGCCACATGCCACGTAAAATCCTGTTTGTCTGCCTTGGCAATATCTGCCGCTCTCCCACAGCCGAGGCGGTGTTTCGCAGCCTTGCAACCGGGGCCGAGGCAGACAGCGCCGGCACCTCGGGCTGGCATATCAATGATCCGCCTTATGGACCGATGCAAGAAGCCGCCAAGGCGCGCGGGTATGACATGTCAAACCTGCGGGCGCGGCTTTTTGTGGCGGATGATTTTGACCGGTTTGATCTGATCATCGGGATGGACAATGACAACCTTGGCAATATCGAAGCCTTGCGCCCGATGGGAAACACCACGCCGGTGCATCTCTTCACCGATTACGCAAGCGGTGCGGGCATGGATCACGTCCCTGACCCCTATTATACCCGCGATTTTGACGGCACACTTGACTTGATCGAGATTGCGACAGAAGGCTTGGCGAAAGAACTTGCCGCACTGTAATCTGGCCTCAGGAGACACCCAATGCCCGATCATTTCAACAGCCCCATTTCGGATATTGATCCGCTTATCGCCGATGCCCTGACCCATGAGGCCCGGCGTCAGCAGGATCAGATTGAGCTGATTGCCTCGGAAAATATCATCAGCCGCGCGGTGCTGGATGCGCTGGGCCATGTGGTGACCAACAAGACGCTTGAGGGCTATCCCGGCCACCGGTTTCACGGCGGCGGGGAGTATGTTGACATCATGGAGCAGGCGGCGATTGACCGCGCGAAGGAACTGTTTGACTGCGCTTATGCCAATGTGCAGCCGCATTCGGGATCGCAGGCCAATCTGGCGGTGTTTTTCCTGCTGCTCAAGCCCGGTGATACGGTTTTATCGCTTGATCTGGCGGCGGGCGGGCATTTGTCACACGGGCTTGGGGCCAACCTTTCAGGGCGCTGGTTTGAGGCGCATCATTACGGCGTGGATCCCAAAACCGAAGTGATTGATTACGACGCTTTGGAAGCTCAGGCGCTGGCGTTGCAGCCCAAACTG
>CAZZKL010000236.1:0-2668 GCA_964655135.1 uncultured Roseovarius sp. | reverse complement strand
AGGCCGAGGTGAGCCCGCTTGAGAGGTCGATCAGGTAGAACATGAACAGAGTGCCAATGAACGGCCCTAAAATGGTGCCTGCGCCGCCCAAAAGCACCCATAAAAGCGGGAAGATCGAATATTGCACTGTGGCGAAACTGGCCCCGGCATAGCCGAATAAAAGCCCGTAAACCGCTCCGGCTGTGGCCGAGATTGTGCCCGAGATCACCACCGCACCAAGTTTGTGGGCGAAGGTATTATAGCCCAGCATCCTGACCCGTTCCTCATTTTCGCGAATGGCAATCAGGGTTTTGCCAAACGGGCGACGCACCAGCCAGAGTGAGGCGATCAGGCAGGTGGCAAACAGGATCAGCGCGGCGAAATAGCGATTGCCGGGCTGGCTCAGGTCAATCCCCCACAAGATGCGCTGCGCCTGCTGAATGACAAAACCCTCATCGCCGCGTGTCCATTTGCCAAAGTATAAAATGCTCAGATACCCGGCTTGGGCAAACATCAAGGTGACGATCATGAACGACACCCCGCCGGTGCGTAGCGCCAGCAGGCCCACGGCGGTTGCAACAACAATCCCGGCGGCAATTCCGGCCAAAAGCGCCGGGGCGGGGGCAAAGCCCAGATGCTGAATGCTCAGGCCCATGCCATACATCCCGGCGGCGAAAAACAGCGCGTGGCCAAGGCTCAGCAGGCCGGTATAGCCAAACATGATGTTATAACCGATGGCATAGCTGGCCAGTACCATGATCCGCGCCAGATTGCCGTGATGATAGGCGGGCAGGATGAATTGCAGCGCGAATAGCAGCGCCAGAAGGCCGCCATGCAAGGCGATGACCTTGCGCGTGTCGCTCATCGTGCGCGCGCCCCAAACAGGCCCTGCGGGCGAAACACCAGCACCAGCGCTACCAGCAAAGTGGCCAGTATTTTCGCCAGTGTGGGCGAGAAAAAGACCGAGATGATGCCGTCACTCAGGCCAATTATCACGGCGGCCACCACCGTGCCGGGCAGGCTGCCCAACCCGCCGATGATCACCACGATGAAGCTGAGCAACAAAGGATCGCCCCCCATCAAATAATGCGCCTGCTGTATCGGCACGATCAGTACGGCGGCCAGCGCCGCCAAGGCCGCGCCCATGCCAAACACCAGCGCATAAATCCGCTCCACCGGGATACCAAAAGCCTGCGCCATTTCGCGGTCCTGTTGCGTCGCGCGCATCAACAGGCCAATCTTGGTACGCGCCATCATCAGCCAGACCCCCAGCAAAACAACAATCGCCGCCGCGATGACCGCCAGCTTATAGCTGGTAGTGCCAAGGCCCCAAGGCCAGATCATCTTCCACCCGTCCGGGCCATGCTCGACCCACGGGATCGCAAGGCGGGTGTTGAACGGCGCGGCGACCGGGTGCGCATCGGGGCCATAGGTCATCAGGGTGAGCTGTTGAATGATGTACAAAAGCCCGATGGTGGCGACGATGGTGCGCTCGGGGTCATAATCCAAGCGTTTGAGAATGGTCATATCGGCCAACACCGCAATCGCGCCGACAATCAGCGGGGCCATAACCAATGCCACCGCAAAACCCACTGCCGGAGGCCCGCCAATCATCTGGGTGATCCACCAGGCAATCACCGCGCCAAGCATGAAAAACTCGCCATGGGCAATGTTCACCACCCGCATGACGCCAAACACCAACGACAGACCAACAGCCGTCAGCGCCAGCACGGCGGCAGTGATCGCGCCTTCCAGTGAGGCAAGGATAAGATAAGGCCCAAGTTCCATTAAAACGCAGACTTGCCCGGATGGCCCCGAAGGGCAAGGGGAAAGGCGCGATTATTGGTCGTCGCCAAGGCAAAGCGCGCCGCTCGTCAGCCCTTACAGGCTGCCTCGCTACCTTGGGCTGAGCAATTTGATAACGAACAGACCCTGATGTTTCTTCTGGCCAAAAATATCCCCGCCGGAGGCATTCTTCTCTTCAGCGGGAACCCGGATCATGGAAATATGATGTCGATCCTGATAGGGTTCACGAAACCATTCAAAACGGGGGGTGACGCTTTGAACGATCCGGACCGCGAAAAACCCACATCCGAGGAACACGAACCTGAGCCGCAGGAAACCGGCACGGGGTTTTTCGGCGGCTCCTTCCTCAATGAAATTGGGCTGGCGCTGCTTGCGGGTGCCGCTTTCGCGACCTTTCAGTTTGGTGGCGATATGAAAGACCGCCTGTCTGATTGGATCGACGCAAAACTGTCCTCACCCGTTATTGCGCCCAGCCCGGGATACATCGCCCTGCAGGAGGCTGGCATCATCACCGCTGATGTGATCAGCGTCGGTGCCTTTAAAATGAATATTGCCAAAAACTGGGTGGTGAAACTTACGCCTGAACGTGTGTGGCAACATCCCGATTATGAGCATCTTCGCAACCCGGTTTTGGAGATGCACGCACGCAACTTTCAAGACAACCCTCTCATTGTGTTCTCGCCAATGTCGTATTTTATTGAATTGCCCGAGGATTCTGGGGATATTATTTTGCTCACCCAGCGCGTCCTGATCAACAAAAAGCTGAGCGAAAAAGAGCTGCTGGATGCCATTGCCAAAGCGGGGCCAGACAAATTTATCCTTGCCACCATGTCTGATCTGATCATCGGCGATCAGGCCTCGGGCAGCGTGACTCTGACGGGCG
>CAZZKL010000235.1:0-2668 GCA_964655135.1 uncultured Roseovarius sp. | reverse complement strand
CCGTAATCGGCGGCGGTTTTTTCATCCAGCGGCTTTTTCTTGGCCTTCATGATGTTGGGCAACGAGGCATAGCGCGGCTCATTGAGACGCAGATCAACGGTGATGATCGTGGGCATTTTGACCTTGATCGTCTGCATCCCGCCATCCACCTCACGGGTGACCACAGCCGTATCGCCGTCAACATCCAGCCCCGAGGCAAAGGTGCCCTGCGACCAGCCCAGCAAAGCCGAAAGCATCTGCCCGGTGGCGTTCATATCATTATCAATCGCCTGCTTACCTGCCAAAACGATGCCCGGTTTTTCTTCATCCACAATCGCCTTGAGGATTTTGGCAACGGCCAAAGGCTCAATATCGGTATGCACATCCTCGGCGGCAACCACCAGAATGGCGCGATCGGCCCCCATGGCCAGCGCGGTGCGCAGGGTTTCCTGGGATTGCTTCACGCCAATGGAGACGGCGATGATTTCTTCCGCTTTACCAGCTTCGCGCAGGCGAATGGCCTCTTCCACGGCAATCTCGTCGAACGGGTTCATCGACATCTTTACATTGGCAAGATCGACCCCGCTGCCATCCGCTTTTACACGGACTTTCACGTTATAATCGATCACACGTTTGACAGGCACAAGCACCTTCATTGGCATGGTCTCCTTGGTGTGAAAGGGGTGCCTACAGGCGACTCCCCCAAAAGCTTTCCCGCGTGTTCATAACAGAGACAGGAATGAATGAAACAGGGTAAAATCGTCACGTTTCCGCCTTGCGACGTCGCGTTTGCGTCTTAAAAGGCAAAAACCTTTCAAGAGTATGTCAAAACGTGGCATTCAACGGTTCGCGCCGGGCACCCAAAGCACGTCATCTTTGCCGCCATTATTGGCCACCCGGGCGGCGACAAAAAACCAGTCTGACAGGCGATTGAGATAGGTCACAGCCGCCGGATTAACCGCCTCAGTGCTGGCCAGCTCCACCACCAACCGCTCAGCCCGGCGTGACACCGTGCGGCACAAATGCAGGTAGGCAGATAATTCAGAGCCGCCGGGCAGGATGAAGCTGCGCAATGGCTCAAGCCCCGCGTTCATCGCGTCAATTTCGGCCTCAAGTCGGGTGGTTTGTGCCTCATTCACCCGCAAAGGGGCATAATCGGCCTCAGCGTCTTTTTCCATTTCCGGGCGGCACAGATCAGCGCCAAGATCAAACAGATCATTTTGGATACGGGCAAGGCCGTCGCTCATCCCGCCATGGGCGTGCAACCGTGCAAGGCCAACCGTGGCGTTAACCTCATCCACGGTGCCATAGGCATTCACCCGCAAAGAATGTTTGGCCACACGGATGCCATTGCCCAACGCGGTTTCGCCTTTGTCGCCGGTTTTGGTGTAGATTTTGTTGAGCACAACCAATTTACTGCCCCCCCATCCGGCGCATAAAAACAAACAGCATGATCAGCAGCACCGCCACAAACTGTGCCCCAATCCGCCAGCGCATGATCTTGTTGGCGTATTTGCGGTTAAACTCCCCGCCTTTGCCAAAGGTGCCGATGCCAAATATTAGAATGGCAAGCACAGCGACACAGGCCACTGCCACAAGGATAAATAGCGGATCATTACGCATCTGGCGTTCCTTTTTTATATCGGTTGCGGCCCATGTAGACGCTTAGCTGGTAAAATGCGAAAGGAATTTTGCCGCAGCCGCTCATCGCGCCCGAACGTGCGCGCCTCGCGAGGCAGCCACGTCAGGGGCTGATGAGCTATCCCCGAGAGATTACCCAATCCAGCGCCCTTGTGGGCAATATCCGGCGTAATGTGCCCATAATATAGGTGGGTGTCGTCACATAATACCGCGCTTTGGGGCGTTTAGACTCGATGGCATGGATCAGCTTTTTGGTCACAGCTGAGGCGGGCAGCTCAAACTTATTTTTGCTGCCTTTGCCATATAGCTGGCGCATAATCGTGTCGTAATCTTTGGCCCGCGCTGTATTTTCCCAGTCAATCCAGCGCTCAAAATGCGCAATGGCATTGATCCGGAATTTCGTCGCAATCGGCCCCGGTTCAATCAGCACCACATCAATCCCGGTGCCGCGCATCTCAATTCGCAGGGTATCGCTCAGCCCTTCAATGGCAAATTTGGTGGCATTATAGGCCCCACGCCATGGCATCGTGACCAGCCCCAAAACAGATGAGCATTGCACAATCCGCCCATGTCCTTGGCGGCGCATCACCGGAATCACCTGCCGGGTCAGGTCATGCCAGCCAAACACATTGGTCTCAAAGATTGCCCGCAACGCATCAACCGGCACATCCTCGGTCAGGCCGGGGCAGGCAAATGCGCCATTGTTAAAAAGCGCGTCCAACCGCCCGCCCGTGGCCTCAAGCACCTCTGCCAAGGCCGAGGCAATCGAGGCCTCATCCTGATAGTCCAAAAGCGGGCTTTCCAGCCCCTCAGCAATCAGGCGGGCGCAATCCTCGGGCTTGCGACAGGCGGCAAACACCCGCCACCCCCGCGCCTTCAGCCCATGTGCTGCGTCATATCCGATGCCCGATGAGCACCCGGTGATCAATATGGATTTCTGGTCTGTCATAGCCTTGATATGACCCGCACAAGGCGCGGATGCAATCAGTTTGCCGCAGTGATCAGCCAATCGGCAATCCAGCCGGTTTCACCGGTTTCCAGCACTTGC
>CAZZKL010000234.1:0-2710 GCA_964655135.1 uncultured Roseovarius sp. | reverse complement strand
CTCAAAACTGTCATATTGATCAAAGCTCGCCGCCGCCGGGGCCAGCAGCACGGTATCGCCCGCTTCGGCCTCAGCCATAGCGCGTTTCACGGCTTCCCCCATGGTGCCACAGACTTCCGTCTCAACCCCCGTCAGTTGCATGGCAAATGCAGCCGCCTCACGGCCAATGACATAGGCCTTGGCCACATGCTCAAACCCGGGGGCCAGCCCTGCGAGCCCGCCCTCTTTCTCAAGCCCGCCACAAATCCAGCGGATGCGTTTGAACGCCTTCAATGCCTGCAACGCACTTTCCACATTGGTGGCCTTGCTGTCATTGACAAAAACCACGCCCTGCCTTTGCGCCACAATCTGAGAGCGATGCGGCAGACCCTGAAAGCTGCCAAACGCCTTTTCAATCACCTTGGGCGCCAGTCCCAGCGTGCGACACACCGCATAAGCCGCACAGGCATTTTGGTGATTATGCCGCCCCGGCAGGCTTGCAATATTGCGCAGATCAACCGATCCCGCTTGCCGCCCCTTGCGGTATTCAGCCAAAAACCCCTTGGGCGCAAAAACCGACCATCCCGGCCCCGTAAGCTTGCGCGTGACCGAGATGCGCATCACCCGGTCATCGCCCGCGCCCTCGGCCATCTGACCCGCCAGAAATTCGCCCTCATCCTCGTCCACGCCAATAATCGCCCGGTCCGGGCCGCCCTCGGCAAACAGCCGTCGCTTGGCGGCGAAATACCCGCCAAGCCCGCCGTGCCGGTCCAAATGATCGGGGGAAAGATTGGTGAACACAGCCACATCGGGCGTCAAAGCGCGGGCCAGCTCGGTCTGGTAGGAGGACAATTCCAGCACCACCACCCCGCCATCCACCGGCGGCTCAATATCCAGAACCCCCCGGCCAATATTGCCCGCCAACTGCGCCTCGCGGCCCGCCTCGCACAGGATATGGTGGATCAGCGCCGAGGTGGTGGATTTGCCGTTTGAACCGGTCACCGCAACCACCCGTGGCATCACATCAAAATTGTCCCACTCAGACGTGGTGACCGAGCGAAAGAACAGCCCAATGTCATTATCCACCGGCACACCGGCCCTTAAAGCGGCCCGCACAACCTTGTTCGGCTCGGGATAAAGATGGGCAATGCCGGGGCTGACAATCAGGCTGACCACACCGTCAAACGCGCCCTCACGGGCCAGATCGCGGATCTCAAACCCCTCGTCTTGCGCCACGTCGCGCGCCGCCGGGTTATCATCCCAACACAGCGCCTTCGCGCCGCCTGCTTTAAGCGCGCGCGCCGCCGACAACCCCGAGCGCCCCAACCCCAGCACCGCCACCTTACAATTTTCAAACCCTTGCACCGGGATCATATCGCCGCCCTTTTAACTGCCTGCCCTCTGTTTACGGCGGGCAATGAGTTTGCGCAATTGGCAATGGGCGGCATGGGCCTCGCCGTTTTCACCTGAAATGCTTTTCCAGTGCGAAAAGAAGCCATTGTTGATGCTTGCCAACCGCATTACGGTTCATCACCATAGGCCTAGAATACCTAAAAGGATTGCCCCCATGAGCACCTACGCCAGCCGTCTATTAAAGCTTATCGTCATGAGCGATATCCATCTCTTGCCTAAAGGCGAGATAAAGCGCGGTCTTGATACGGCACCGCGTTTCAAAGCCGCCATTCAGGATGTGAATAAATATCATGGGGATGCCGATCTGGTGGTCTTTGCGGGGGATATCGCCGATCAGGCCGATGCCGGTGCCTATGCAGTTTTCGACGACATTCGCGCGCGCAATGATCTGCCGCAGCGGGTGATGATGGGCAATCACGATGACCGGAATGTTTATCTGGATCATGCCAAAGATCCGATGCTGGACAATAACCGCTTTGTTCAGGGCTATGATGACATCAAAGGCCACCGCATTATCATGCTCGACACTTCAGAACCCGGTGTGCTGCGTAGTGGCCTGTGTGCAAAGCGGCTTGAGTGGACACGCGAATGCCTGGCAGATGCAAAGGCGCAAAACCTCAAAGTCATCTTGCTCATGCATCATAATCCCTGCGCCCTACAGATGCCGGTTGATACCTACCGTCTGGCCGAGCCGGAAAAGCTGCTTGCGGTTCTTCACGCCAGCGGCGCGGGTATCATTCAGGTGATTGCCGGGCATTGTCATATCACCACGGCGGGAAGCTGGGGCGGCTATCCTTGCGCCACGATCGCGGGAAATCAGCACCGGGTGGAGCCATTTTTGCGCGGTCGCACCGGTCAGCAAACTTGTTTTGAGGCCCCGGCCCAATATGCCGTCCTGATGTCTGATGGGCTCAATTGCGCGGTTCATTTCCAAAGCTATGTGGATCACAGCACGATCATGGACCCCGGGTTATTCCCGCGTAAGATGGATCAGGCCTTTGAGATCATGGATTAATGGGGCAATCACGATCTGCGGCTCGGACCAGCCCTTTTTCTCATAATGGTGATGAATGGGCGCCATCAGGAACACCCGCTTGCCGGTGTATTTGAAGTAAAGTATCTGAATAAAGACTTAGCCTGCGTTAACGACATTCAGGTTGCAGAATCTCGGCTTGTTAGCGCTACCATATCGCATTTACATTCCCCCCCCCCCCGCTTATGACAGCCCTGAAATCCCATACCCACAGGAGCCAGCCATGAGCACCATCATCGACATCCACGCCCGCGAAATCCTTGACAGCCGGGGCAATCCCACGGT
>CAZZKL010000233.1:0-2758 GCA_964655135.1 uncultured Roseovarius sp. | reverse complement strand
CATAAACCAGATGCCGCGACAGATCGTCAAAATAATCCTCAACCGGATGGGCGCGTTTTGGCCCGTGGCCCTCGGACTCGTTGAAGCGCGGAATATCCCCAAGGCTCACATCATGCGGCGTGTCAATTGCGTCCAGCACATCCTGCATCCCGTCATTAAATTTCTCGGTCCAGACGATTTTGTCATATTGGCCGCCATTGGCAATAAAAGTTGAGACATGCCCCGCCTGCGCCGACCAGTGAATATCAGGGGACATCGGGCGGTGCCAGCGGATGGTATCGCGCGAAAACAACAAAAACCGACGAAAGCTTGCGATCTGGTCAAACTCCTGCTTGCCATCCTCGCCGCCCACCTCAATGCCGTATTGCTGAACCAACAGCGGCACAAGTTTCCCGCGATAGCGTTTGCCATTGCGCTGAATGCCGCAGATTTTATCGAAAAAAGAGCTTAAAACCCTGGTATAAGGATTGCGCACACAGGTGAAGGCATAGGATTTATGCCCCAGCACATTGGCGCGGATCAGCGGCTGACTGTCATCGCGGGCCCATTTATGCAAATGATCCTTGTCATCATGAATATCGCCGTCAAAAAATTCGCCATAGTCGGAATAATACATGATCTGACCAATGGTCGAGCAGGCGCATTTCGGCACCACGCGATACACAACACTTTCGCTTTGCGTCATCCAAGTGCCGGGAAACCCCAAAATCGTCACCTCTAAAGCCGTTTTACCTGTAATAATCAGACATATAGCTTTCTAGCCGGTAAAAAAATGCAAAGAAAGCCTGTTTATTCAACGCAACTTCAGGAATACAACATTATAACACCTAAACGCATCGGGTAAAATATCAGCAATGGCAAAAATCGCATATATCCTTTTGTGCCATAAAGACCCGGACGCCATCATTGGGCAGGCCAAAATGCTGACCGCTGTGGGCGATTATATCTCAATCCATTTTGACGCCCGCGCCAACCCGGCGGATTTCCACAAAATCCAAAGTGCGCTTGCGGATAATGCCAATGTCACCTTCGCGCGCAAACGGCTGAAATGCGGCTGGGGCGAATGGAGTCTGGTGCAAGCCACCCTGAACGCGGTTGAGGCCGCGACAAAGGCCTTTCCCAACGCCACCCATTTTTACATGCTGTCGGGCGATTGCGCCGCGATCAAATCGGCGCGTTACGCGCATGAATTTCTGGATGCCGAGGACGTGGATTATATCGAAAGCTTTGATTTTTTCAGCAGCAACTGGATCAAAACCGGCCTGAAAGAAGAGCGGCTGATTTACCGCCACTACCTTAATGAACGCAAACATAAGATGCTGTTTTACGGCGCGATGAACCTGCAACGCAAACTGGGCCTGACGCGCAAAATCCCCGCCGATATTCAGGTCATGATCGGAAGCCAATGGTGGTGCCTGCGCCGCCGCACGATTGAGTGGATTTTGGATTTCACCAAATCGCGCCGCGATGTCATGCGGTTTTTTCGCACCACCTGGATCCCTGATGAGACGTTTTTCCAGACCCTCGTGCGCCACATCATTCCGGGGGATGAGATTCGCACCCGCACGCTCACCTTTTTGATGTTTTCCGATTACGGCATGCCGGTGACGTTCTATAATGATCACTATGATCTGTTGCTCAGTCAGGATTATCTTTTCGCCCGCAAGATCAGCCCCGAGGCGCAGAAGCTGAAAACCCGCCTTGGCGCGCTTTATGCCGATGACACCGCCACGTTCCAAATATCCAATGAGGGCCGCAACCTGTTTAAATTCCTCACCGAGCGCGGCCGCGCCGGGCGGCGTTTTGCCAACCGCTTTTGGGAAACCGAAAGCACCCTGGGCCGTGACCGCGAGCTGATGATCGTGATTTGCAAGAAATGGCATGTGGCCAAGCGGCTGGTTGAACGTATCCGCAATGTCGCTGACCTGCCGGCGATGGATTATCTGTTTAATGAAGAAGCCGCCAATCTGCCTGATCTTGGCGGCATCGAAGGCTCATTGGAAAAACGCACCCGCCACCGCCGATCCTTGATGCGGATGCTGTTTGATTATTGCAAATCCGACCGGTTGGTTGTCTGTATTGATCCCGGCAATCTGGACCTGTTGCAGGATTTTTGCGCCGACCGCTCAACCACCAAGCTGCTGGAAATCCAATGCGATTTTACTGATGAGTACCTGCGCGGCCACGCCATCCGCACCGGCCTTGCAGGTGAGCAAACCCCTGTCGAGACCCTTCAGCGCCTGCTGCCCACGATCCGAGGCGACATCAGCTTTGAAAGTGAGGCCATCCGCGACGCGGGCTTTGACAACCACTTTATCCTGCGCCAATCCGGCAACCCCGATCTTTACGCCGGGCAGATGGCGCAATTCCTTGATATTTCGCTCGATATGGCCGGGGAAATCGGCCAGATGGAGCACCTGTTCACAGATTGAGAGCGCGCCATGACATATACCTATGACGACCAGAATATTTTCGCCATGATCCTGCGCGGCGACATTCCCAATGATACGGTGCTGGAAACCGCACATTGCCTTGCCTTTAATGATACCCGGCCACAAGCGCCGGTACATGTGCTGCTCATCCCCAAGGGGCCGTATGTGTGTTTTGATCACTTCGCCAACGCCGCCACGGACGCCGAGATTGTCGATTTCACCCGCGCCATCGGCGAGGTCTGCCGCCTCAAAGATGTCAGCCCCGGTGAGGGCGGGAATGGCTACCGCGCGATTGCCAACACCGGCGAGGACGGCGTGCAGGAAGT
>CAZZKL010000232.1:0-2823 GCA_964655135.1 uncultured Roseovarius sp. | reverse complement strand
GACAGGCACCCGCTGGTCTTGCTCAGAAAAGCTTATATGAAATTTTGATGGGTGCCCCGGATGCTTGATATTGCCTGCCTGCAAACCCGACCGATGCCGGATTTTACCTCCGCCTTGGGCGAGGCGTTGCCATTGGCACATGCGGCGGCCAAGGCGGGTGCGGATATAATCTTTTTGCCGGAATATTGCGGCGGTTTGAAATCCGAAGGCTCGGCGGTGGTGCCGCCTTCCGCGCCGGAAGATAGGCACATATTTTTACACAATATGCAGGAATTTGCCCGCAAGCATCAGGTCTGGCTGAATCTGGGATCTATCGCCGTGGATGGCCCCGACGGGCGCATTATCAACCGCGGCTATATGATTGATGACAGCGGTGAGATCCGCAGCCATTATGACAAAATCCACATGTTTGATGTGTCTCTGTCGCAGGCCGAAACCTATCTGGAAAGCACCCATGTCAACCCCGGCTGCGAGGCGGTGATCCATGACACGCCTTTCGCGCGCATCGGCCATACCATCTGTTACGACCTGCGGTTTCCCGGGCTTTTTCGCCAACTGGCGCAGGCCGGGGCCGAGATCATTATCTGCCCTGCCGCCTTTACCAAACGCACCGGTGAGGCCCATTGGCATATCCTCAACCAAGCCCGCGCGATTGAGACCACGCGCTTTATCATCTCGCCCTGTGCCATCGGGCCGATCCCCGGTGGCGGCGAAAGTTATGGCCATTCTCTGGTGGTCAGCCCCTGGGGCGAGGTGATCAGCGATGGCGGCAACCTGCCGGGCGTGGTGCAGGCGCGGATTGATCTCGATATGGTGGCCAAAACAGAATCCCGCATTCCCAGCCTGACAGGCGGTCGGGATTTTGCCTTTGGAGGCGACAAATGACCAAGCAACCGATCAGTTCAGCCGCGGCACGTTTGGGGCAAAGCGCCTCAACCCACCCACTGCGCTCGGCGTTTTTGAAATGGCAGTGCCGGGTGCGGCAGATGTCAATGCGTGAGGCCGATGGCCGCCCCGATGATGCGATCATGCCGGGGGTGATATTGCCCGATCAGGCCGATGCAATGGGGCAGATCATTACGGTGATGAACAAGGCACCGGGGTTTTCCGTCACCGCCGAGCTTACGCATATGGCGGCCAAAACCAACGATCCGGCGCAGCACCGGGAACAGGCGATCCGGTTTTTATCGGCCGGGTATTATCAGAAGGCAAATGAGTTTTCCGACATCCTGACCTCGACATTTGTGCCCGGCTCAACCGGGGCCGCGAAGATGCATGAGGCGGGCCGCTGCCGGTTGCAGTTTGATGCCTATGCCCAGCGGTTTGATCTGGACTGCAAGGTTTGGCAACTGGCCCCGCATAACCTGCTGCATCAGGCGACGATTGCCCATAACCGATTGTTTAACCCCGCCCTGCCGCCCGATACCATTGTTTTGGGGTTCGAGCCGGATTGGGCCGCAAGCTCGTCTGATCCTGCGTATGGTTAACCTTTTACAGGGCTGATAGGTATTTTCCATTGTGGGCAGATTTTGGTGTATACATATTGTATACCATAAGGAATCACCGATGCCCACCGATAAGAAAACTGATAAGAAAACCGATAAGAAAACCCAGTGCGCAGAAGATTTACGCCAGCGCATTCTCACCCTTGATATTGCCCCCGGCAGTGATCTGGATGAGGCAACGCTTTGCGCCGAATATGGCCTGTCGCGCACCCCCATGCGCGAGATTTTTCAACGGCTCGGCGGTGAGGGATACCTGCGGCTTGAGCAAAATCGCGGGGCCAGAGCGTCTTCGATGGACCTGCCGGTTCTGCGGATGTTTTTCCAAACCGCCTTGTTGATTTATACCAGCACCACCCGTCTGGCCGCCGAGAACCGGCGCGAGGATCAGATCAAACCGTTGCGCCTTATTCAGGCCGGGTTCAAAGCCGCGATTGAAGCCGGTGAGCCGGGCAAGGCCGCGATGCTGAACCACCGGTTTCATGATCAGATTGGCCAGATGGCCCATAACCCCTATCTGTTGCCAAGCCTCAGGCGGATGCTGATTGATCACACAAGGCTTAGTCAGGTGTTTTACCGCCCGACCTCGGAGGATGCTCAACAGCGCATTGCCAAAGCTTGTGATCAGCACGACAAAATGATCACAGCCATCGAGCGGCAGGAGCCAACAGTGGCGGTTGAGCTGGCGCTGGCGCATTGGGATTTGTCACGCGACCGGCTGGAGCAGTTTGTAAGGCCTGATCCGCTGCCGCTTGAGGCGGGCATAAGCCATGGCCGTTAATGCCGTGGGCACCACCCGCCGGGGCAGGGGGGCGCGCAAGGCAGCGCGACAGGCCCGTGATACAACGATGCTGCCCGCACTAAAGCGGCGGCTGCCCCTGATCGAGCCGATGGACCCGGAACAAATCGAGCGGATTGATGCGGCCTCGATGCACATCCTTGAAAATGTCGGCGTGGTGTTTCGCGATGAAATTGCCCTTGAGGACTGGCGCCGCGCCGGGGCCAAGGTGGTGGGCGACACGGTTTATCTTGATCGTGGTCTGGTGCGTGAGCTGATCAAGACCATCCCGGAAAGTTTTACCTATCACGCCCGCAACCCGGCCAATAATCTGCCATTTGGCCGGGATCATTCGATTTTTGTGCCGATGACAGGTGCTCCGTTCCTGCGCGATCTTGACGACAAGCGGCGCAATCCGACGTTGGAAGACCTCGCGAATTTTCACAAGCTCAGCCATATGTTGCCGGCAATTCATTCCTCGGCACACCACATTGTCGAGCCTTACGATCACCCCATAAGCCAGCGGCATTTGCGCATCACCTA
>CAZZKL010000231.1:0-2841 GCA_964655135.1 uncultured Roseovarius sp. | reverse complement strand
CCACAAAAACTGCGCAACCGCGACCCGCTGATCGAGGCTTGCCGGTTTTCCGAGAGTAAAGACGCGCGGTGGCCGGGATTTGGCAAGGGGCTGTATAATTTCATTATGCCACTGTTCAAATCGGCAAACACCGACCGCAGACGCCTGATTATGGCCGCCTGCCTGCTGCACGATGTGACATGGCGGGCCCACCCCGATTACCGCGCCGAGGTGTGTTTTGATAATGCCACTCGCGCCAATCTGGGCGGGTTACGTCACCGCGAGCGGGTGTTTTTGGGGCTGGCGCTGCTGCACCGCTATAAAAATTCACGCGCCGACACACAATTTGAACCACTGGTCGAGTTGCTTGAAGACAAGGCCGTGCTGGACGCCGAAGTGTTGGGCAAGGCCATGCGGTTTGGCGCAATGCTGACTGTAGATGCACCCGACAAGATGGCGGAATTACGGTACTTCCCCAAAAAGAAAGAGCTGGAGTTGCACTTGAATGAAAAAGCGCGTGGATTATTTGGAGAAGTGGCCGAGGCGCGTTTTATGTCACTCGCGAGCGCGTTGGGGGCGCAGGTTAAGATAAAGGAACTGCGCTGATAACTTGACTTAAGCGGCCGGACCTCGAAGACTGCACTTCCCTATATTTCCTATGAGAACCTTGATGAAACGTATTCTTGTAATAGTATCTATAGCTGTATTGCTATTTCTAGCCTTCACGACAGGGCGTGGCTTTCTGATAGACAGATGGGCCATACGCGAGGTCGAAAAATCCAGAGCCGGGCTTGCTGAAATATCAGCGCCCGACTACCAGCCGCTATTGGACCTTGAGTCGAACAGCCACTTTGATGTCCGGAATATATACGATTACGGACAGGCAAAATTTCAGCACAAGGTGTTGGTTGGCTCCACAAATGCCCCGCTGCTATTTTTTTCCGACAGCAAGGTGGGGTATCAGAGTTTCTTGCTGGACCACAACGCAAACATATTGCTTACGATCACTGCAAAAGGTGGCGTGGACCCTGTAGGTGACTACCTTATCACCCGAGAGGGGTACTACTCATTCCTGCTGGACGGGAACCCCGAACTTATCCCATATGGAACCTATGTATCGGACGCTCCGGTCACCGAAGATATCATTATTAAACTGTATGAAGAAAGCCCGTATTACACCTATGAAGACTATGGGGTTCGTGATGAAAACAACAGGTATCTCTATCAGGTTTATGCCCATTACTTTTTCCGCCAAGGCCGATGGATTGCCGTGAAGGTAGATTTCGATCTTGACCAAACACTTGACAGAAAAATAGAAAAATTCGGCTCAAACAAAGGGGCCAAAGAATTTACCCGCGCGTTTCCAAAAGATTACGACGATGAAGAACATAGTGCTTCATTTTTCAATGGCAGGGTAAACATGACGCTCGATCATTTTCTTAAGGAAGAATACCACCGCCCAACGTCACCTGTGCTTGGCGACCCCACAGGCAATTCAAAACCGGCATATTGGTCGGGTAAGGCTTTTTATACGCTTACGTTTGATGGGAAGATGATCAAATTCTATGTGCCGACAGAATATCACGGGCGTCTTAGTTTGCATGGCGCAGATCAGTTGAATTTTGTAATTCTACGTTTCAATCAAAATCAAAAAGACCAGAACATCATAATCAGTTTGAAACCGGCTGTTTCAAGCCAGTAAAAGCCGGCAAACGCCTCTAAAGCTCGATCTCGCCCTCTTCCAGTGGATCAACGTCAAGCGGGGTTTTACGCCGGATAATGATATCGCCATTGGGCAGAACTTCGGGTGCATGGTAATTAGTGAAATCACCAATCATTCCCTGCAATTCCACCAATGCCGGTGCCATCTCTTCGGCCAACCCTTTCAAATCCTTGAATGCAGGCTCCATCTCAGTCATCAGACTGCGAAGAAGTATCTTTGCACCCTGTTCCATCAGGTTGAGGCCTTCGCCCATTTCGCCCTTGTCGTCATTACCCGCTGTGGCGGGGGATAGGGCCAAACACGCGGCAAGTGTGATCGCGGCTAAATGTTTCATACCCCTATTATAATGCATGTTGGCTGATTCTATAAGGGCCACGCCAATGCTAAACCTTATATATCCAGATCAATCGTCACCGGAAAATGGTCGGAGGCCGCCAGCAATGCTTCGCGCAAATCCGGCATATCGTAGCATTCCGGATCCTCAAACGGGTGCCAAATACGCCAGTTCGGCCCCAGTTTGTGCAAATCAGATGACACCATAATATAGTCCAGCAGCACAGACAGATACCGTTTTTCATGCTTGATATAGAACCGCGAGGTGGCGGGTTTGGCCCCCAGTTTACGGCTCAGGATCATTTGCGCGTGCGGGTCAAACAGGCAATCCTGCCCCTCTTCACCCAGCACAATTTCAACGCTGGAACGGCCAAACAGTTTTTCGTATTCGTCCAGCCCCGGACCGTCATTGAAATCTCCCATAACCATCACGGCATCACCTGCCGCCAAATGCCCCTCGACCCGTTGACGCAGCCAGATACATTGCGCCATCTGCTTGCGTCGGTTCTCGATCGCTTTGCGCATCACTTCGACTTTGCCACGTGCCCCGTGTGGCGCCTTGGATTTGATATGCACCCCGATCAGCCGCACCAAAGCACCCGCCTTGGTTTGCAGCGCCACCTCTAGCGGCGGTTTGGAAAAGGTGATCAGTTCGGGTGCTGCATCCACATCCAGATCACGGCGAAACACCCCGTCAAAACGCGGCGCATCGGGCGAGCCTTTCTTGCCGGTCACCTCACCTATTGGATCATGTCGCGCCGTGATCACATCGGGATCATACAGCAGTGATATTTCCTGCTGCGTAT
>CAZZKL010000230.1:0-2907 GCA_964655135.1 uncultured Roseovarius sp. | reverse complement strand
GGATGATCCCAACTGGGGAACCCTGCGCCGTGCGGTTGAATCAACCCGGCCCGGCTGGGGCGGGACATGGGAAATGGCTGTCAGGATGTGTGATCTGTACGGGCCAATGATTGAATTCAAATATGATACGGTTCTCTATTGCAAAGCCTACGCCGGAGCAGAGGTATTTCCTAATGGACACGGTGAATGGGCTGTGGAAACGATCCGGAAAAATCGCATTAAATATCTTGATTATTTGCGCTTGTACTCTGCCACCTCAGATCGTGCCACCCGTGCCGAGGCTGCGTTTGCCTATAATTTCCTTACCCGCGATGGGATAACAAATGCCGAATATGCAAAAAGATTTGATCGGAATGTTGCCAGAAAATACGGATATGATTTTATCAGTGAGGCACATCAACGACGCGCGCACGATTACGCACGAGAAGCCCTTGAGGATGATCCCTATGACCCGGACCTGATTAAGATCATGCAAGCCGGTATAAGCCGATACTCGGTTGACGAGGGTGGCCGCCTGCATTCAAAGCTGATTGAGCGTCTGAGCCCGGAAGAAGAGATCGAATATGCCCGCCGCCTTTTGGTTATCGCCCCCTATAATTCCAGACATTATTCTGATTACGCCCGGGTAAAATATAATTTGGCTGGTACCGAGGGCTTTCTCAAAGATGAGCCTTTTTTGATCAATGCAATCGTGTATTCAAATCACGATCCGATCGTTTTGCACAGTTACGTTTTTGACAAATGGCAGCAGCTTGACGGTATGCAACAGAGTGCAGAAGGCTTGGGAGGGCCGGAATGGCGGGCGGTGTCTGAGCGGGTAAATCTTGATGCCGACATCATTTGCCCGATGCTGCGTGGGTATCGCCTGCTCAAGTCTATTTGCGAAACGACGAGAACTGCGGGTTGTGACTACAAGAGTGAACAACGTGAGGTTTATGAAATTGTTCTGGCCGATGCCATCAAACGCAATGTCTGTATATCCGAGCGTACCACACCGGGGTTTGAGCTTTATTACACGCCCATTCCAGTTGATTTATCTCCGCCTCAGTAAAGCCGCGCGACCCAGCCGATCACCAGCGATACCGTGAGGATTGCCACCATTGTAGAGATCAAGATCGAGGCCGAAACCCGGTGCGGGGCGACGCCGTAATGTTGCGCCAGCATATACACATTGCCCGCCACCGGCAGCGAGGCGGCGGCAATAATCACCGCTGCCGCATAAGGCTCAACCGGGAATATCAGCAGCGTTGAGATGGCAATCACGCCGGGATGCAGCACCAGCTTGCAAAAGCTCAGCCAGCCCGCCACAAACGGCCGCTCGGCGGATTTTGAGGCCAGTGAGGCCCCGATGGCAAATAACGCGCCGGGGGTGGCGGCGCCGCCCAGAATGGACAGGAATTCATTCATTGGCTGCGGAATTGGCAGGTGCAGGCCCGACCACGCCAGCCCCAGAACAATCGACATAATCATCGGGTTTTTGATCAGGCCGGTGGCGATGGTCAGTATAATGCGCGGGCTCATCCGGCCATCGCGGGCGATGGTGACAAAGATCACAATCAGCGAGCCAAACACAATCAGATCCACCGCCAGCACCAGCATGACCGGGCCAATCGCCGCCTCACCCAGCAGCATCGCCAGCATCGGTAGGCCCAAAAAGCCGACATTGCCGATCACCGCGCATTGCGCCTCCATCGCGGCCTCGGCCAATCCGATACGCCGGGCAAACCCCACCGCCATGGCCAGCGTATAAAGCACCCCGGTGCCGCACAGATAGGCCAATACAATCCACCAATCCAGCACCTCGGCCAGTGGCAGATTGGCGGCAAAACGGAATATCATCGCCGACAGCGCGAAATAGAACACGAATTTGGTCAGCCATGCGGTGGCCTCTTGGGTAAAGAACCCGATGCGCCCGGCCCCATAGCCAAGGCCGATGATCAGGAAAAACGGCAATGTTTGCAGGAAGATATTTAGCATGTCTGCTTGGTATCATGCTCAAATGGCGCGTCAATCCGCCTGTTTGCTGCTGCGGGCCGCTCACATGCATGTGAACAAAAACTACAAGAAGAGAGATATTATAGCTGGAAAAGACAAAACATGGTAAAGCTTGGACTTGGTAAGAGTGTGTTTTAAGCGAGGTACGCAACCGGCAAAAGGCATTGGCAACGATCACAGCGGTTGTGCAACAATATGGCTTTACGGGGAAGGAAACACTGATGGGTAAATTTAAATCATTCGCGATATTAGCGGCAGGGTTGGCGGCATGCAGCCCGCCCATACAAAACGTCACAACAGGAACGTATTATGGCAAAAAATATAAACTTGTGGATAATTACGTTCCAAGCTCGATGGCAGGTTTAAGCCGTTCAGATTATGAGTTGTATATAAATGGAAAAACTTACTATTGCCTTGAATCAAAAGATGAATGTTTTAAAAAAGCACGCGGTGATTTACAAAAATCAACTCCTGACATAACAACCGGCACCGCCAGTTCCATAACAACAGAGTCCGACACAGAAGACCGTGGGGATTAATGTTCACAGGTCCTGATTACACTGCTATCGGCTACGTCGATTTTACCAAAATTGGTTGAGGCAAGCGATTTAAGGGATCATCACGAAAGGAATATAAAATGCATACGATGATAAAATATACGGTTTTAGCGGTCTTTTTAGCTGCGGCCACGGCCTGCGTTCCAGCATCTGGTGGTTCCGGCGGAATGTCCGACATGCTGGGCGAATAAAGCATTTCCAATCAAATTGCATTCATCCGGCATCCCGAACACGTTGTGACAAGCAAACGCTGCCTCGGGGTGCCGGATGAATTCTTGACTCCAGTTGGATTGGAAATACCCTAGGGTCAGGACCGATTAATCCTGCACCACTGGTTTGACAGATTTTTTCTCTG
>CAZZKL010000229.1:0-2949 GCA_964655135.1 uncultured Roseovarius sp. | reverse complement strand
GATCATGGGCATTGGCGGCGCGGATATGCCGGTGGTGGTGTCGATGCTGAATAGCTATTCCGGCTGGGCGGCGGCGGCGATCGGCTTTACCTTGGGCAATGACCTGTTGATTGTAACCGGTGCATTGGTCGGCTCATCCGGCGCAATCCTGAGCTATATCATGTGCAAGGCAATGAACCGCAATTTCATATCGGTGATTTTGGGCGGCTTTGGCGGCCCGCAAGGCCCTATGGCCGAGATTGAAGGCGAGATGGTGGCGATTGACGCCGATGGCGTGGCGGCGGCTTTGGACGAGGCCGACAGCATCATCATCATCCCCGGTTACGGCATGGCGGTGGCGCAGGCGCAACAGGCGGTGAGCGAGCTGACCAAACGCCTGCGCGACAAAGGCAAAACCGTGCGTTTTGCCATCCACCCGGTGGCGGGGCGTTTGCCGGGGCATATGAATGTGCTGCTGGCCGAGGCGCGGGTGCCTTATGACATCGTGATGGAGATGGACGAGATCAACGAAGATTTCCCGGATACCGACGTGGCGATTGTGATCGGCTCCAACGACATCGTGAACCCGGCAGCGCAAGATGACCCCAACTCGCCCATTGCCGGGATGCCGGTGCTGGAATGCTGGAAGGCCAAGCAGGTTTTTGTCAGCAAACGCGGGCAAGGCACGGGCTATTCCGGGATCGAGAACCCGCTGTTTTACAAGGAAAATACCCGGATGTTTTATGGCGATGCCAAGGACAGCCTCAATAAGCTGCTGGCGCTGATTGAGTGAGTTTCAATGACGGCTATCAAAAGGCCCGGGGGTAAATTCACCGGGCCTTTTTGCGTTTATCTGGGGCGGAAAACTCCGGTTTTGTATACGATAGTATCCCGCTAACAGACTGATAAAAAAGAGAACTTTTAAATTTGGCCGGCTTGGGCTATGAACACCCGCAAACAAAGGTGTCCCATGCCCCCAATCACAGATCACCCGTTACGCTACCAGTTGACCAATGAACTGCACGCCCGCCCGTTTCCGGTATTGTCAGTGCCGGGCACGGCGGTTTTTATGGCGGTGAAGCAAGCGCCTGATGCGGTGGCGCGCGACCGGGGGCTTGATTTGGCGCATCTGACGGTGCTGCTGGATCGTTTTGGCGCACCGCACCCGCCGCCGGGGGCGACGCATTATTCCGGCCAAATCGGGCGGCATGTGCTGAAATGGGAGCAACACACCGAATTTGTCACCTACACGGTTTTCACCGAGGGCCTCAGCGCGCGCGCCTTTGACCCGGCGGATTTTGCCGTATTCCCCGAAGACTGGCTGGCGGATATGCCCGGCACGCGGCTGACCTCCGTCCTGATGCGGATTGAGCCATATGACGGCGATGCCGCCGCCATCAAACGCCATATCCGCGACTGGTTTGAGCCGGAAAGCATGGCGATTGCCGATGTGCTGGATCAATCTGCTGTCATTGCCACGGATTTTAGGATTGATCCCACCGGCCACAGCCGGATCGCGGTGTTTGTACCAGCTACAACTGGCAAACGCCGGGTGGGCCGGATTGTGCAGCGCCTGTTTGAGATTGAAACCTACAAGACGATGGCCATGCTCGGCCTGCCGGTGGCGCGCGATCTGGGGTCCGAGATGAACCGGCTGGAACAGCGGCTGGTTGATCTGGTGGCCGATCTCAGACGCCCCGACGCCGACGCAGGCAAAACGCTGGACGCGCTGCTTGAGGTTTCGGCCGAGCTTGAGCATATGGCGATGCGCCACGGCTATCGCTTCAGCGCGACCAAGGCCTATTCGGCGCTGGTCAAGCAACGTATCGAGGTCCTGCGCGAGGCGCGGTTTTTGGGCCGTCAAAGCTTTCGTGAGTTCATGATGCGGCGGTTTGACCCGGCGATGCGGACCTGCCTTTCAACCGCGGCCCGGCTGGAAAACCTGACCGTCCGGGCCGAGCGCGCGGGCAATCTTTTGCGCACAAGGGTGGATGTGGAACGCTCAGAGCAAAACCAGAAAGTGCTGGAAAGCATGGACCGCCGCGCCGATCTGCAACTGCGCCTGCAACGCACGGTCGAGGGGCTGTCGGTGGTGGCGATCAGCTATTATGCGGTGTCTTTGGTGGGCTATCTGCTCTATCCTTTGGCTGGGCCTTTGGAGGTGAGCAAGGGCATGATCACGGCAGTGGTGACGTTACCGGTTGTGGGGGTGGTCTGGTGGCTGATCCGACGGGTTCACAAGCGGATGCATTGAGGGTGCGGGGTAAAACCGCCGGTGAGTGCCGGGCAACGCCTGCCCGTGGGCTGGTGCCGCAACATTTGTGATCTGCCCCTTTATCGCGGCCTATCACATCCCTTCCTCTGAACCTCGCGCCACCCTCACCCAAGCACCAGCCCGTCACGCCAGAGGCGTGCCGACGATAAATGGCGCACCTTTGGTGCGACGGAACGGGCAGGCGCTGCCCGGCGGCGCGATGCGCCTTGATTCCGGGCGGGGGGCGCAAACCGCTAACGTCTTCTAAACGGGATAAAACCGACCTTGGTCATTCACCCGTAATCATCTAAACGATCAAGCAATCCAAAACGTGATTAAGAGGTCGATCATGCCAGATATTCCAATACGGGCGTTCCTTGCATCGCTTGTTGCCATCCGAAAAACTGAGGCACATCATGAGGTTCTCCTTCTCAAAAGAACGCAGACTCTAGTTGGCGAGTGGTGTCAGGTAGCGGGAAGCATTGAGGAAGGCGAAACAGCTTGGCAAGCTGCTATACGCGAGTTGGATGAAGAGACCAGTTTGAAACCCAAGGCATTGTATTCAGCGGATACTTGCGAGCAATTTTATGAGGCGGATCGCGACGCGATCACGATAGCACCGGTGTTTGTCGCATTCATAGACTGCGCTGAGAAGGTTTCTTTAAATAATGAACATAGTGAATACCGATGGGTGAGCTTTGACGAGGCAATAGACA
>CAZZKL010000228.1:0-2960 GCA_964655135.1 uncultured Roseovarius sp. | reverse complement strand
ACGCCGACCTCCGCCGCAATCTGGCGCATTGAGACCGCCGCATAGCCATGGCGGGCAAAAAGCGCCAGCGCCGCCTCGCGCACGCGCGGGCCGGTTATATCTGAATGTGATCCTTGGGTGCGTGCCATGGGGTAGATTTAACTGAACATCCGTTCAAATCAAACCCCTGCTTGCCCAATGGGGGCAAAAAATGCCATGAGGGGTGTGTACACACTCTGTTCGGAGTCCGATCATGCGCCCTTGGTTTATCCTTTCAATGCTTTTGGCTGTAACGGCCTGCACTGAATTTCCAGAATTGGATGCCAGGATTGATGCCACCGCCCGCGCCGCGCCCTATCCTGATCTGATCCCGGTGGAAGAAATCAAAGCCCAAGTGGCCCCGCCCCGGATTGCCGATACCAGCGGCAGCGATGTGATGGCCCGCGCCGCCCGGCTCAAAGCCCGCGCCGCCCGGCTGCGCGCGACCCCAATCAACTAAGGCTTTGTAGTAGCCAATCGGCTAAGATCCGGCTGCTTTTGAGGTTTGATGATCTGACCGGCATGCGCAGATAATACGCCGACCAAAGGCTCAGGTTCTCTTGCATCGCAGGCACCAGCCGCGCGTCCTCAAGACAGGCATCAATCAACGGCCTGCGGCCCAGCATGATCCCCTCGCCGCGACAAGCCGCATCAAGTGCTATGTTCAGCCCATCCACCGTCAACCCCGAGGTTGCAACCTGCCCACCACCAAACACCCGCGCCCAGCGGTGCCAGTCATTGCTATAACCAAGCGTATGGATCAGCTCCTGCCCGATGACATCCTGCGGCGTTGGAAACGGCCCGAATTGGCGCAGGAATTCCGGCGCACAGACCGGAAAAACCTCGGCATCCCAGAGTTTATGCAGGTTGCCCTGCGCCATCCCTTCAGGCGGGTTGCGCAAAATCTCAAGCTCGGATTGGTGCGGGCGGATGGCGTCCGGCAACATATCAATCGTTCGGATACGCACATCTATTTCCGGGTGTTGCAGGTGGAAATCGCGCAGCAGCGGCGCCAGCCAGATGCTGGCAATGCTCGGCGTACAGCGCACTGATACAATGCTTTTCTCACTGCCCGGAAAAATCTGATCCGTAACGGTATCAAGCCGGTCCAGCACCTCACGCACCACCAGAAAATATGCCTTGCCGTTCTCACTCAGGCTCAGGCTGCGGTTGCCGCGAATAAACAACGCCGCCCCCAGCGCCGTTTCCAACTGCCTGATCTGCTGACTGATTGCGGCCTGAGAAAGGTGAAGCTCCTCCCCCGCCCGCGAAAAACTCAAGCAGCGGGCGGCGGCATCAAAGGCACGCAGATAATTCAGGCGGGGGCGTTTCGACATGATACTTCATGGCACTTCGGATAAGGTTTTCTTATGCAACCCTGCATCAAACCGCGTTTGACCGCAAGGCTTTTGCCACCCAATGATAGGTGGGAAAACGCAAGGGCACTCATGCAATATTTCTCATATCTTACCCCCGATGAAATTGAGCGCGTCCATCAGGCCGCGCTTGAAATCCTCTCGGAAACCGGCCTGTTGGTGCGTAACAAAAAGGCCCGAAACCGCTTTGCCAAACACGGGGCCATCGTCGACGAGGCGGGTGAGATGGTCCGCCTGCCCCCCGAGGTGGTTGAGCATTATCTGGCCATGGTCCCGCCAACCATAACCCTGCGCGGGCGCGACCCGAAATTTGATGTCACCTTGCCGCGCAAGCTCCCCGTGGTGGCCACCGCCAGCTCGGCCCCCGATATCGTTGATCCGGTCAGTGGCGTGACCCGCCGGGCGACCTCGGATGACATCGCCCGCATCGCCCATGTGGTGAATGAATTGGACGGCTTTGATGTCTTCTCAATCTCGGTTCTGGCCGATGACGCCCCCGAGGGGCAATTCAACCTATCGCGGTTTTATCCGGCACTGAAGAACTGCCTCAAACCGGTGCGCACCTCGGTGGTGAGCGTGGCGGAGGCGAAACAAATCCTCAAACTCGGAGAGCTGATCGCCGGCTCGCCTGAGGCGTTCTGGGAGCGGCCCTTCATCAACTTCGGCTATTGCTCGATCGTGACACCGCTAACGATGGATTTTGACAGCACCGAGAACCTGATGTTCTTTGCCGAAAACGGCGTCACGGCCTACGGCACCGTCGCCCCCATGGGTGGCATCAATACGCCGCTATCCCTGCCCGGCATGATGGTGATGATCAACGCCGAATGGCTGGCCACCATGTGCCTTGCACAGATGTCGCGCGCGGGCACCGAGCTGATTTATAACTTCCTGCCGGTCTTCGCCGATCTGCGCGACGGGGCCTATGCGCCGGGCGCAATCGAGGTCGGCATGATGAATTCCATCGTCTGCCAAATGGCGCGGCGCTATAATGTGCCCGCAGGCGGGTATCTGGGCCTGACCAATGCCAAAATATCAGACGCGCAGGCGGGCTATGAGAAAGGCATGTCGCCGCTTCTGGGCGCTTTGTCAGGCGTAGATTTCATCGTCATGGGCGGATTGCTGGACGCTTTGATGTCGCTCGATTTTGGCCAGTTGGCGATAGATAACGAGATCGCCTGCATGGTCAAGCGGGTGCGCCAAGGGTTTGATTTCAATGAAGAAACCCTCGCGGTGGATGACATAAAACGCATCGGCCCCGCAGGCCTTCATGCCGACGCGCCGATGACCTTGGCCAACATGACATCGGCCACTTTCATGCCAGAACTGGCCGACCGGGACCTGCGTGAGACATGGCAGGAAAACGGCTCCGCCAGCATCCACAACCGGGCTTTGAATAAGGCAATGGGCATTCTTGCGTCGCCCAATCAGGCCGCCTTGGACGCCGAGACCGACGCCCGCATCCGCGCCGAATTCGCGGGCATTGTCGCCGGGGAGTCGACCCTGCCCGACGGCTGGACCCCGCATAAAATCGGCGGCATCAAACCCACCCGCAAAAAGCGCGTC
>CAZZKL010000227.1:0-3013 GCA_964655135.1 uncultured Roseovarius sp. | reverse complement strand
TACGCGGAGCCATCATCTGATGACATCCTCACAAGCGCAAAATGCCGAATGGGCCTTTGCAGCCTATGAAGCCTCACGGCACCGCCTGCCCGCTGTCGATTTTCCGGCACAAAGCCGCAAGGTTTCAAACCTGTCTGATCTTGCGGATGAGATTGACCTTTATCTGCTCGACGCTTTTGGCGTTCTCAACATGGGCGAACAGGTGATCCCCGGCGCGCCGGAACGCATTGCCGATCTGCGGGCCATGGGCAAGAAAATTCTGGTGGTCTCAAACGCCGCTGGTTACCCAAAAACCAAACTGATGCAGCGTTACCACGATCTTGGGTTTGATTTCACGCCTCAGGACGTGCTCAGCAGCCGCGAGGTTCTGCTGGCCGCTCTGCCTTCTATGCCACCCATGCATTACGGCCTGATGGCCAATGAGATATTTGGCCGTGAAGAGTTGGAAACCCTGAGCTTTGATTTCCTTCTGGATGACCGCCGGGTTTATGACCGCGCCGAGGCGTTTATCTTTCTCGGCAGCAGCATCTGGAACGACGACAGGCAGGCGCTGCTTGAGGCGTCCCTGCTGGACAATCCCCGCCCGGTTCTGGTGGGCAATCCTGATATTGTCGCCCCGCGTGACACCGGCCTGTCGCGTGAGCCGGGGCACTATGCGCACCGTCTGGCCGACAGCACCGGCATTGCGCCGCAGTTTTTTGGCAAGCCCTTTGGCAATGTGTTTGAAATGGCCCTCGCGCGGGTCGGGCAGGGCATCGCCCCCTCGCGGACCGTGATGGTTGGCGACACCTTGCAAACCGACATCCTTGGCGGCCGGGCAATGGGTTTGAAAACCGCGCTGACCACCGATTACGGCTCTTTGCGTGGAATGGATGTGGATGGGGCCATTCAGCGCTCAGGCATCGTGCCTGATTATATTCTGCCGGGGCCGTAGGCGGCCTTAACTGGGATCACGGCAAACCGGATCACTTTGTCAGCCTGATACTTTATGGTGGTTTATTATGGCTTGATCTGTATGTATTTAATGCGTATCCAAGCGCGCGTAGCCCCTATAGCTCAGCTGGTAGAGCAACTGATTTGTAATCAGTAGGTCCGCGGTTCGAGTCCGTGTGGGGGCACCATATTCCCATTTTATAATGTCCAGTGACATCCGTTTCAGCCTTGTATATAAGGCTATTTATGAAACTGTTTGTCCAGTGTTGTTTTTCTTGATCCGCCAGCGTACCCCCAGATTGGGGGTATATTTGGGGGTACGCTGGAAACCCAAAAATGAGCGTACCCCCAAATGCCCCTGAATGACGCCAAGATTCGAAACCTGAAAACCAAGGGAAAAGCCTATAAGGTGGGTGATTTTGATGGGCTGTATCTGTTGGTGAAAGCCACCGGATCAAAATCATGGCGTTTTAAGTATCGGATTGAGGGCAAAGAAAAACTGCTTGTGATTGGTGATTACCCGGCGATCAGCCTTTTGCAGGCCCGCCAAGCCCGTGATGCGGCCCGTGCCGAGGTTGCAGCGGGGAATGACCCGAATGAGGCCAAACAAGAGCAAAAACGGATCAGGCGCGAAAGCCAAGGGCATACGTTTGAAAAGGTGGGCGCTGCGTTTCTTGACAAGCAACGCAAGGAAGGCAAATCAGCCGCCACATTGTCCAAGACCGAATACCACCTGAAGCTGGCCAACCGCGATTTTGGTCGCAAACCCATTTCCGAGATCACCTCGCCCATGGTTCTGCGCTGCCTGCGCAAGGTTGAGGCCAAGGGCAATTATGAAACCGCCCACCGCCTGCGCGCCCGGATTGGCTCAATCTTTCGCTATGCCGTGGCCAGTGGCATTGCCGAGACCGATCCAACCTATGCCCTGCGCGATGCCCTGATCCGCCCAACGGTCAAACACCGCGCCGCTATCACCGATCCAAAGACGTTGGGTACGCTTCTGGTGGCGATTGATAACTTTGACGGGCAGGCCACAACGCGCATTGCCCTGAACCTGCTGGCAATCCTTGCCCAGCGCCCCGGTGAATTACGCCATGCGCGATGGGATGAGATTGATCTTGAAGCGGCGGTTTGGTCTATCCCTGCTGAAAAGATGAAAATGCGCAAACCCCATAACGTGCCTTTGCCTGCTCAGGCTTTGGCGCTCCTGGAGGAGCTGCGGCCCATAACCGGCGCTGGGGTGCTGTTGTTCCCGTCTTTGCGGTCTTGGCAACGGCCCATGAGCGAAAACACCCTGAACGCCGCTTTGCGCCGGATGGGCTATTCCGGTGATGAAATGACCTCACACGGGTTTCGGGCAAGTTTCTCAACCTTGGCCAATGAAAGCGGGCTGTGGAACCCCGACGCCATAGAGCGGGCGCTGGCGCATGTAGAGAAAAACGAGGTGCGCCGGGCCTATGCGCGGGGGGAGCATTGGGATGAAAGGGTAAGGCTGGCGGATTGGTGGGCTGGATTTTTGGAAGGTTTGCGGGCAGGATAGCTCTCGTGTGAAAGCCAATGTATTAAGACCTGAGGAATGTTAGTTGTTACTTTTTAAACGCCATGAGGTAATTGCGCAGTTATTATTTTCGCTGGATATACCTCGATTTATTTTCCCATATGAGACCTACGACGGCATTGGCCCGAACGATCCTGAATTCTTTGATAGATATGAGGCTGGACGAAAAGAGAGGGAAGAGGCCGCAACGAATTTCATAGAGAATGCAACAGATGAAGTGCTTTGGGATTTGAGTGAAACACCAAGTTCTTTGAGGTCGTTTACCATAAAGTATTCTTTGTCTGATCCGCCACCGTGGTATGCGGGGGGCTTTGGGGTGCAAATCAAAAAAAGCAGATTTTGCATACTGGGCAAAAATGGATTTCTGGACTTTAGAAGAAACCACCTGCTTAAGCATTGGATTTAAGCCTGAACCCATGCCTGTGAAAAGAAGCATTTCTTCAGCTTACGAAGCGTTGAATTTTTACCATCAACGCAATGAATTGTTTAAACGTGCCGCATTTCATTCCGAAAAGTCACCGG
>CAZZKL010000226.1:0-3017 GCA_964655135.1 uncultured Roseovarius sp. | reverse complement strand
ACTCCCTTAGCAGGGGAGCGCCTTCGACCACTCGGCCACGTCTCCGCCGACCCGTCTAAACATCTGCGCCTCAGGTGGCAAGTGCAGAAATGGCGAACAATGCGTTGAATTAAACCACCGCCAGTTTGGGTGGATTTGCGATCATTCGCATGTACCGCGCGCGGGGGGCAGGGGGCCGGGGCGTGGGGAGGTGTGGCGTAGGGTGGGTGAAACCCACACGCCCCGTTATGGCCTTAGGTGTTGAACAAAAAGTGCATCACGTCGCCGTCTTTGACCGTATATGATTTGCCCTCAACCCGCATTTTGCCGGCTTCTTTTGCGCCTTGTTCACCACCCAAACCAACAAAATCATCAAAACCGATGGTTTCGGCGCGGATGAAACCGCGTTCAAAATCGCCGTGGATCACGCCTGCGGCTTTGGGGGCTAATGTGCCTTCGCGGATGGTCCAGGCGCGGGCCTCTTTGGGGCCGACGGTGAAGTAAGTTTCCAGATGCAAAAGCCCATAGCCCGCGCGAATAAGGCGGTCCAGACCGGCCTCGTGCAGGCCCATTTCCTCAAGGAACATCGTGGCCTCGCCCGGCTCTAGCTGGCTGATCTCTTCTTCGATACGGGCCGAGATTACCACCGACGCCGCACCCTGCTCGGCGGCCATGGTCTCAACCCGGGCTGAGAAATCATTGCCGCTGGCGGCGTCATCTTCGCCGACATTACAGACATAAAGGATCGGCTTGATGGTCAAAAGTTGCAGGCCTTTCCAGGCCTTCAAATCCTCGTCGTCCACATCGGCGTGGCGCGCCGCTTGGCCCTCTTCCAAAAGCGCCAGAGCCATGCGCAGAAGGCGGTCCTGCTGCACCGCTTCCTTGTCGCCGCCTTTGAGTTTACGCACCAGCCCGGTGAGGCGTTTTTCAATGCTTTCAATATCGGCCAGCATCAGCTCGGTCTCGATGGTTTCCGCGTCCGAGACCGGGTCAATCCGGTTTTCCACATGGGTGACATCGCCGTCTTCAAAGCAGCGCAGCACATGCGCGATGGCATCGACCTCGCGGATGGTGGCGAGGAATTGATTGCCAAGGCCCTCGCCTTTGCTGGCACCTTTCACCAGACCGGCGATATCAACGAATGTCATGCGCGTCGGGATGGTTTGTTTTGAGCCGGCAATCGCGGCCAGTTGATCAAGGCGGGCGTCGGGCACGGCCACGTCGCCGACATTCGGCTCGATCGTGCAGAACGGAAAATTCGCAGCCTGAGCGGCGGCGGTTTTGGTCAGTGCGTTGAACAGCGTTGACTTGCCGACATTCGGCAGGCCGACGATTCCCATTTTAAAACCCATGATGCACCTTTATGCTATTGCAGCATGGCTTTTATGGGCAGGCCGGACCAGACGCAAGCGGGGGTTTGGGTCAGGTCATCACCCGGGTTGTGCCCGCAACAGCCACCGGTGCGCCGGGGCCGCTTTGCGCCTCAACCTGCAATAATGAGCCGCTGCCCATCTCAACCCCCTGCACCACCTCAAAAGCCGCGCCGTGGATGCCCGCATCACGCAGATATCCCGCGAGTGCGGCGGCGGCGGCCCCGGTGGCCGGGTCCTCATAGACGCCGTGACCGGCAAAGGCGTTGCGGCTGTAGATCAGGTTTGGCGCGGCGCGGTGGATCAGGTTGACCGTGACCAGCCCGTGCTTTTGCATCAAAGCGGCTCCGGCATCAAAATCATAGGCCATGTCCTGCAACGCGCGGTGGCTGACAAGCGGCAACAGCAGATGTTGCGCGCCGCCGTTGACCATCGCGGGCGCAATGGCCGGGTCAATATCCGTGGGGTCCAAGCCAAAGAGTGCCAGAAAGTTATCTAGCACCGCCGCATCCACCGCTTCATAAGACGTGCCCGGTGAGATTAGTTTTGCCCCCCATGCGCCATCGGTTTTGTAGGCCTCAACCGATATATTGGCCTCATTCAGCGCAAGATTATATTGCCCCGCGCCGTATGCGGCACCTAGGGCGGCCCCAAGGGCAATGGTGGCATGGCCGCAAAACGGCACCTCGGCCTGCGGCGCGAAATAACGCACGCGAAAACCGGGGCCTTCGGGGGCGGCAAAGGCGGTTTCGGAAAATCCCACATCCGCCGCGATTTGCTGCATGATCTTTGCACTGGGAAGCGTGTCTTCAATGACTACACCTGCGGGGTTGCCGCCTGCGCCATCCCGAGTGAAGGATGCTAATTTTTGAATGTTCATTTAATCAAACCTCATATTCAGATTTTCAATAGGTGGCCTGATCCAGACAATATTTCAAATCGTGATTTGTGACTGTAACATTCCCATTTCGAATGGAACGGTGACGAAAAAATCACCGCAGGCATTGATTTTCCCGGCCCATTACCGCAAAGGAAGGACAGCAATATCGGGATATGACAGATGACACGCATCGACG
The DNA here is from genome assembly GCA_964655135.1 of uncultured Roseovarius sp. Lineage (GTDB taxonomy): Bacteria > Pseudomonadota > Alphaproteobacteria > Rhodobacterales > Rhodobacteraceae > Roseovarius. The sequence goes on along the minus strand of CAZZKL010000226.1, from coordinate 592 downwards.
CCAAATTCGCAGACCTGAACGCCGCCGGGAAAAAGGCCTTTGTGTCTTATATCATGGCGGGCGATCCGGATTTTGACACCTCCTTAGAGATTGTCAAAGGCCTGCCCGGCGCGGGGGTGGATATTATTGAGTTGGGCCTGCCGTTTACTGATCCGATGGCCGACGGGCCGACCATTCAGCTTGCCGGACAACGGGCATTGGCGGCGGGTATGACGCTGGAACGGACATTGCAGTTGGCAACCGAGTTTCGCAAAACCGATGATACCACGCCGATTGTGCTGATGGGCTATTACAACCCGATCTATAATCGCGGGGTTGATAAGTTTCTGGTGGATGCCAAGGCCGCCGGGGTTGACGGGTTGATCGTGGTTGATCTGCCGCCTGAAGAAGATGAAGAGCTGTGTATCCCGGCGCAGGCGGCGGGGCTGAATTTTATCCGGCTGGCGACGCCGACCACCGATGACAAACGCCTGCCCAAGGTGCTGACCAACACGTCCGGGTTTGTTTATTATGTGTCGATCACCGGCATCACCGGCGCGGGTGAGGCGCAATCGGGCGATGTGGCCCCCGAGGTGGCGCGGATCAAAGCCAA
>CAZZKL010000225.1:0-3107 GCA_964655135.1 uncultured Roseovarius sp. | reverse complement strand
CGCCACTGGCGACGGTGTTTGCCTTCATGGTCGGGATCACCCTTGGCCTGCCGGCGGGGTATTTTGGTGGCAAGCTGGATACGCTTTTATCCTTCGCGGCCAACCTGATTTTGGCCTTCCCGGTGATCTTGTTGTTTTACCTGCTGGTGACGCCCGAGATCGTTGACACAGGCGTGCCGAATTACATGGCGACGGTGCTGTTTGTCTTTCCGATCATCTTTGTCGGGGTGCTGTTGAACTCGCGATATTACACCATGCCAAAGTTCCGCACGCCGCTGCTTATCGGTGTGCTGGGGATAATGATCTGGATTTATCTGTCGCTGATCTCGGAGGTCGGCAGCAAGGTGTATCTGTTGCCCGGGGTGCTGGATTTCTTTGATATTCCGGGTGGTATTCTGGTGGTGTTTGTATCGGTTGTGTTTGTCAATTCGCCCACCGTCTACCGTATCGTGCGCGGCCTGACGATGGACATCAAAACCCGCGATTATGTGGCCGCGGCGCAGACCCGTGGCGAGGGCGCGTGGTATATCATGCTGTGGGAGATTCTGCCCAATGCGCGCGGGCCGCTGATTGTCGATTTTTGCCTGCGCATCGGCTATACCACCATCCTTTTGGGCACCTTGGGGTTTTTCGGCCTTGGCCTGCCGCCCGAAAGCCCCGATTGGGGCAGTACCATCAATGAGGGGCGCAAATTGCTGTCGATCTATCTGCACCCGGCGCTGCCGCCTGCGTTTGCGCTGCTGTCGCTGGTGCTGGGGCTTAACCTGCTGGCGGACGGGCTGCGCGAGGAAAGCCTGAAGGATTAACGCGGGCCCCAACCCTGGATGTGTGAAGAGATAAAGGATAAGGCAATGGCAAAAACCGATTATGACGGTCCAATTCTGGAGATTGACAAGCTGTCGATCTCATTCTTCACCCGGCTGATGGAAATCCCGGCGGTGATGGATTTTTCCGCAAGCATCATGCCGGGTGAGGCGCTGGGGCTGGTGGGCGAAAGCGGCTGTGGTAAATCCACCGTCGCCTTGGGCGTGATGCAGGATTTGGGCAAGAACGGCCGCATTGTGGGCGGCTCGATCAAGTTCAAGGGGCGTGATCTGGGCCTGATGAGCGATGATGAATTGCGCGGTATCAGAGGCTCGGAAATTGCCATGATTTATCAGGAGCCGATGGCGTCTTTGAACCCCGCCATGAAGATCGGCAAGCAGTTGATGGAAGTGCCGATGATCCATCAGGGCACCTCGGAAAAAGAGGCCTACGCGCGCGCCTTGCAGGTGGTGACCGATGTCAAACTACCTGATCCCAAACGCATTCTGAATTCCTTTCCGCATCAGTTGAGCGGCGGCCAACAGCAGCGCATCGTGATTGCCATGGCGTTGATGAGCGAACCGGCGTTGCTGATCCTCGATGAGCCGACAACGGCGCTGGATGTCACGGTTGAGGCGGCGATTGTTGAGCTGGTCAAGGATTTGGGCCGCAAATACGGCACCTCGATGCTGTTCATCTCACATAACCTTGGCCTGATCCTTGAGACCTGTGACCGGGTTTGCGTGATGTATTCCGGCGAGGCGGTTGAGCGCGGCTCGATCCATTCGGTGTTTGACGAGATGCAGCACCCCTATACGCAGGCTTTATTCCGCTCAATCCCGCTGCCCGGTGCCGATAAAAATTCGCATCCTCTGGTGGCGATTCCGGGCAATTTTCCACTGCCGCATGAGCGCCCGCCGGGGTGCAATTTTGGCCCGCGTTGCGATTATTTTCAAGAGGGCCGCTGTGATCAGGGGGTCATAGATATGGAGACGGTGCCCGGTGATCCGCGCCACCACAGCCGCTGCCTGCGGTTCAAGGAAATTGACTGGACCGCGCCGGTGACATTGGGCGAGCAGAAGGAAAAGGGCGAGATTGGCGAGGTTGTGCTGAAGATAGACAACCTCAAGAAATATTATGAGGTGGCGGCGAATGCGATTTTTGGCGGTGGCAACAAAAAGGTGGTCAAGGCCAATGAAACGCTGACATTTGAGGCGCGCGAGTCTGAGACGCTGGCGATTGTCGGCGAAAGCGGCTGTGGCAAATCCACCTTTGCCAAGGTGCTGATGGGGCTGGAGACGGCCACCGAGGGCGAAATTCTGCTGGATGGCCGCAATATTGAACAAATTCCGATTGAAGAGCGCGATACCAAGACCATCTCGGACATTCAGATGGTGTTTCAAAACCCGTTTGACACGCTCAATCCGTCGATGAAGGTTGGCCGTCAGATCATCCGCGCGCTGGAGATTTTTGGCGTGGGCAATTCCGAGGCCGAGCGCCGCACGCGGATGCTGGAACTGCTTGATCTGGTGAAACTGCCGCGCGCCTTTGCCGACCGGATGCCACGGCAACTCTCCGGCGGGCAAAAGCAACGGGTGGGCATTGCACGGGCGTTTTCCGGTGGCGCAAGGATCGTGGTCGCCGATGAGCCGGTCTCGGCGCTGGATGTGTCGGTGCAGGCGGCGGTCACGGATTTGCTGATGGAAATTCAGCGTGAAGAAAAAACCACGCTGCTCTTTATCAGTCATGATTTGTCGATTGTGCGTTATCTATCTGACCGGGTGATGGTGATGTATCTGGGCCATGTGGTTGAGCTGGGATCGACCGATCAGGTGTTCAGCCCGCCTTATCATCCCTATACCGAGGCGTTGTTATCGGCGGTGCCCATCGCCGATACATCCGTGCAGAAAAAGCATATCGTGCTTGAGGGCGACATCCCATCGGCGATGAACCCGCCGCCGGGATGCCCGTTTCAGACGCGCTGCGGCTGGAAATCTCAGGTGCCTGACGGGCTTTGTGACCGCGAGGTGCCGGTGGCGCGCGATGTCGCCGGGGGGCATCAGATCAAATGCCACCTGAGCGATGAACAGATGGCCAAAATGGAGCCGGTGATCAAGATCGCGGCGGAATAGATTGGCACCATCTGCAATCGCCCCCCACGTCCCGGCCCGGCCCTGCGCCGGGACCTCTACCTTAGCCGGGGCTATGGCTGTTTTCCTGTGGGGTTTTCCGAATGTATCATTGCCAAGGCAAACGCGGGTACTGTTTTCACAAGACCGGTTAGCAAATCGATTATTCAGGCT
>CAZZKL010000224.1:0-3147 GCA_964655135.1 uncultured Roseovarius sp. | reverse complement strand
CCAGAGAATTTTGCAAAAATGTCAGCCCCCGCCGTGGGGCGGGCGGGGGCTGACATTTTTGCAAAATGCCGAAGGGGCATGGTTCAACGGTTTTTCACTTTTGTGATTGGTGAATGATGCCTCTCCCCTTGCAAATCCCGCGTCAGACCCTAGCCTGCGGGGGAATGAATGCGTCAGGGGGTAACATGGGCAAAGCTCAGATCGGTGTGTATGGCTTGGGGACGATGGGCAGTGCGCTGGCGCTGAATATGGCCGAGAACGGCTTTGAGGTGGCGGTGACCAATCGTGAAACCTCGTGGATTGCGGATTTCATCAAAGAGGCCGATGCGCTGGCGGGCAATCTGCATGGGCATGAGACGCTTGAGGATTTTGTGGCCGGGCTGGCGACGCCACGGGTGATTTTGTTCATGATCCCGTCGGGCAAGCCGATGGATGCGATGATTGAGTTGGTCTCGCCGCTCTTGTCGCCCGGCGATACGATCATTGATGGCGGCAACGCCGATTTTCATCTGACGCGGCGGCGGGCGGCTCTGTTGCAGGAAAAAGACATCCATTTTGTCGGCATGGGCGTGTCGGGTGGCGAAGATGGCGCGCGCCATGGGCCGTCGATGATGGTCGGCGGAAGCGCCCATAGCTGGGTGCAGTTGAAGCCGATATTGCGGGCGATTGCGGCAAAGTTTGAGGGCGATCCTTGCGTGGATCTGATGGGGCCGGACGGCGCCGGGCATTTTGTCAAAACCGTGCATAATGGCATTGAATACGCCGATATGCAGGTGATTGCCGAGGTGTACGGCCTGCTTAGGAATGGCGCGGCCAAGGCCCCTAAGGAAATAGGTGAGATGTTTGCCGAGTGGGATCAGGGGCGGCTGAAATCCTACCTGATTGAGATCACCGGCAAGGCGCTGCAATATGACGATCCCAAAACCGGGCACCCGATGGTGGATGTGATCAAGGACGCCGCCGGGCAAAAGGGCACCGGGCGCTGGACCGTGGTAGAGGCGGTGAAACTGGGCCAATCGGCCAACCTGATCGAGGCCGCCGTGGGCGCGCGCGGCTGGTCCTCGGAAAAAGACACAAGGGTTTTGGCCGAAAGCATTCTGGGCGGTGAGCGCGGCCTGTTTGACCTTGGAGAGGCCCCGCTGAAGGAGGCATTTTTGGCGGCGCGTATCCTTGGCTATGCGCAGGGGTTTCGCATTCTGGCGGCGGCGTCCGAGGAATATGACTGGCAGCTTGATTTCGCCCGCATTGCTCAGGTGTGGCGGGCGGGATGCATCATCCGCTCGGCTTTGCTCGATGATATATCCGAGGCGTTCGAGGGCGATTTACCCGCCGGGCAACTGATTTTGGCCCCGGGCTTTGCGGCGATGCTGCGGCAAAGCATTCCGGCCCTGCGCAGGGTTGTGGCGGCGGCGGTAACGGGGGGGCACGCGGTGCCCGGCCTGTCGGCGGCGCTGGCGTGGTATGACACGATGCGGCAGGGCTATGGCACCGCCAACATCATTCAGGCACAGCGCGATTTCTTTGGCCATCACGGGTTTGAGCGGTTGGGGGAGACGGGCAAACATCACGGGCCATGGTGGGATTGAGGTGGGATTGAGGTGGGATTAAAGTATTCGTGTACAATTTTACCCGCCTGATCTGATCCACCCGGCTTTCATTTTTCCTCAAATACTCCCGCCGGAGGCTGCGCATCAGTGATTGTATCGCGCGGGCCATTTTTCAGCGGGGCCGCTCATCCGCCCTGACAGGCGGCCGAAGCTACGGCGCGCACATAAGGGCGCGATGAGCATCATCCCCCGGCTCTCAAAGCGTTCGTGGCAGCCGCGTCAACCGCCCCGTCCCGCAGGACAACCCCAAACAAGTCCCGTGCCTGATCGCAGGTGTAGCGCCCCAAGGCGACATCCGCTGCAACCGCCTCGGGACAGCGGGTAAACGGATCGCCATAACCACCGCCGCCGGGGGTTTTGACCTGCACGCGGTCGCCGGGCAGCAGCGGAATATCCTGCTCTTTCGACAGGTGCAGCGGCGTATAGGCCTTGCCCGCCTGCCACACCGTCACCTCGTTTTTTGCCCCATCCGCGCCGCCCAAAGCCCCTTGCGGTCCAAACCGTCCGTGATCCATCACGAAACTTGCCTGCGCCGTGCCGCGTCTAAGCTCGATCTCATACTCAAGCCCAAACCCGCCGCGATGCGCGCCCGCGCCGCCCGAGCCTTCACGCAGGGCATAGCGGTGGTAAAGCACCGGAAACGCCTGTTCCATGATCTCAACCGGTGGCGCTTTGGAGATGCCGATGGTCGAGCAACCATTGCTCAGCCCGTCATGGTCAGCATTGCCGCCATAGCCACCGCCCGAAAGCTGGTACATCACAAAGTCGCGGTTGCGTGCCGGATCATACCCGCCGAGGGCGAAATTGCCGCTGGTGCCTGCGGGGGCGGCTGTCACCCGGTCCGGCAGGGCCTCGACCAAGGCCGCGAAAACCGCCTCGGCGATGCGTTGGCTAACCTCTGCTGCGCAGCCTGAGACGGGCCGGGGATACTCAGCATCGAGAAACGTGCCGGCAATGCCGGTGACGTGCAAAGGCTCAAACGCGCCGGCACTTATTGGCACTTCGGGGAAGATATGCCGCATGGCAAGGTAAACCGAGCTGAGCGTCGTGGCGCGCACCGAATTCATCGGCCCCTTGCAGGGCAGGCTTGAGCCGGTGAAATCAAACAGCAAATCGTCGCCTTGGCGCGTCACCGTCAGGCGAATTTCAAGCGGTTCATTGACCACGCCGTCGCTGTCCACCCAAGCGACGGATTTATGTGCGCCCTTGGGGATGCCTGCGATAAACGCCCGCATTTGGGTGGCCGCGCGGCGGCGCAATTCGGCAATCGCCTGCGTCACCGTGGCGTCACCGTAGCGGTCCATCAGCCGGTCGAGCCCGACCGCGCCCATTTCCAACGCGGCGGCTTGTGCTTTCACGTCACCAATGCGCTGATCGGCGACGCGGATGTTAGAGCAGATGATGGCGTAAATCTCATCATCCAGCACGCCCTCTTTGAACAGACGCACCGGCGGCAGGCGCAGGCCCTCTTGCTCCACAGACGTGGCCGAGGCGGAAAACCCGCCGGGGACCGCGCCGCCGGTATCGGGCCAGTGGCCGG
>CAZZKL010000223.1:0-3208 GCA_964655135.1 uncultured Roseovarius sp. | reverse complement strand
AGAGAGTATTGAGACTATACCAAAAGAAAGCGGGGCTATAATTAACCAATTTTGGCTCTTTGGTGTTTGCGAATTCCTTGATAATTTGCTTTTGTCAGAGCCACCACAATCCCCCCTAGCGGGGTAACAACAAACAGGAACCAGCATTTGCAACATTTTACCTCGCCCCTCAGCCAAACCGACCCGGTTATCGCTAACGCACTAAGCGATGAGAAAAATCGGCAGCAATCGCAAATCGAGCTGATTGCGTCTGAAAACATTGTCAGCCGGGCGGTTCTTGATGCCCTTGGTCATGAGATGACCAACAAAACGCTGGAAGGTTATCCCGGCGCGCGCTTTCACGGTGGCGGGCGTTATGCCGATGTGACCGAACAGGCAGCCATTGACCGGGCAAAAGAACTGTTTGGCTGTGACTATGTCAATGTTCAGCCCCATTCGGGCAGTCAGGCCAATCTGGCGGTGTTTTTTGCCCTGCTTAAACCGGGTGACAAGGTGTTAAGTCTTGATCTTGCTGCTGGTGGCCATCTTAGTCATGGGCTGGGGGCCAATCTGTCGGGGCGCTGGTTTGAGGCGCACCATTATGGCGTTGAGCGTGAAAGCGGGGTGATTGACTATGACAAAGTGCAGGCTCAGGCGCTGGAATTGTCGCCAAAACTGCTGATTGCCGGTGGCTCGGCCTATCCGCGCAAGATTGATTTCGCGCGCATGGCCGCGATTGCCAAAAAAGCCGGGGCTTGGTTTCATGTGGATATGGCCCATATTGCCGGGCTGGTGGCGGGGGGCGTTCATGCGTCACCCTTCCCGCACGCCGATATTGTCACCTGCACCACCACCAAAACCCTGCGCGGCCCGCGTGGCGGGGTGATCCTGACCAACAATCCGGATTGGTTCAAACGCCTGCAATCGGCGGTGTTTCCCGGTGTTCAGGGCTCGTTGCATACCCAAGTGCTGGCCGCCAAGGCGGTATGTTTCGGAGAGGCGCTGCGCCCGGATTTCAAGGTTTACGCAAAGCAGGTTGTGGCCAATGCTCGCGCGCTGTCCAAGACCCTAAACGCGCGCGGCATTCGCATTGTCTCGGGCGGGACGGATACCCATATCGTGCTGCTTGATCTCAACTCAAAAGGCCTTAATGGCAAACGCGCCGAGGATGTTCTGGCGCGGGCGAATATCACCACCAATAAAAATCCGATCCCAAATGACAGCCCCCGCCCGCCCGAATGGGTTGGCCTGCGGCTGGGCACCGGGGCGGTGACAACGCGAGGGTTTATGGAAGCGGATATGGCGCTGCTTGGCGGACTCATCGCCGATCTGATCGAAGCCGAAGCGGCGGGCACCCCTGATCCGGTGGTCGCGCGCTCTGTGCAAGAAATCGCAAATCTGGTTGCAAAATATCCGATCTGACAATCTCATTTGCTTCATTGGGCGGGATGTGTTTTCTGTGCGCATCACATATTAACGGAGTCCCCCATGAACCTCGCCAAATTCCCCCGTGTCCGGCTGGCCCATCTGCCCACCCCGCTTGAGCTTTTGCCGCGCCTGTCCGAGCATCTTGGCGGGCCTGAGATATGGATCAAGCGCGATGATTGCACGGGGCTGAGCACCGGCGGCAATAAAACCCGCAAGCTGGAATTCCTGATGGCCGAGGCGCTGGCGCAGGGGGCGGATATTGTGCTGACCCAAGGGGCGACGCAATCCAATCACGCCCGCCAAACCGCGGCGGCGGCGGCGAAACTGGGCCTTGATTGCCATATCCTGCTTGAGGATCGCACCGGCTATAACTTTGATAACTATAAATATAATGGCAATGTGCTGCTGGATCACCTGCACGGGGCCACGATTGAACATCGCGGTCCTGATCTGGATATGCACGCCGAGATGGAGGCCGTGGCTGAGAAATTCCGCGCTGAGGGGCGTAACGCCTATGTCATCCCCGGCGGTGGCTCAAATCCCACCGGGGCCATGGGCTATGTCAACTGCGCGTTTGAGATGCTGTATCAGTTTGTTGAGCGTGGCCTTGATGTGGATCACATCGTTCATGCCACCGGAAGTGCCGGCACTCAGGCGGGGCTGATCACCGGTCTTAAGGCGATGAATGCAGGCATCCCGCTGTTGGGCATTGGCGTGCGTGCGCCGAAGGAAAAACAGGAAGAAAACGTGTTTAATCTGGCGGTGAAGACCGCTGAAAAGCTCGGCTGCCCGGGTGTGGTGGCGCGTGAAGATGTGGTGGCCAATACCGATTATGTTGGCCCCGGGTATGGCTTGCCCGCCGAGGATACTCTGGAGGCGATTGATCTCTTTGCCAGATATGAGGCCATCCTGCTTGACCCGGTTTATTCCGGCAAAGGGGCGGCGGGGCTAATTGATCTGATCCGCAAGGGGCACTTCAAGAAGGGCGAAAAGATTGTGTTCCTGCACACCGGCGGCGCGATTGGTCTGACCGGGTATCTGCATTGCTTTGACGTGCCAAAATGAAGCCGGTGGGCATCCTCGGCGGGATGGGGCCAGAGGCCACTATCCTGTTGATGCAAAAGGTGCTTAAGGCCGTGCCTGCGCAGGGTGACGCGGATCATATCCCGCTGATCGTGCATCAAAACCCGCAGGTGCCCAGCCGCATTGCGGCGCTGATTGAGGGCGAGGGCGAAGACCCCGGCCCAACCCTTGCCCGCATGGCCCAAGACCTTGAAAAAGCCGGCGCTCAGGCGCTGGCGATACCCTGCAACACCGCGCACCATTATGCGGATGTTGTGGCGGCGGCCACAGAGCTGCCATTCCTCAATATGATTGACCTGACGGCTTTGGCCTTGGCTAATACCGGCGCCAAAAACATCGGTATGCTGGCCTCCCCGGCAACCCGGCTGGCGGGGGTGTTTGACCGGGGCTTTGCCGCTCATGGGTTATGCCCTGTCTGGGCGGAGGATGACGCTGGGATTTTCAGGATCATCAAAGCGGTCAAAGCTGGTCAGGACGCGGATCAGTTGGGCGATTTATTGGCGGTCGAGGCGCAAGTCCTGATGGATCAGGGCGCGGATCACCTTTTGGTGGCCTGCACGGAATTATCCTTGTTGACCGGGTCCATACCCGATGGGCTGCCCTGGACCGACAGCCTCGATTGCCTCACCGAGGCAATTGTGGATTTTGCCACTTAATGACCGTGTAGGGTGGGGTTTGAGCCGTCTCGGAAACGCTCCGGGGGAGCGTTTCAGGCGAG
>CAZZKL010000222.1:0-3244 GCA_964655135.1 uncultured Roseovarius sp. | reverse complement strand
ACAGCCAACATACTGGAAAATCGCCGGTTTATATGTAAGCATCACGGACAACAAACAAATTGGAGCCCTCAAATGCCGCGATCAAGCCCATTCACCGCCCTGCTTTGCGCCGTCATCCTCATCGCCCTCACCGCCGCCCTGCCCGCACAGGCGCAAAAGGCGGTGGCGCTGCCGGTGGATGAGGCCAGTCAGGACCCCGATTTCTTTGCCTTCCGGGCGCGGCTGATTGCCTTGGTCAGTGCCAAAGATGTTGAAGGCGTGGTTGCCAGTTCCTGCTCGGATATTCACCTTGGGTTTGATGGCTCCGCAGGCCATGATGACTTGCGTGAATTCCTCACCGTTCCGGAAAACCTTTTCGCCGAGGAATACAAACATCTGGCCCCGAAAATGCGGGCTGAAAACTGGGGGAACCTGCTTAAGGTTTTAACCCTTGGCGGGCAGTTTGATGCGGCGGGTGAGTTTTGGGCACCTTATACATGGAACGCCAAGGTGCCTGACAGTTTTGACCCCTATAGCACTTATTTCATCACCGGCTCGGATGTGCTGATGCGCGATGCGCCGTCAAAAGACGGCACGGCGATTGACAGCCTGAGCTATAATATCGTCACCGTGCCATGGCTGGGAGAAGAGCAAAACAGTGAGGATGCGGTTTACCTGCCGGTCGAGCAGCCGGGCGGGAAAATCGGTTATGTGCACCGTGATTTCCTGCGCTCGCAGATAGATTACCGCGCGAGTTTTAGCAAACGTGAACAGGGGAAATGGAAGATGTGCCTGTTTCTGGCCGGAGATTAGACCGGAGATTAGACTGGCGGTTAACGCGCCAAAATCCGCCTGATCCAGCGGCCCAGATAGATCAGCGGCCAGCGTAGCATACTCATCCCCGCCGCCAAGGCCAGCAGGCCAGCCCACGGCCCGTTTTGCCAGGTGACATAGCCCAACAAAGGCACGCCAATGGCCATCAGGAAATACGCCCGCCGCCAGTAATTATCGGAGGAGGGCAGGATCGCCAGCAGGTTGGCCAGAATGCACCACAAAAGCGCAAGGATCACCGAAAGGCTCATTTCGGCCCCTCGGGCGGTATCCGGCCGGTGAATTTTCTGACGTAATAGGCCAGAGGCTTGCGAAACATTGAGAGGAACGCGGCCAGCGCGGCAATGGCCGCGAGCCAGCCAAATTCAGCCCCCAGTTGATAGATCAGCACCGGCGCCAGCAGCAACAGCATAACCCCCGGCGCAAACTGATAGCGCATCGGCAGCATCGCCACAGCGGTGGCCGCAAGCACCCATATGATCGCGCCCATCAGGGTCATATCACCCCCCATAATCCGGCGAACAGCGCCAAAAGCGAAAGAACAAGCCCAATAACCGGCACCACCATGGGCACCTTGAAAGGCGCATCAGGCTGCCGCAGTTTCAACGCAATCAGCGACAGGTTAACTGTTACAAATACCATCAAAAGGATAGAGGATGTGGCCCCCGCCAACGTACTCAGTTGTGCGGTCAGCGCGGCAATGATAACAGCGCCGCCAATCAGACAGGTGGCCAGCACCGGCGTCCCGCGTGCCGCACTCGCATGGTGAAAAACCGCCAGCGCCGGGGTGTGGCGGCCAAGCCCGTAAAGCACCCGTGAGGCCATGACGATTTGTGCCAGAACGCCGTTAAGGGCGGCAAAAACAGCAATCGCCGATAGAAAATTACCAGTGCCCCCGCGCCCGGCCTGCCAGACCAGCACCAGCGGGGTTTTACTCACTGCCAGCTCGCCCTCGGGAACGGCCCGCACAGTGGCAAATGCAACCATGATATATGTGAGTGTGGTAATGGCCAGCGCCATTAAAATGGCTTTTGGCAATGTGCTTTGCGGGCGGTCAACCTCTTCGGCCATATTGACGATATCTTCAAAGCCGATAAAAGCGAAAAATGCCAGCACCGCCGCCAGCCCGATGCCCGTCCATTGTGGCGGCGGCGGGGCCTGCCAGCCGGCCACCGCAGGCGCGCTGAACCCCGCCCAGATCACCAACCCAAGGCCCACCAACTCAATCAATGTGAATACCGCCACCAAAACCAGACTTTCCAAAGCGCCATAAACCGCAACCCCTGTCAAAGCCAGGCCCACACCGATCACCAGCCAAAGAGAATTGCCATCCCAAAACACGCTCAGATACCCAACGCCGCCGCGCAACACCGCCCCGGCCGAAACCGTACCGGAGGCCACGATTGCCAGCCCCACAATCAACGCCAGAACTTGCGAATTAAGCCCGGCACCAACATAGGCCGCCTCACCCGCCGCTTCGGGTATACGGGTGGAAAACTCGGCATAGCTCAACGCTGTTGGGGCGGCGACAAGCCCGGCCAATAAAAATGCCAATGGGGCCCATATCCCGGCCTGACCGACAACAGCCCCCACTAAAACATAGATGCCCGCGCCAACCATGACGCCAACCCCATAAGCGGTTAGCAATCCCGGTCCGATGCGTTGTTTCAGGCCTTCCGACATGGTGGTTTATCCATGCAGGCGCTCCGGCAGATTATTTGCCCAAGTGCTGATTGTCCCAGCCCCGAGGCAGACAAGCATATCCCCCGGATGTGCCTCGGATTTCACAAAATGCACCAGATCATCCTCGCCCTCAATCGCCTGCGCGTGACGGTGGCCATGACGGGTCAGCCCGGCCACCAGATCATCACGGCTTGCGCCCTCTATTGGCTCTTCACCAGCAGCAAAAACCGGCGCGATGGCGACCACATCAGCATCATTGAAACAGGCGCAGAAATCATCAAACAAGGTATGCAGCCGGGAATATTTATGTGGCTGGTGCACGGCGATCACCCGTCCCGTCGTGGCCTGCCGCGCGGCTTTCAGCACCGCTGCAATCTCAACCGGGTGATGGCCGTAATCGTCAATGATGGTGACACCGTTCACCACGTCCACCTTGGTAAAACGCCGGTTCACCCCGCCGAATCCAGCCAAAGCCTCGCGGATCTCATCGCCTTTCATGCCCAGATGCCGGGCCACGGCCACCGCCGATAAAGCGTTTGAGACATTATGATCACCGGGCATCGGCAGGGTGCAGTTTTCAATCATCTTGCCCTCGGCCTGCAGCACCACATCAAAATGCGCCACGCCCGCCTTGTAGCTCAGGTTCACCGCCCGCACATCGGCCTGCGCGTTAAAGCCGTAAGTTACAACCCGCCGGTCGGTCAGCTTGCCCACCAAGGCGAGCGGACGTCCCGCGTAGAGGCCGGCCCCC
>CAZZKL010000221.1:1967-3270 GCA_964655135.1 uncultured Roseovarius sp. | reverse complement strand
GGCATTCGGTTTGTTACGGAGATGTGCAAGATGCGGTCGTTTGTTGATCTGTGGGACGAGATCACGGCTGAGCGCTATGGCGTGGAAGATGCGAAGCTGCGACGGTTTCGCTACGGCGTGCAGGTCAATTCGCTGGGCCTGACTGAGCAACAGCCCGAGAATAATGTCTACCGGATTTTGCTTGAGATGCTGGCGGTGACCTTGTCCAAGAAAGCCCGCGCAAGGGCGGTGCAGTTGCCCGCGTGGAATGAGGCGCTGGGCCTGCCGCGCCCGTGGGATCAGCAATGGTCGATGCGGATGCAGCAGATTTTGGCGTATGAGACCGATTTGCTGGAATATGACGATTTGTTTGAGGGCAATCCGGCGGTGGAGCGCAAGGTTGAGGCGCTGAAAGACGGTGCGCGTCATGAGCTGGCCAATCTGGACAGCATGGGCGGGGCCATCGGCGCGATTGACTATATGAAAGCGCGGCTGGTGGACAGCAACGCCGAGCGGCTGGGGCGGATTGAGCGCAATGAAACCGTGGTTGTGGGGGTTAATCGCTGGACGGAGGGCGAAGACAGCCCGCTGACGCAGGCGGGCGGGATCATGGTGGTTGATCCGGCGGTCGAGGCCGAGCAAACCGGGCGGTTGAACGCCTGGCGCGAGGGGCGCGATGCGGCGGCGGTTGAGGTGGCTTTAAGCGCGTTGCGCGAGGCGGCCAAGGCCGGGGGGAACATCATGACCCCGTCGATTGCGGCGGCCAAGGCTGGCGTGACCACTGGCGAATGGGCGGCTGAGATGCGGCGGGTTCACGGCGAATATCGCGGGCCGACAGGGGTGTCGGGCAGCCCGTCGAATAAGACCGAAGGGTTGGAGGATATTCGCAGCGCGGTGGATGCGGTGAGCGATAAGCTGGGGCGTCGGTTGAAATTTCTGATGGGCAAGCCGGGGCTGGATGGCCATTCCAACGGGGCCGAACAGATTGCCTTTCGCGCTCGCGATTGCGGTATGGATATTGCCTATGAGGGCATTCGCCTGACGCCGGATGAGATTGTCAGGGCGGCACAAGAGGGGGGCGCGCATGTGGTGGGGTTGTCGATCCTGTCGGGCTCGCATTTGCCGCTGGTTGAGGATTTGATGGCACAGATGCGCGGCGCGGGGCTGGGCGATGTGCCGGTTGTTGTGGGCGGGATTATCCCTGAGGACGATGCCAAGCGCCTGTTGGCGATGGGCGTGGCGCGGGTTTATACGCCGAAGGATTTTGAATTGAATACGATTATGATGGATATTGTGGCGCTGGCCGGTGATAAGGCTGTGGCGG
>CAZZKL010000221.1:0-1867 GCA_964655135.1 uncultured Roseovarius sp. | reverse complement strand
GCTGTGGACGGCGTATCTGGAGTTTTATGAAAGTACTGTCTCGGAGGCGGTGTATGAGGCCACGTTTGCGCGGCTTTGCGATGCGGACCATCCTAATCAAAACGGGCTTTTGGCGGTACTGGATGGCACGCCGGTGGGCTTGGTGCATTATATCTATCACGCCCATAACTGGCGGTTGGATGAGGTGTGCTATTTGCAGGATCTTTATGCGGATCCGTCGGTGCGAGGGCAGGGCGTGGGCCGCAAATTGATCGAGGCGGTTTATGCGGCGGCGGATACCGATGGGCGACCGTCGGTCTATTGGCTGACGCAGGATTTCAATGTGGAGGCGCGCAAACTCTATGACCGGATTGCGACGCTGACGCCGTTTATCAAATACGCACGCTAAATTTCTTTGCGCGCGGTGAGGGCCGCGCTGATGGTGCCGTCATCGAGGTAATCCAATTCGCCGCCGATGGGCACACCCTGCGCGAGGGATGTGAGGCGGACTTGGGATTCGAGCTGATCAGCGATGTAATGTGCGGTGGTCTGGCCGTCGATTGTCATGTTGAGGGCGAGGATTACTTCGGTGATATTCTCAACCGCGACCCGTTCAATCAGGCGCGGGATGCGCAACTGCTCAGGCCCGACCTGATCGAGCGCGCTTAGCGTGCCGCCAAGTACATGATAGCGGCCTTTGAAGGTGCCTGCGCGCTCCATCGCCCACAGATCGGCCACGCCCTCGACCACGCAAATCAGGCCGTTACCGCGTTTATGTGAGGCGCAGATGTCGCAAATTTCCGTGGTGCCGATATTGCCGCAGATGCCGCATTCACGCGCGGTGGCGGCGACGGTTTGCAGGATGTCGGCCAGCGGGATCAGTTGTAATTCGCGTTTGCGGATGAGGTGCAAGACCGCGCGCCGCGCCGAGCGCGGGCCGAGGCCGGGGAGTTTGGCCATCATCTGAATCAGGGCGTCAATGTCGCGGGTGCTGTTCATCGGGGCTTAGAAAGGCAGGTCCATGTCTTTGGGCAGGCCCATGCCTTGGGTGATTTTGCTCATTTCCTCTTTGGCGCGTTCATCGGCCTTGGATTGGGCGTCTTTGATGGCGGCGAGGATCAGGTCTTCGACCACTTCTTTGTCGTCGGTGTTGAAGATCGAGGGGTCGATGTCGAGCGATTTCAGCTCGCCCTTGGCGGTGGCGGTGGCTTTGACGAGGCCCGCGCCACTTTCGCCGGTGACGATGATGTTGCGCATCTCTTCTTGCAGGCCGGACATCTTGGTTTGCATTTCCTGCGCGGCCTTCATCATTTTGGCCATGTCGCCCATTTGGCCCAGTCCTTTGAACATGATTGTCTCTCCGGTTTGTTTCCCGCCTAGATACGGGGCGTGCGGCCCCGGTACAAGGGATCAGCGGCCATGGGTTTGATTATAGCCGTTCTTTGGTGGGCTTTGCCAGCCGGGTAATGCGCCTTTGGTGGGGGCGTATGTTTCGACCAAGAGCGGGTAACAGGCGGCTTTGTCGCTGGAATGCTCAGCCGAGCAATCGCCGCCGGGGCAGGCGGATAAGGCGCCCAGAAGGTCAATTTCGGCGAAAAACTCAAGGTAGTCGCCGGGGCGCACGGGGCTTTGTTTCATGAAATACTGGCCGGTGTCGCGGGTGAATCCGGTGCACATGAAGACGTTCAGGACATCGTGGATATGTGGCTCGGCTTGCGCAAGGGTCTTGCCGGTTTCATCGGCGAGGGCGCGGGTCAGGTTGGAATGGCAGCAATGGTGGTACTGCGCGCCCGTCAG
Source organism: uncultured Roseovarius sp. (assembly GCA_964655135.1). GTDB lineage: Bacteria > Pseudomonadota > Alphaproteobacteria > Rhodobacterales > Rhodobacteraceae > Roseovarius. Next base: position 91 of record CAZZKL010000221.1, on the reverse strand, counting down.
CAGATTGCCGGTATAGGGATCGCAGCGGGTGCCGATCACGTCATGCACCGAGCCGCCGTATTGATCAATGCCGTACCAATTCAGCGTGTCT
>CAZZKL010000220.1:0-3335 GCA_964655135.1 uncultured Roseovarius sp. | reverse complement strand
CCCGTTGTAACCCAACGGACCGGCAAAAAGCGGATGCGATCCGGGGAAGGCATCATTGTGCTGATAGCCACAGCATACCGGCGCATCAAGCCGTTCGGCCAGCGCCTGAGAGGCCGCAATCGCGCCGCCGATGACCACGCCTGCGCCGTTCAGAATGACGGGGAATTTAGCACCGGACAGCAGCTTGGCGGCCTCGGCAATCGCCCCGGACCCGCCAGAAGGCCGTTCAAATTCAACGATTTGCGGCAGGTTGATGTCAATCACCTGAGTCCAGTAATCACGCGGGATGTTGATCTGACAAGGGGCTGACAGACGCCGCGCCTTGGTGATCACCCGGTTAAGAACCTCGGCCATGCGCGAGGGGTCGCGGACCTCTTCCTGATAGGCCACGCAATCGGCGAACATGCGCATTTGTTCGACTTCCTGAAAGCCGCCCTGACCGATGGTTTTATTGGCGGCCTGCGGCGTAATCAGCAGCATTGGCGTGTGGTTCCAATAGGCGGTTTTGACAGGCGTCACCAGATTGGCAATGCCGGGGCCGTTTTGGGCAATGGCAATCGCCATCTTGCCGCTTGAGCGGGCAAAGCCATCGGCCATCATCCCGGCGGTATATTCATGGGCGCAGTCCCAGAATGTGATACCGGCCTTGGGAAACAGATCCGAGATCGGCATGAAAGCCGAGCCGATAATGCCAAAAGCTGTATCGATTCCATGCATTTGCAGGGTTTTTACAAAGGCTTCTTCGGTGGTCATTTTCATCTGTGGCTCTCCTGCACATAAACGATGAATCGGGCAGCCCCCCGACGGGTTAAGGCCGTTCTAGGAGGCTGTGCTACCCGGTAATAGGGCCAGTTTCCCCGATGAGCTAGACCAGTTTCGCCGCCTGCTCCAACTCACCCGCCAATAGGGCAATGCCGGGGGCGATACGGTTGGTGGCGACCGAGGAATAAGCCAGACGGTAATAGTTGCGCGGCGGGGTGTTGCCGTGGAAGAAAGATTGCGCCGGCTCAATCAGGATGCTTTTGCGCCGCAAGGCCGGGTCAAGTGCCTTGGTGTCGACGCCGTCGGGGGCGCGCATCCAGATCGACGAGCCGCCAAACACGCCGCGCCCGGCGACGGTGAGGTTGTGATCGGCCAGCGCCTGCTCCATCACCTTGCGGCGTTCGGCAAATATCTGACCCATGCGGCGGATTTGGCTGTCGTAATGGCCCAGCGATAAAAAATACGCCGCCGTGCGTTGCATATGCCCCGGAGGGTGCCGGTAGAGGCTGGTGCGCAGGGCGCGCAATTCGCGAATAAAGGGTTTAGAACCAACGATATAGCCTAATCTCAGGCCGGGAAATATTGACTTGGAAAAGCTGCCGACATAAATCACCCGGCCGTCAGTATCGAGCGATTTGAGCGCCGGAAGGGGCGCGCTGAGGAAGGACAATTCAAACTCATAATCATCCTCGACGATCAGCGCGTCCATGGCGCGGGCCTTGGCCAGAAGGGCGCGGCGGCGCTCAAGCGGCATGGTGGCCCCGGTGGGGGCCTGATGGCTGGGGGTGGTGAAAATTACGTCGGCCTTATCCGGCAGGGCCTCGGGCGGCAGGCCGTCGGCATCGACATCAATGGGGTGCAAACGACAGCGCGATTGCTCAAGCACCGTGCGCAGGGAATAGTAGCAGGGGTTCTCCACGGCCGCGATCCGGCGCTGAGTCAGCAGCACTTGCGCGGTCATCCACAGAGCGTTCTGCGCGCCTAAAGTGACAAGGATTTCATCAGGTTGCGCCAAAATCCCGCGCCTGGGCAAAGTGTGGCGGGCGATAAACTCGATCAGTTGCGGATCGTCTTGATCAAAGTAATCGGTGGTCAGAGATTGAAAATCCTTCTGCCCCAGCGCGCGCAAGGCGCATTGCCGCCAATTGGTGTGATCAAACAACAATGGATCGGTTTGGCCATAGATGAACGGATAGCGGTAGGCCGACCAGTCTTGCGGCTTTTCCGGGACATCCGCGCCGGAAAACCGGCGGCCAAGGGCGCGGGTCCAGTCGATGCTGTCGCGGGACGGCTCAGGGGGCGTAAATTTAGGCGGTTCTGGTGCATTATCAGAGACATAGTAGCCAGAGCGGCCTTTGGATGAGAGGTAATCATTGGCCAGTAATTCGGTATAGGCGAGGGTCACGGTGATGCGGCTGACACCAAGATGATCGGCCAGTTTGCGCGACGAGGGCAGCTTTTCACCCTTGCGAAACCGGCCCGATAAAATGCCCTCGGCGACCATCTGTTGAATCTGCACCTGCAAGGTGCCTTGCGCGTCGGAATTGAGGAAAAAGGTTTCAACGGATATTGCCATGAAACGTGTGTAGACTGGACTTATCAAAAGCGCAATCTGGTATGTTCTGCGAATACGCTGTTTTGTACAAGTTGTACAACATGACCATGAGACTTGTACAAAACCCCCTGCGCGACACGCTGGCGCAGCACCCGGGCCAAAACCCGCGAAATCGCGGGGCCGGTAAAGACCGGTAAGGACGGTGGCCGTGAAATATTTTTGTTGCGCCAAGGCCGGGCATTTCCGAAGCTGGTGCGTAACCCGGATGGAGGCTAAAATGATTGCTGTAATATTTGAAGTGACCCTCGCAGAGGGGTGCAAGGATCAGTATCTTGATATTGCCGCCACCATGCGGCCCCTGGTTGAGGGGATTGAGGGGTTTATCAGTGTTGAGCGGTTTCAGAGCCTGAGCGATCCCGATACGCTGTTGAGCCTGTCGCTGTTTGAGGATGAGGCAGCGGTGCAGCGCTGGCGGGAATTGACAGCCCATCGCGGCGCACAGGCCAAGGGGCGGAGTGGCGTGTTTGCTGATTACCGGCTGCGCGTGGCGCATGTGATCCGGGATTATGGCATGAGGGACCGCGATCAGGCACCAGAAGATAGCCGGGTCGTGCATGAGGGGTAACGAGCCCCGCTTTACACCGGTTTGACCTTGGGTTTCGGGGCCAGCACCCGCAACGGTTTGCGCACCACCTCGCGCAGGCCCGGGCCACCGGGGGCCTGCACCCGTTTGGTGGCCTCGACCATCAAAACCCCGCCCACCGCAAGGATTGAGAATGAACCGCCCAGGCGCTCCCACAGGCCGGCGGTTTTGCGCCAGAAACGCCGCTGTGAGGGGTGCTGGTGCAGGGCCATGGCATGGCGCAGGGGCATGAAATTTTGGGCTTTTAACTGACTTTCGAGCTGTCCCTGACTGTAGGGGCGGCCAAATCCAAACGGGGTTTTATCGCTGCGTGACCACAGCCCGGCGCGATTGGGCACCACAAACAAGGCCGAGCCGCCGGGGCCAAGCACGCGC
>CAZZKL010000219.1:0-3512 GCA_964655135.1 uncultured Roseovarius sp. | reverse complement strand
CCTCAGCAGAATAATCCGCCGTATCCGTGCCGCTGCCACCATTCAACACATCCGCCCCCGCGCCGCCCTGAAGCGTGTCATTGCCAGTGCCGCCATCAAGCGCATCAACACCCGTACCGCCGTTTAACAGATCATTGCCGGTGCCGCCGTTTAACGTATCATTGCCCGCGCCACCATTCAGGGTATCCTGACCCGCGCCGCCGTTAAACGTCTGAGCGCCAGCATCTGCCACCGAAATCAGATTGTTCAAACTATTGCCATTGATCACCAGATTAGGCGTGCTCGACAGCGCATTCAGCGTGCTATCCCCCGCCGCCATATTATAAACCGCCGGGGCATTGTCCTGCACGCCATACACCTGCTGAATGCCGGTGATGTCGTCTGCCTGAAGGGTGCTTGTACCAATACTGGGGTTCATGATTGTATTGGCGAAGGTGTGGTCCAACCCCAGTGCATGGCCAATCTCATGTCCTATCAAGTGATTGAAAAACGGTAAGCTGTAGTTTGCTTGGTTAAAAAGTATGTCGCCTGCTATGGCTGTGGGTGTGGATGTCGGGAAAAAAGCAAAGCCGGCAAACGAAGATATGCTACCAAAAAAGATACGGATATCTGCCTGAAATCCCATACCCGCAGCACCGCCACCATCTTCAATCTGTAAAAACTCGATATTGCCGTAGCTTGACCAATCGGCAAAAGCCGCTTGTAGCATCGCTTGGTAATCAATTGTAAGAAACCTGTCAGGATCAACTGAAAGCCCATTGCCCGGGAAACGCCATATACCATTTCCAGCCCCGGCAATGCTCCAGGTCACAACCCCGCCGGCATCCCCCAATACACTAGGGGTGCTCCCCCAGCTAGTGCCAGCTAAATTTGGCATCCTCCATAACCCCCGGGTTAGTAGAAAAATATTTAATCGTTACATACAACCTATAATAATGCGCCGTTTTAATCAACGCAGGCGCATTTCTCATATAGATTAAAGGCCTGCAGTAGAGTAATTTTGCCCTTGGATGAGCCGCTAATGCCCCATCCGTTTTAGTTGCGCGACCGTGCCCGCCAGCCGCCGCGACGCCGCGGCGATGTGATTTCAGTGTCGCCTTCGACCAACACTTGCGTCATCGGGTGATCGGGATGCGCCGGACGGTAGCGCCCGAGCAGCTTTTGGATTGTGGCCCGTGTCTCCATCTCACCCGGTAGCGACAGCGCCCAATCGAGAAAGATCGACCGGCATTCGCCGATGGTGATGCCTTCAATCCGGTAGGCCTCATAAATCAGCCCCTTGTGATCCAGTGGATCGCCTCTCATCTCAGTCCCCTTCAGGCGGGTGCGCCAGCGCCGCGTTGATGACATCCCCGGCCTTGTCTGTTGCCGCCTCAAGCGCCTGTTGCAATGCCTCAAGGGTCTTAAACCCGCTTTCGCGTAACACAAAGCTCTGGCCCCCGTCGCCAATCATATCCATCGCAAGCGGCTTATCCGTGAGCAATCTTGCCGCCTGCATTATTTGCCAGCAAAGCCCATAAGCCCGGCCAAGCGCCTCTCTCGCAGCGGCATCATACCAGCCAATAGCGACACCCGCCGCCAGCCCCGACACCACATCGCGCGCCCGCGTCCCGGCCATCAGCGCCGCCGCCTGTGACAGCAGTTCCACATCAAACAGCCGCCCGCGCCCCAGCTTGCAATCCCACGGGCCATCCGGGGGCTTGGCCGTGGCAATCCGGGCGCGCATTTCGGCGACCTCGTGTAACACCTCTTGCGGCGCGCCTTTGGTGCTCAGCAAGTCACCCCGAAACGCCTCAACCTGATCCGCCAGCGCCGGGTCACCGCAAATCACCCGCGCCCGGGTCAGCGCCAGATGCTCCCACAGCCAGGCGTCATTTTGGTGGTAGCTGCAAAACGCCTCCCAGCTAGTGGCTACCGGGCCTTTACTGCCCGAGGGGCGCAGCCGCATATCCACCTCGTATAGCCGCCCCTCGGCCATCGGCACCGTCAGCGCCGTGATCATCGCCTGCGTCAGCCGGGCATAATACATCCGCGACGCCAGCGGCCTGCGCCCCAATGAGGCCTCAACCCCGTCCGCATCATAGATCACGATCAAATCCAGATCCGAGCGCGCATTGAGCCGCGCCGCGCCTAGGGATCCCATGCCCAAGACCACCGCACCGCGCCCTGGCATATCCCCGTGTTTGGCGGCAAAATGCGCCGCCACCTCGGGCCAGAGCGCCGCAATCACCGCCGCCGCCAGATCGGCATATTGCCCGCCCGCCTGATCTGCACCGATCAGCCCGCGCAGGTGATGCACCCCAATCCGGAAATGCCAATCCTTGTGCCAGCGCCGCGCCGCATCCAGCTTGCGCTCGTAATCATCTTCGGCCTGCAAGCGCGCGCCAAGCGCCTGCTCAAGGGCTGCGCGCCCCGGCCACGGGGCAAAGAAATCCCCGGCGATCACCGCATCAAACACCGATGAGTTCTGCGCCAGATACCCCGCCAATTCGGGCACGGTTCCGGCAATATCCACCAGCAGCTCAACCAGTTGCGGATTGGCCTCAAACAGGGAAAACACCTGCACCCCCGCAGGCAACCCGGCAAGAAACCCGTCAAACGCCAGCAGCGCCTCATTGGGGTGCGACGTCGCCGCCAGTTGCGCCAGAATATCCGGCCTGAGGCGTTTGAAGATGGCCACCGCCCGGCTCGATCTCAGCGCCGGATAACTGGGCCAGCGGGCAATAATATCCTCATCCAGCCCGGTGTCGGCAGCAGGGGCCGGATCAGCGCCAGTGGGGCAGAAAAACCCCTCAATAATCTCATCGACCTGCGCAAGGCGGCTTTGCAGTTCGGCCTTCAGCGCCTCCGTATCGCGGCCCATGAAACAGGCCAGCCGGTCAAATTCATCCTCGCTCGTGGGCAACACATGGGTCTGAGCATCGCGCAACATTTGCAAGCGGTGCTCAACCTCGCGGTGAAAGCGGTAATGCCCGGTCAAAAGCTTTGCCGCCTCCTTGGGCACCCAGTCTTTCTCGGCCAGTTTTGCCAATGCGGGAACCGTGCCGCGCAGGCGCAAATCGGCGTCACGCCCGCCGGCGATGATCTGCCGGGTCTGGGTGAAAAACTCAATCTCACGAATGCCGCCGCGCCCCAGCTTCATATCGTGCCCCGGCAGGCTCAGCCCGCCCAACCCCTTATGCTCGCGGATACGCAGGCGCATGTTATGGGCGTCCTCAATGGCGGCAAAATCAAGGTGCCTGCGCCAGACAAACGGCCGTAATGTGTCCAGAAACTTTTGCCCAGCCACCAGATCACCAGCGCAGGGGCGGGCCTTGATATAAGCCGCGCGCTCCCATGTGCGGCCAAGGCTTTCGTAATAGCTTTCGGCCCCGGCCATGGCCATGCAAACCGGGGTGACAGCCGGATCAGGGCGCAGCCGCAGATCGGTGCGAAACACATAGCCGTCGGCGGTGCGTTCGTTCAGGGTCGCGCTCATGTTGCGGGTGGCGCGTACAAGGGCGCTGCGCGCG
>CAZZKL010000218.1:0-3519 GCA_964655135.1 uncultured Roseovarius sp. | reverse complement strand
GCGATATCGCCTTTGTGTTCCAGATGTTCGCGCTCTATCCGCACCTGAATGTGCGGCAAAACATCAGTTATCCGTTGAAAAGCCAACACATGCCAAGGGCGCAGATCAAGGCCAAGGTGGCCGAGGTGGCCGAAATTCTGGGCATCAGCGATATTTTGGCCAAACCCGTGGGCGGCCTATCGGGGGGCGACCGGCAGCGCGTGGCCTTGGGCCGCGCGATTGTGCGTGATCCAAAGGCGTTTTTGATGGACGAGCCGCTTGGCGCGCTCGATGCCGAATTTCGCGAGCATATGGCCGAGGAACTGCGCGCGCTGCATGACCGCATGGGGGCGACCACGATTTACGTCACCCATGATCAGCTTGAGGCGATGCAGATGGGCGACAAGATCGTGGTGATGAACCACGGCTCGGTTGAACAATTTGGCGTGCCGCAAGAGATTTACGACTGGCCCGCCACCTTGTTCGTGGCCGATTTCATCGGCTCACCCCCGATGAATTTCCTGCGGTTTGAGGGCGCGGTCTCAAAGGGCGATACATCCGTGTCACTGGAGGGCCACCATTTTGACATCCCCGCACAGCTTGAAAGCGCCAAGGGCGCGTTGGTGTTTGGCATCCGGCCCGAGCATATCACCCTGACCCCCGATAGCCCCTATAAGGCCGAGGTGATGGCCACCGAATACCTTGGCACCACCCAGATTGTGACCCTCAAAACCGCCAATGGCGCACTTAAGGCCCGCATCAGCGCCAGCGTTGCGATTGCCCCCGGCGATCATGTCGGCCTGAGGTTCAACCCGCGCACCGTGACCTTGTTTGACGCGGCCACCGGGGCGGCGCTCATGTCGGACGCCAACAAGGGGGTGCTGGATCATGGCTGAGGTCAGTCTGCAAAATATCTGCAAATCCTTTGGCCCTCAGGTGGCGCTCAGCGATATGACCATGACCATACCCGACGGCGCCTTTGTGGTGCTGCTTGGCCCCACCGGGGCGGGTAAAACCACCACTTTGCGGATGGTTTCGGGGCTGGACAGGCCGGATGCGGGCAAGGTGCTGATCAACGGGCAAGACGTGGCAGGCCACACCCCGGCGCAGCGCAATGTGGCGATGGTGTTTCAGCAATATTCGCTTTATCCGCATTTATCAGTGCGGCAAAATCTGGCCTTTCCGCTCAAATCCCCGATGCTGCGCACCCCCGAAGATGAGATTGCCCGCAAGATTGCCGAGGTGGCCGAGGTTTTGCAGATCACCCATAAGCTTGACAACAAAGCGACCGAGCTGTCGGGCGGTGAAATGCAGCGGGTATCGATTGGCCGCGCGCTGGTGCGCAACCCGCAGATTTACCTGATGGACGAGCCGCTCAGCTCGCTTGACGCCAAGCTGCGCTCGGATTTGCGCATTGAGCTGAAGCGCATTCAGGCCAGCCTTGGCGCCACCATGCTTTACGTGACCCATGATCAGACCGAAGCCATGACCATGGCCACCCATGTGGGGGTGCTGGATCATGGCAGGCTGGTGCAGTTTGGCGCGCCGCGCGAAATTTACGAGGACCCGGTCAGCATCTATGCCGCCAGCCGCCTTGGCTCGCCCAAGATCAACATCCTGCCCGCTGGTATTTTCCCGGCGGCCCCTGACAAGGCCACACATATCGGCCTGCGCCCCGAGCATATCGGCATCGGCGACGGAGCCGAAGCACAGGTTCTGCGGGTCGAGCATCTGGGCGATCAGACCCGCCTGCACCTGTCGCTTGCGGGCCATACCCTGATCACCCTGACCGAGCCGCACAGCCGCCTTGCAAAAGGCGACCCGCTCAAGATCACCCCGCTTTCCCCACTTTATTTTGACACCAATGGCGACCGCATAACATAAGGAGGCCAGTCAATGGCGCAATTCATCAACAGTAAAGAAGCCCTTGTAACCGAAGCAATAGACGGCGTTTTACGGGTCGCGGATGGGCGGCTTGCCCGGCTTGACGGGTTTCCGCATATCAAGGTGGTGGTGCGCACCGATTGGGACAAATCCAAGGTGGCACTGGTATCGGGCGGTGGCTCGGGGCATGAACCGGCGCATGTGGGCTATGTCGGCAAGGGGATGCTAACGGCGGCTGTCTGTGGCGATGTGTTCGCCTCGCCCTCGGTTGATGCGGTGCTGACGGCCATTCTGGCGGTGAGCGGCCCGGCGGGCTGTTTGCTGATTGTCAAAAACTATACCGGTGACCGGCTGAATTTCGGCCTCGCAGCAGAACGCGCGCGGGCTTACGGCATCAAGGTGGGAATGGTGATTGTTGACGATGACATCGCCCTGCCCGACCTGCCACAAGCGCGCGGCGTGGCTGGCACATTGTTTGTTCACAAAATCGCCGGGGCCTTGGCCGAGGCCGGGGCCGATCTGGAAACCGTGAGCACCACCGCCCGGCAAGTGGTGGCGGATGTCGCAAGCATTGGCATGTCGCTTGATACCTGCACCGTACCGGGGTCGCCCAAAGAGGCCCGCATTGCCTTTGGCAAGGCCGAGCTTGGCCTTGGAATTCACGGCGAATCCGGGGTTGAGCTGGTTGATTTCAAAGGCGCGGCGGCGGCGATGACGCTGGTGCTGGAACGGCTCAAACCTCATGCGGGGGATGGCCCCAAAGTGGCGCTGTTGAATAATCTTGGCGGCGCTACCCCGTTGGAAATGGCTGTGCTGGCGGAAGAGCTGGCAAAGTCCGATGTGATCGGGGGTATTCAATATTTGGTTGGCCCGGCTGCAATGATGACCTCGCTTGATATGCGCGGCTTTTCGGTGTCGCTGCTGCCGGTTTCCGAGGCCGATCTGATGCTCTTGCGCTCTGAGGTGCCGATGCTCGCTTGGCCCGGCTGCATTGCCATCACAGCGCCAGAAGTGCGGCCCATTCCCGATGGTGTGACCCCGATCAAACCCATTCCATCCGACGACCCCGCAATGGCGGCGTTCATAGAAAAATGCTGTGATATGTTCATCGCGGCTGAGGCCAAACTCAACACGCTCGATGCGCAATCGGGCGACGGCGATACCGGCTCAACTCTCGCGGGGGCGGCGCACGCCCTCAAAACCGCCATTCCACAACTGCCTCTGGCCGACCCGACCCAGCTTTACCGCGCCATTGGCCTGGAGCTAAGCCAGATCATGGGCGGCTCTTCCGGCGTGCTGCTGGCGATTTTCTTTGCTGCGGTTGGTGATGCGGCCTCCTCGGGTCATCCCAATGTCGAAGCCCTCAAAGCCGGGCTGGCACGGGTAAGAGAAGTTGGCGGAGCCGCCCCCGGTGACCGCACCATGATTGACGCCCTGGCCCCGGCGCTGGATGCCTTGCCAAATGGCTTATCCGCCGCCGCCACCGCCGCCCGCAAGGGCGCTGACGCCACCGCCAAAATCCTGCGCGCAAAGGCCGGTCGTGCCAGCTATATTTCCGAAGGCCGGTTAAGCGGCCACAACGATCCGGGGGCCGAAGCGGTGGCAATCTTGTTTGAAATGCTTGCGGGGTGATGCCTCAAAGCGGATAAAGCCCGC
>CAZZKL010000217.1:0-3521 GCA_964655135.1 uncultured Roseovarius sp. | reverse complement strand
ACCAGCGTCAGAATGGGAATTTCAAACGCATCACAAAACCGCACAAACCGCGCCGCCTTGCGGCTACTGTCAATATCCAGACACCCGGCCAGCACCATCGGCTGATTGGCCACCACGCCCACCGTCTGCCCCTCAAGCCGGATAAACCCGGTGATGATATTGCGGGCAAATTCCTGCTGTATCTCAAAGAAATCGCCCTCATCGGCGAGCTTCTCAATCAGCTCTTTCATGTCATAAGGCGTATTGGCATTCTCGGGGATCAGCGTATCCAGACTTACCTCAACCCGGCCCGGCTGATCAAAGAACGGCCTGACCGGCGCCTTGTCGCGATTATTCAACGGCAGAAAATCCACCAGCCGCCGAATTTCCGCCAGCGCCTCCACATCATTTTCAAACGCGCCATCGGCGACGGATGATTTGCGCGTATGGGTGCTGGCCCCGCCCAGTTCCTCGGCTGTCACCTGCTCATTGGTCACGGTTTTCACCACATCAGGCCCGGTCACAAACATGTACGAGCTATCCTTGACCATAAAAATAAAATCCGTCATCGCCGGGGAATAGACCGCGCCCCCGGCACATGGCCCCATGATCACGCTGATCTGCGGGATCACGCCCGAGGCCATGATATTGCGCTGAAACACCTCGGCATAGCCCGCAAGGCTGGCCACGCCTTCTTGAATCCGTGCCCCGCCGGAATCGTTAATGCCAATCACTGGCGCGCCGTTTTGCATCGCCATATCCATGATCTTGCAGATTTTTTCAGCATGGGTTTCCGACAAAGACCCGCCAAACACAGTAAAATCCTGACTGAACACATAAACCATCCGGCCATTGATCGTGCCCCAGCCGGTGACAACACCGTCGCCAGCAGGCCGTGATTTTTCCATGCCAAAATCGGTGCAGCGATGCGCCTTGAACATGTCAAACTCTTCAAAGCTGGCCTCATCCAGCAGCAATTCAATGCGTTCGCGCGCGGTCAGCTTGCCCTTGCTGTGCTGCACCTCAATCCGGCGCGCCCCACCGCCCAGCCGGGCGGACTCGCGACGACCTTCTAAAACCTGCCGGATATTTTTCATAGCACTCTCCCTGCATCGTCCTGCGTATTTATTATCCGGAATATAGCCAATAAAGTCAGGGGGACAAAGCAGAATCCCGCAAATTTGCAAACTCTTGAAAAGAATATCATGCTAATTTGTAAAGTTGCTAATTTTTCGCTTCCCCATGGACATCCCCGCATGGCCCTCCTACCGATACCGCATGGACCAAACTCACCGGGTCCGGTTCCTTGACCGTCGCACCCCACCTCATATTCTGACGCTGATCCTGCTCGCGGGCATTTCAGCGCTGGCAATGAACATTTTCCTGCCCAGCCTGCCGGGCATGGCGGCCTATTTTGAAACCGATTATCGGCTGATGCAACTATCCGTAGCGCTTTATCTTGGCGTTAATGCGATGTTGCAACTGATCATGGGGCCACTTTCCGACCGCTGGGGCCGTCGCCCGGTGATCCTTGCCGGGATGATGATCTTCTTGGTGGCCACTTTGGGCTGTATTCTGGCCACCAATGTCTATGTGTTTCTCACCTTCCGGATGATGCAGGCGGCGATAGTCGTTGCCATGGTGCTCAGCCGCGCGGTGGTGCGCGATATGGTGCCACAAGATCAAGCTGCCAGCATGATTGGCTATGTCACCATGGGCATGGCCATCGTGCCAATGATCGGCCCGGCGATTGGCGGCCTGTTGGATGCGGCTTTCGGCTGGCAGGCAAACTTCTGGGTTCTGTTCGCGCTTGGCTCGCTTGTGCTGTGGATGACATGGGCCGACCTTGGCGAAACCGCCCCCCTCAGTGGCCGCTCCTTGGCGCAGCAATTTCGCGAATACCCCGAGCTTTTGCGCTCGCCGCGCTTTTGGGGCTATGCCATGGCCTCGGCGCTCTCGTCAGGCTCATTCTTTGCCTATCTCGGCGGCGCGCCCTTTGTCGGCGATCATGTGTTTGGCCTGCGGCCTTCGCAGTTAGGTTTCTATTTCGGAGCCCCCGCCGTTGGCTATTTCCTGGGCAATTTCCTATCGGGTCGGTTTTCCATGCGCCTCGGCGTTACCCGCATGGTGTATTACGGCACTTTAGTGAACGCGGCGGGCATCGCCCTCAATCTGGCGCTGTTCTACGCGGGCCTTGGCACCGCGCTCAGCTTCTTTGGCCTGATGACCCTGATGGGGCTTGGCAATGGCATGACCATCCCCAACGCCACCGCCGGCGCGTTATCCGTGCGCCCGCATCTGGCCGGTACCGCCAGCGGCCTCTCAGGCGCTTTGATGATCGGCGGCGGTGCGGCGCTCTCGGCCATGGCCGGGGCTTGGCTCACGCCACAATCGGGGGCTTTCCCGCTGCTCTGGATCATGCTCACCACTGCCCTGCTGGCGATCCTGACAATCGCAATGGTCATGCGCCGCGAACGCAGACTGTCGCGCCCCTGACCTCTTGCGTTTAAGAGTTTGCAAATCTAATCTTAGCACCAGCAAACCTGCAAACCCCCGGAGGCACCCCATGGCCACCCAAAAACTCTATGCCGGAGCCAAGCTGCGCGAGACCCGCACGCGCCTCGCGCTGACGCAAAAGGATTTCGCCGCCAAGCTGGGCATCTCACTGCCTTATCTCAACCAGATGGAAAACAATAACCGCCCGGTAAGCACCACCGTGGTGCTGGCGCTGGCGCAGGAATTTGGCTTTGACGTGACCGAGCTGTCCACCGGTGACGCCGAACGCATGGTCTCAGATATGCGCGAGGCCTTTGCCGATCCGGTGTTTGGCGATGAGGCCCCGCCCTTGGCCGATCTGCGCCTCACCGCCTCGAACGCGCCCGCACTGGCGCGGGCCTTTCTGGAATTGCACAGCGCCTATCGCCAAACCCATGAGCGGCTGGCCTCACTGGATGAGGCCCTTGGCCGTGAAGACGCCCGCACCCAATCAAGCCCCTGGGATGAGGTGCGCGATTTCTTCCATTACTGCGATAATTATATTGATGCGGTGGACCGCGCGGCCGAGCATTTTGCGGCCCCCGCCGATGCGCGCCGCCCGGTCCGAGATATTGCCATTGCCCGCCTCGCACAGATGGGCATCACCACAACCGATAGTGACGGCAGTGATCTGCGCAGGTTCGACCGCGCCAATAACATCCTTTATATTTCATCGCGCGCCGCCCCCGAAACCCGCAGTTTTCAGATCCTGCTGCAACTTGCCCTGCTCACTCAGGATCAGTTGTTTGAGGCCACGCTTGATCTTGCCCGGTTCCAATCCGAGGCCGCCCGCAACATTGCCAAAATCGGTCTGGCCAATTATTTCGCCGGTGCGGCCCTGATGCCTTATGGCCGGTTTCTTGAAGCGGCGCAGCGCTCGCGCCACGATCTGGAGGTGCTGGCCAATCAGTTTGGCACCTCATTCGAGCAGGTGGCCCACCGTCTTTCAACCCTGCAACGCCCCGGTGCCAAGGGCATTCCGTTTTTCTTTGTGCGGGTCGATCAGG
>CAZZKL010000216.1:0-3603 GCA_964655135.1 uncultured Roseovarius sp. | reverse complement strand
AACCTGCAGTTTGTCCAATTGAAGGACGGTCACAGGGATCTGCTTACCGTCTTCCATGAAAAGCCGGGTCATGCCGACTTTTTTCGCGATTACACCAGAGCGCAACATCTTTTTCGCCCCCTTAAACCGAAATTTGAACGTCCACACCAGCGGCCAGGTCGAGCTTCATCAGCGCGTCCACGGTCTGCGGTGTGGGATCAATAATATCCAGCAGGCGCTTATGCGTGCGGATCTCAAATTGATCACGGGATTTTTTGTTGACGTGCGGGCTGCGCAGAACACAGAATTTTTCAATCTTGTTCGGCAGTGGGATCGGCCCACGGACGTCGGCACCGGTGCGCTTGGCGGTATTGACGATCTCTTGCGTGCTGGCATCCAGCACACGATAATCAAAGGCCTTCAGGCGGATGCGAATGGTCTGGCTTTTCATGTCTTAGCCTCTCGCGGCAATAATAGAGTTGATAGGAGGAAGGCCGGACCATTCCGGCCCCCTCGTCGAACCCGTAGGGTGGGTAAAACCCACCCTGTTAGATTATTCGATGATCTTAGAAACAACACCCGCACCAACGGTACGGCCGCCTTCACGGATGGCGAAACGAAGACCTTCTTCCATCGCGATGGGCGCAATCAGCTCAACTTCGAACTTCAGGTTGTCACCGGGCATCACCATTTCAGTGCCCGAAGGCAGCTCAACCGTGCCGGTCACGTCCGTTGTACGGAAGTAAAACTGCGGGCGGTAATTGGCAAAGAACGGCGTGTGACGGCCACCCTCATCCTTGGTCAGGATATAGGCTTCGGCTTCAAACTTGGTGTGCGGTGTCACCGAGCCGGGCTTACACAAAACCTGACCACGCTCAACACCATCACGCTCAATCCCGCGCAGCAGAACACCGACGTTATCACCCGCTTCACCACGATCCAGCAACTTGCGGAACATTTCCACACCGGTACAGGTGGTGGTTTTGGTGTCGCGGACACCAACGATTTCAACGCTGTCGCCAACATTGATCACACCGCGCTCAATCCGGCCAGTCACAACCGTACCACGGCCCGAGATCGAGAACACATCTTCAACCGGCATCAGGAAGGGCTGATCAATCGCCCGTTCAGGCGTCGGGATATACTCATCCACAGCCGCCATCAGTTTGCGGATCGATTCTTCACCAATCTCAGGATCACGGCCTTCCATCGCGGCCAGAGCCGAGCCCATGATCACAGGAATATCATCACCGGGGTAATCATACGAGCTCAGAAGCTCGCGGATTTCCATTTCCACCAGTTCCAGCAGCTCATCATCGTCCACCTGATCAACCTTGTTCATGTAGACAACCATGTAAGGAATGCCCACCTGACGACCCAGCAGAATGTGCTCACGGGTCTGAGGCATCGGGCCATCGGCGGCGTTCACCACCAGAATGGCGCCATCCATTTGCGCCGCACCGGTGATCATGTTTTTCACATAATCGGCGTGGCCGGGGCAATCAACGTGGGCGTAGTGGCGCGCGTCGGTCTCATACTCAACATGCGCGGTCGAGATGGTGATGCCCCGGGCTTTTTCTTCTGGTGCGCCGTCAATCTGATCATAGGATTTGAATTCACCAAAATATTTGGTGATCGCAGCGGTCAATGTGGTTTTGCCGTGGTCAACATGGCCAATTGTGCCGATGTTCACGTGGGGTTTAGAGCGGTCAAACTTTTCCTTAGCCATGGTGGCCTCCTTTTTCTTTCTTCAGTCGGTGGGTGGGTTAGCACCCACCCTACGGGGGTTGTGGTAGGCCGGGCTTAAGCCCGGCTTACGTTAAGCGAATTTCGCCTGAATTTCTTCCGAGATATTGCTTGGCACCGGATCATAATGCGAGAATTGCATCGAGAAATTGGCCCGGCCCGAGGACATCGAGCGCAACGTGTTGATATAGCCAAACATATTAGCCAGCGGTACATTGGCCTCAATCGCGATGGCATTGCCGCGCGGTTCCTGACCAGAAACCTGACCCCGGCGCGATGTCAGATCACCGATGATACCGCCACAATAGTCTTCTGGCGTTACAACTTCGACCTTCATCACCGGCTCAAGCATCTTCGCACCGGCCCGGCGCAGGCCTTCGCGCATACACATGCGACCGGCAATCTCAAACGCCATCACGCTACTGTCCACATCGTGGAACTTACCGTCAATCAGCGCCACTTTGAAATCAATCACCGGAAAGCCCGCCAAAGGCCCGCTGTCCATGACCGAAAGAATGCCCTTCTCAACACCCGGGATATATTCCTTGGGAATTGAGCCGCCAACAACCCGGCTCTCAAACGAATAACCTTCACCCGGCTCTGTCGGCGAGATGATCATTTTCACCTCGGCAAACTGACCCGACCCACCGGATTGTTTCTTGTGGGTATAAGTATGCTCAATCTCGTGGCTGATGGTCTCACGGTACGCCACTTGTGGCGCGCCGATATTGGCCTCAACCTTGAATTCACGCTTCAGCCGGTCCACCAGAATATCAAGGTGCAATTCGCCCATGCCCTTCATGATGGTCTGACCGGATTCCTGATCAGTCTCCACCCGGAACGAGGGATCTTCTGCCGCCAGACGCGCAAGGCCCTGGCTCATCTTTTCCTGGTCACCCTTGGTTTTGGGCTCCACCGCAATTTCAATCACCGGATCGGGGAAGGTCATGGTTTCCAGCACCACCTGTTCCTTTGGATCAGACAATGTATCGCCCGTTGTGGTATCCTTCAGACCCGCCAAAGCGATAATATCGCCGGCAAATGCCTCTTCGATCTCTTCACGGTCGTTTGAGTGCATCATCATCATCCGGCCAATGCGCTCTTTTTTGCCCTTGGTGGTGTTAAAGATGTTGTCGCCCTTGCTCAGCGTACCCGAATAAATCCGGGTAAAGGTCAGCGTGCCGACAAACGGATCGTTCATGATTTTGAACGCGAGGCCCGAAAACGGCATGTTGTCATCAGCGCGGCGCGGGATATTACGCTCTTCGGTCTCATCATCAGGCGAAAAGCCCATGTAATCGACAACATCCTCAGGGCCGGGCAGGAAATCAATCACCGCGTTCAGCAGCGGCTGCACGCCTTTGTTCTTGAACGCCGAGCCACACAGAACCGGGATAAACGCAATCGCCAGCGTGCCCTTGCGGACCAGTTCGCGCAGGGTGGCCACGTCAGGCTCATTGCCCTCCAGATAGGCCTCCATCGCGTCGTCATCCATATCAACGGCGATCTCAATCAGCTTGCCGCGCCATTCATCGGCCTGCGCTTTCAGGCTGTCACGAATGGGGCGTTTTTCCCATGTGGCGCCCAGATCTTCACCAACCCAAACCCATTCTTCCATGGTGATCAGGTCAATCAGGCCCTCAAGCTCATTTTCCGCGCCAATCGGGATTTGCACAGGTGCCGGCGTGGCCCCGGTGCGGTCTTTGATCATCTTCACGCAGTTAAAGAAATCCGCGCCGATCTTGTCCATTTTATTGACGAACACAATCCGCGGCACTTTATACCGGTCGGCCTGACGCCAAACGGTTTCGGTCTGCGGCTCAACACCGGCGTTGGCATCCAGCAGCGCAACCGCGCCGTCCAGAACCGCCAGCGAAC
>CAZZKL010000215.1:0-3640 GCA_964655135.1 uncultured Roseovarius sp. | reverse complement strand
AGACCGGCAAACGCCTTGCCAAACGCGACGATGCGCGCGCAATCTCTACCTACCGCGGCCAAGGCAAATCCGCGCAGGAAATCCGTGCCTTGGTAAGCCTTTGATCTCGCGCTTCTTCTTGTCAAAATTACTCGCGCCGCAGGCATGCCCCCCAAGGGGCATTCACCCCTCAAGCCCGATCACTTCCACCTCATTCCCATCCCTCACCGCGCGATAAAAACAACTGCGCCGCCCAGTATGACAGGCCGGCCCCTGCTGCTTAACCAGCACCAGCAGGCAATCGCGGTCGCAATCCAGACGCATCTCAATCAGCGCCTGACGGTTCCCCGAACTCTCGCCCTTGACCCAAAACGCCGCGCGCGACCGCGACCAATAGGTGACCTGCCCACTGGCCAATGTGCGCGCCACCGCCTCGGCGTTCATCCATGCCATCATCAGAACCTCACCGCTCACCTGATCTTGGGCAATCGCCGGGATCAGCCCGGCCTCGTTGTATTTCAGCGACGCCGGGTCAAAACCCGGTGAACTCACATCATTTGTCATGTGTAAAAACCTTTTGCATCGGCTGGCTGCCTGACTATGTATTAGGAACACGGCCCAGAGGAAATACAATGCCCGCTGACAGCGACCTGATCAAACTCTATTCCGCCCGCATTCTGGCTCTGGCTGCCGACATTCCGCATCTGGCGCGCCTTGAAGGCCCCGATGCATCAGTCAAACGCCGCTCGCCGCTGTGCGGATCGACAGTGACGGTTGATGTGAATGTCACCGACGGGGTGATCACCGGCTTTGGTCAGGATGTCAAAGCCTGCGCCTTGGGGCAGGCAGCCGCTGCGGTGGTTGGCGGCGCGGTCATCGGTGCCAGCCGTGCCCAGATCGAGGCCGCGCGCAACCAGCTAAAGGCGATGCTGAAAACCGATGGCCCGGTGCCCGACGCGCCATTTGACGGGCTTGAAATGCTGATCCCGGCGCGGGATTTCAAGAACCGCCATGCGTCGATACTGTTGGCGATCGAGGCTACGCTGGAAGCGATGGATCAGGTTTCTCAGGCAAATTGCGCCTAAAAAAACCGCCGCGCATCCTGGGCGGATGGCGGCGGCAGGTTATGCGGGTCTCGGATTGGGTCCGAAGCGCGGCAGGCGGGGCAAGAGACAGGCCCCGGACAGGTATGTTGGGGACAACAACGCCGCTTCCGGTACGAGATCGCAGGCAGATTTCGTTAGGGCGGGGTCAGAAAAAACCCGGCAAGTGCAGGGCGATAACCAACATCACCATCAGCGCCGCCACCCCAGCCATATCCGGCAACAATGTGGGCTGGCTGCGCAAAAAACTGGATTTGATCTGGCGTATCATGGGGCGGCTCCTTTAGGTCGGTTAACTGTTTGTTGACCCTTTGTTCTCATTATTAATTCAATTTGTAAAGAACTTTTATAGAACATTTGTGAACTTTTGGGGGTGATCCAGCTTAACCCACTGTAATCAAACGGATCGCCTGATCCTGACGCATCAACCACAGCAGCACCCGCGCGGCACGGCCCCGCTCGCCCTCAAGACCGGGATCGGTGGCCAGCAAGGCGCGCGCATCGCTTTGGGCGGTTGCCATCAACGGTGCCTGACGTTCCAGATCGGCAATGCGAAACACCGGCAGGCCCGATTGCGCGGTGCCGATCAGATCCCCGGCCCCGCGCATGGCCAGATCGGTCTCGGCAATCACAAACCCGTCCTCGGTCTCGCGCAGCACCTCAAGGCGCTTGCGCGCGGTCTCGCCCAGCGGCGGCTGATACATCAGCAGACAGGTTGATTGCGCCGCGCCGCGCCCGACCCGCCCGCGCAGCTGATGCAACTGGGCAAGCCCGAAATTCTCGGCCCGCTCGATCACCATGATGGTGGCGTTGGGCACATCCACCCCGACCTCGATCACCGTGGTGGCCACCAGCACGGATGTCTCGCCCGCCTGAAACGCCTTCATCGCCGCATCTTTGTCGCCCGGTGCCATCTGGCCATGCACCAGCCCTACCACCCCCTCGCCCAACACCGCGCGCAGATGTTTGAACCGTTCTTCGGCGGCGGTCAGATCCACCACTTCGGACTCGTCCACCAGCGGGCAGACCCAGTAACATTGCCGCCCCTCGGCGATCGCGGCGCGCAGGTGTTCCACCACCTCATCCATGCGTTTGGTGCTGAGAACGGCCGTTTTGATCGGCTTGCGGCCGGGCGGCTTTTCATCCAGCACCGACACATCCATGTCACCATATTGCGCCAGCGCGAGCGAGCGCGGTATCGGCGTCGCCGTCATCACCAGCACATCCGCGCCCGGCCCTTTTTGCGCCAGTTCCATGCGCTGTCGCACACCAAACCGGTGCTGTTCATCGACAACAACCAGCCGCAAATCACCAAACACCACATCCGCCTGAAACACCGCATGGGTGCCCACCAATATCGAAATATCCCCGGCCGCCAGCGCCGCCAATTTCGCTTTGCGCTCACCACCCTTGTCGCGCCCGGTCAGGATTTCCAGCACCACGCCGGCGTTTTCGGCCAGCGGGCGCAGCCCTTCAAGGTGCTGACGCGCCAGAATTTCGGTGGGGGCCATCATCACCCCCTGCCCGCCCGCCTCGACCGCCACCAGCAGCGCCATAAACGCCACCAGCGTCTTGCCAGAGCCGACATCGCCCTGCAACAGCCGGTTCATACGCTGGGGTGCGGCCATATCGGCAGCAATTTCCCCAACCGCCCGGGCTTGCGCATCGGTGGGCTTGTAGGGCAATGCTTTCAACACCTTGGCCTGAAATCGGCCATCACCGGCGGTGACAATCCCGCGTGCTTTTTGATCGCGCTGTCGTGCCAATGCCAAGGTTAACTGATGCGCCATCAATTCGTCATAGGCCAGCCGCTCGCGGGCCGGGGCCTGCGCGCTGATGTCATCCAGACCCTCGGGCGCATGGGCGGCGCGCATCGCATCCCCCCATGCTGGCCAGCTCATTTTGGCCTTTTGCGCCGGGTCAATCCATTCGACCAACTCGGGCAGCCGCTCAAACGTGCTTTGCACCGCCTTGAACATGGTTTTCTGGGTCAGCCCTTGGGTCAGGCGGTATACCGGCTCGAACTCGGGGATATCGCCGGCCTCTTCCGGGGGCAGGATATGGTCGGGATGCACCATCTGTGCCATCCCGTCGAACAGCTCCAGCTTGCCCGACACCACTCGTTTGGCCCCCGTGGGAAGGATACGGCGCAGATATTCATCGCGGGCATGAAAAAACACCAGTTGGAAATCGGCCGCGCTGTCTTCGACCAACACCCGGTAGGCCGCGCCGCGCCGCGCCGGGGCACGATGGGCCCCCACGGTGACGGTCACGGTAAGGGTGGTCGGGATTTCCGCGCCCTTGATCGTGTCGCGCCGACGCCGGTCAACCACAGCATAAGGCAGGCAAAACAGCAGGTCGCGCGGCGCTTCTACCCCGGTCTGGGCCAGCAGTTTGGCGGTTTTTGGTCCCACCCCCTCCAGCGTTTCCAGCGAGGCGAATATCGGGAAAAGCTGTTCGGGACGCCCTTTCATATGGCACCGATCAGCGCCAGCCAGCCGTCCTCGTCCAATGTCTCGACCCCCAGCTCGGCGGCCTTTTTCGCCTTGGACCCGGCC
>CAZZKL010000214.1:0-3675 GCA_964655135.1 uncultured Roseovarius sp. | reverse complement strand
CTATAGATACCGCCGCTTACTTGCCGCCCGCAAATCCTGCCACAGGGGTGCATATTGCCCCCCGCCCGGACAGACGCGCCACATAACTGATAACCCGCGCCTGCCCCCTCAAACAAAAGAAGCCACTCGTGAAACAAGCCCTCGCCGACGCCCTCGAACATCGCGGATACAGCACCCTCACACCTGTGCAGGAGGCGGTGACAGACCCTAAACTCGGGGCCTCTGATCTGCTGGTCTCGGCCCAGACCGGATCAGGCA
This sequence comes from uncultured Roseovarius sp., assembly GCA_964655135.1. Taxonomy (GTDB): domain Bacteria; phylum Pseudomonadota; class Alphaproteobacteria; order Rhodobacterales; family Rhodobacteraceae; genus Roseovarius. The sequence continues at coordinate 3,417 of CAZZKL010000214.1, read as the reverse complement.
AAACCGTGGGCTTTGGCCTTGCGATTGCGCAGACCCTGCTGGGCGAGGATGAGACATTTAGCCGCGCCGACACGCCGCTGGCGCTGGTCATTGCGCCAACCCGCGAATTGGCGATGCAGGTCAAACGTGAATTGGCCTGGCTTTACGGAAAAACCGGGGCCGTGGTGGTGTCTTGTGTCGGCGGCATGGACATGCGCGATGAGCGTCGGGCACTGGCACGCGGCGCGCATATTGTTGTCGCCACGCCGGGGCGGTTGCGCGATCACATCATGCGCGGCTCGCTGGTGATGAGCAATCTGCGGGCGGTGGTGCTGGATGAAGCTGACGAAATGCTTGATCTTGGCTTTCGCGATGATTTGGAATTTATTCTGGGCGAGGCCCCCGAGCAGCGCCGCACCTTGATGTTTTCCGCCACTGTGCCGCGCTCGATTGCCAATCTGGCGAAGAATTACCAGCGCGATGCGATCCGGATTATTACCACGTCGGAAAATGATCAGCACGCTGATATTACCTACCGCGCTTTGAACGTGTCGCCCCATGATGGCGAAAACGCGATCATCAATGTGTTGCGCTATTATGAGGCGCCAAATGCGCTGGTGTTTTGCAACACCCGCGCGATGGTCAATCGCCTGACTACCCGGTTTTCCAACCGGGGGTTTTCGGTGGTGGCCCTCTCAGGTGAACTGACGCAGAATGAGCGAACACACGCTTTGCAAGCCATGCGCGACGGGCGGGCGCGGGTTTGTGTCGCCACGGATGTGGCGGCGCGCGGGATTGATCTGCCAAATCTTGCGCTGGTGATCCACGCCGATCTGCCGTCAAATTCCGAGACATTGCTGCACCGCTCGGGCCGCACCGGCCGGGCCGGGCGCAAGGGCATCAGCACGCTGATTGTGCCGCCCAAGATGCGCCGCAAGGCCGAAAGCCTGCTGCGCGGCGCAAAGGTAAGTGCGGATTGGGATGAGGCCCCCTCGGCCGAGGCGGTGCATCAAAAGGATCAAGAGCGCCTGCTAACCCATCCCACATGGGAGCAGGACATTTCTGAGGCTGAAAGCACATCGGCGGCAAAATTGACCAAGCGTTACAGTCCGGAACAAATTGCCGTGGCCTATCTGCGGCTTCACAGTGAACGACAATCCGCGCCAGAAGAGCTGGGCACGGTGAAAGAGGGCGGTAAACCGCAACCGCGGGCGGCTTTTGGGCCAAGCGTGTGGTTTTCCATCGCTGGCGGGCACAGCAAAAACGCCGAGCCGCGCCGGTTGCTGCCGATGCTGTGCAAAGCCGGGAACATCACCAAAGAAGACATCGGCGCAATCCGCATTCAGCAAGATCAGTCATTTGTTGAAATCCGCAAGGCCAGCGTGGACAGGTTTCTGGCGGGCATTGGCAACAGCCTGAAGGTTGAAGGCGACGGCATCACCCAACTGGATACACCCCCGGCGATTGCAAACGCGCCCAAACCAAGCTTTGCCGCGCGGCAACGCCCGGGCGCGGACGCTGGCAAGCCTGCTAAAAAGCCACATCGGGGAAAAGCGCCGCAGGATACCAAGCCAGTCGATTGGAATGACGCGCCAGAGCCACGGCATAAAAAGCCCAAGGGCGGGATGAAGCGCAAGCCATCCCCCCGGGCATCTGAACCGGTGGATATACACCGTGACGGCGCGGTTGAGCCGATGCGATCAAAGCGCAAACCTGGTGCTGCAAAGACAAAATCCGGCGGCAGCAAAGCCCCGCCTACTGGCAAGCCCTCAAGCAAAAAGAACCGCGCACGGGCCAAAGCAGCAGCCTTGGCAAAGACAAAATCCGGCAAGGGCCGCAACAAAAAGGGCGCAGCCGGATGACTGCGCCCTGATTGCGGATTTTGCTAAGGTTTAGCCGTAGCGATACGGAACGCCTGCTTGTTCCATTACCTTGGTATATTCCTTGAAGATGTCGATCACCTTGGCCGCCCGTGGGCTGCGCGAGGCAAGCTCGTCCCAGAAAGCTTCGGCATCGGCCACAACGGTATCCCACTCTTCTTTCGGGATCGTGGTGTTTTCCATCTTGCCGCCATTGACGCGCAGCTGGGCCTCACCACCCCAATACCAAACCTGACGGTGATAATGCGATTGATCAATCGAAATCCTGTACAGCTCTTGCAGGTGCGGCGGAACTTTTGCCCAGCTTTCGGAGTTGACAAAATATGAACCACACCAAGCACCTGTCACGTTGTTAAGCAGCGCATAGTTACAAATGTCTGCCCAGCCAACCTCATAAGCTTCGGTAAAGCCACACCAGGCCACGCCGTCAAGCTCGCCGGTTTGCATGGCAACTTCAACATCGCCCCACGGCACAGTGACCGGGATAAGGCCATATTGAGCCAGGAAACGACCAGCAGTTGGCACACCAAACACCCGCAGACCAGCCATATCTTCAAGCGAGCGAATGGGCTTATCAACGGTGAAGATATGCAGCGGATCCCATGCCCCGGCGCTCAGCCATGTGACATTTTCAACTTCGCCGTAAGCTTCGGCCCAGATCTCATTCAGGCCGTAGCGCTCAAACAACACTGGCATATCAAGCGAGTAGCGCGAGGAGAACGGGAAATAGCCGCCGAAATCCGAGATGTCCACTGGTGACGCCATTGTCGCATCATCCGATTGCACCGCGTCAAGTGTGCCGCTTTGCATGGCGCGAAACAGCTCATCGGTGGGCACAAGCTCATCCGCGTAATAAAGCTCAATCTCCATCTCGCCGTTGGCGGCTTTGTTGAAGGCTTCAATCTGTGGCTTGATCACCTGCGCCCCCAAAGGCGCGCCGGAATAAGATTGCAGACGCCATTTGATGGGCGCTGCCGCCTTGATCTGGCTTGGGGCCGCAAGGGCCGCCGCGCCACCGATACCGGCGGTGGTTAAAAACTTACGTCTTGTAGTCATAGTATCCTCCTGGTTTTATGGTTGCTCGACTTATAACCTGCCGATTATGCGCCCCGTTTGCCGGGGTCTGATTATCTTGAATAAACATAGTGTGGCAGCCACAGAGCGATCTCTGGAAATGCCATTATTGTTGCCAACGCCACCACCATCACCAACACAAACGGAACGATGGATGCGTATATATCTGTGATAGTAATCGATTTTGGTGCCATAGCCCTCATCAAAAATAAGTTATACCCAAATGGCGGTGTCATATAGGCGATCTGAGTGGTGATGGTATAAAGCACCCCGTACCAGATCAGATCAAACCCCAGTATCTTGACCAATGGCACGTATAATGGCGCCACGATGACCAGCATTGCAGTATCATCCAGAAATGTGCCCATCACCAGAAATGTCAGTTGCATCAAGATCAGGATGGTCCAGGGGCTAAGGCCCATCTGTTCGCGAAACAGGCTGTCAATCGCGCGGTCCGCGCCCAGACCGTTGAACACCGCGCCAA
>CAZZKL010000213.1:0-3725 GCA_964655135.1 uncultured Roseovarius sp. | reverse complement strand
CACCGTCATCACGCATCTGCGCGCGGGTATCCATCAGGCGATACATCGGGATATTGCAACGCTTGGCGACACCATAATCGTTGGCGTCATGCGCCCCGGTGATTTTCACCGCACCCGAGCCGAAATCCATCACCGGATACTCATCCGTAATGATCGGAATAAGCCGCCGATGCTCCTTCGGCCCCACCGGAATTTCACACAGCTTGCCGACGATAGGCGCATACCGCTCGTCCGACGGATGCACCGCCACCGCGCCGTCGCCCAGCATGGTTTCGGGCCGGGTGGTGGCGATTGAGATGTAATCGCGGGTCTCGCGCAGGGTGATGTTGCCGTCTTCATCGCGCTCGACATATTCATAGGTTTCCCCACCCGCGAGGGGATATTTGAAATGCCACATATGGCCAGCGACTTCGGTATTTTCGACCTCAAGATCGGAAATGGCGGTTTCAAAATGCGGGTCCCAGTTGACCAGACGTTTGCCGCGATAAATCTGACCTTTGTGGTACATATCCACAAACACCTTGAGCACCGCATCGGGGAAATTGCCCGACATGGTAAAGGCCGTGCGCGACCAATCACACGACGCGCCAAGGCGTTTGAGCTGATTAATAATAGTCCCGCCGGATTGCTCTTTCCACTCCCAGATTTTGCTGACAAACTCCTCACGGGTGAAATCGGTGCGGCGCTGGCCTTTTTCGGCCAGTTGCCGTTCAACCACCATCTGTGTGGCGATGCCTGCGTGATCCATGCCCGGCTGCCACAGGGTGTCATGCCCGCGCATCCGGTGCCAGCGGATCAGGATGTCCTGAAGTGTGTTGTTAAAGGCGTGGCCCACATGCAAAGACCCGGTCACGTTGGGCGGCGGGATCATGATAGAAAATGTTTCCGCGCCGGGCTTGGCATTGGCCCCGGCGGCAAAGCAGTTTCCCTCTTCCCACTTGCTGTAAAGCCGGGCTTCGGCCTTGGCCGCATCGAATTTCTTTTCCATCGCCATATCGTGGGGGTCCCGTTGCTTTGATACCGTTTGTCGATCAATTAGCGAATGTGCGCACCAAGGGAAAGCGGTTATAGCCCGGCGGGCTTGTCTTGACCAGATTTCTGACGCAGGTTGGGGCCATGGTTTTGAATGTTCCGAAATATCCGGTGCCGCTTTTCAGGCTGTTTTGGAAGATGGGCGGCTGGATTGTTTTGATCACCGGGGTGGTGTTGGTGGTGTTCACGCTGATCAGCCATGCCAACCTAAAAACCGCCAGACGGTTTGAAAATGAAGGCCGCCGCGCTGTGGCCCTGATCACCAATAAAGAAAAGACCGTGCGCCGTGATTCCGATGGCAACGATAAGGTAAACTATTGGCTGACGCTCGACTTTGTGACCGGGCTGGGGGAGGCGATAACGGTGCGGCAATCTGTTGGCCACGGCCAATACAACAGCTTGCAAGAAGGGGGCGAATTGCCGCTTTACTATCTGGTCTCTGAGCCGGGTAAGGTTGAGCTTACCCAAGGCAGCCACCGCAAGGGCGCGCGGATTACCCAATGGATTGCGCTGATTGCCGGGCTGATCTGGCTGACGGCGCTTTGGGTCATTGGCGGCTGGGCCGTGTCAGCGGTGCGCACCCGCCGCTTTGGCACCCGCAAAGAGGCCATGGTGCAAGAGATAAAACGCACAAATGTGAAGATCAACAACCGGCCACGTTACCGGCTGGTATGGCGCGATAACGAGGGCCGCGAAGGTCAAAGCCTGTTGCACCGGCATTCAAATTTGGACAGCCTGAAACCCAATGACATCATCCACATCTATCAGGGCCCAAAGCGCAGTTGGTGGGTCGGGGATGTGGGGGAACGACCGGAATTCACCTCATAGGGGGCACGGATGCCACTGTAGGAATGAGTATTTGTGAAAAAATGAAAGCCCCGCCCTTTCATTTTTCTCTAAAGCGTTTCGCCTCATTGTTGAATCACAGCAATGAGGCGAAACGTGTACAACCCTTTGATGTCGTGGGCGTTTCGAAATAAAGCCCATGTCTCAACTTAATTTTGAGACGCTTTAAATACTCAAAATCTGCGATCAGCCACGCGGCGCACCGGTCAGCGGCTCACGCGCGCCGGGGCGGATCACTGCCGGATCATAGGGTTTGCGGTCAAATACTTCGCGCACCATGGGGGTGAAGAACTCAAGCGGCAGATCATCATAATCGGGGTCAAAACTGGCCTGATCCCAGCGCTCGCAAAACTCGGCGCAATCGTCGAAATAGATATGCCCCCGGTGGCGTTCACGTTTATCTTTGTCAAACCCTGTCAGGTGATGACCATAATACAGCATCTGGAAATCGCCATGTGTTCCAACGCACCAACTGCATTGCTCGCGCACAAAGGGTTTGAGGATGGTGGCGGCATATTCATCGTGATTATAGGGCGCGTAAATATCGCCGATGTCATGCAAAAGCGCCGATACCACCCAATCCATATCCGCGCCATCGCGCCAAGCCCGTGTGGCGGATTGAATGGAATGGCCAAGGCGGGTGATCTGATAGCCCGACAGGCTTTGATCCAGCTCGACCAATGCCGAGAGCAGCCGGTCGGCGGTATGACGGGTATGATCAATCTCATGCGCCGTGAGAAATTCATATTCCTCTTTGGTGCCGTCTTTCATTTGCGTAAAGCTGACCTTCTCCATGGCTCATATCCTTGATATTTACTGCGCTGGGTTATGAAGCATTGCTTTTGGCTTATGCGCAAGAGCTTTGGTTTGATTTACCAGATGACAGCTTAGCCGTTTTAAACTTGTCGACATTTGCCTCACATTTCATTGCCTCACGGCAAATTTTATGGAAATTGCAACGCCTTCGGTGTCAGATAAGCCTATATGAATAAAAATGACCGGAGGTCGAGCGGTTCTCAAATGAAATGGCCACGGTGGAACACATCCCTTCTTAACCTGCTGCGCCCCAAACTGCGGCGCGGGCAAAGCGCCTATGCGCGGGCGCGCGGGCAGGTGACGCATGTGCTGATTTTGGATGGCACCATGTCAACCCTCTGGCCTGGATGTGAGGGCAATGCCGGGCTGACTTATAAATTGCTCGAAGAGGTCAGCGGCTCGCACTTATCGGTGTATTATGAGGCGGGCCTGCAATGGCACACTTGGCGCGGGGCGCGCAATGTGATCCTGGGCCATGGCCTTAACCGGCAGATTCGGCGGGCCTATGGGTATCTGTGCAGCCGCTATCGCCCCGGCGACCGGATATTTCTGTTTGGCTATTCGCGCGGCGCTTATGCGGTGCGCTCATTGGCCGGGGTGATTGACCGGGTGGGCCTGCTCAAGCACCAGTTTGCCACCGTGCGCAACATCAAAACCGCCTACCGGCATTATCAATGCAGCCCCGGAAGCCCGGCCTCGCGCGAGTTTGCCCAAGCCTTTTGCCATGAGCAAACCCCGATTGAGATGGTCGGCGTTTGGGACACGGTCAAGGCGCTGGGCCTTAGATGGCCGATCATCTGGCGCTGGTCCGAGGCGGCGCATGGGTTTCACAGCCATGAATTGGGCCCCAGCATCCGCCATGGGTATCATGCGCTGGCGCTGGATGAAACGCGGGTCGCGTTTGAGCCGGTGCTGTGGGATTGCCCCGACGGCCATAAGGGCGTGATCGAGCAGGTCTGGTTTCACGGCGCCCACGGCGATATTGGCGGGCAGCTTAATGGCTTTCACGCGGCGCGGCCATTGTCGAATAT
>CAZZKL010000212.1:0-3813 GCA_964655135.1 uncultured Roseovarius sp. | reverse complement strand
AGCCAGCGCAGATCACTGTCAAAAAACGCGCGCAGATCGGGGATGCCGTATTTCAGCATGGCAATCCGGTCGATGCCGAGGCCAAAGGCAAAGCCCTGCCATTCAGAGGGGTTGATATTGCCCGCCTGCAACACCTTGGGATGCACCATGCCCGAGCCGAGAATCTCAAGCCAATCGTCGCCAGTCCCCACTTTCAACGTGCCATCCTGCCATGAACAGCGAATATCAACTTCGGCCGACGGCTCGGTGAACGGAAAATGCGAGGCGCGAAAGCGCAGCTCGACATCATCCACCTCAAAGAACGCCTTCACGAACTCCTCAAGCACCCATTTGAGGTTGGCCATGGAAATATCGCGGTCAATCGCCAGCCCCTCAACCTGATGGAACATCGGCGTGTGGGTCTGGTCATAATCAGCGCGGTACACCCGGCCCGGTGCGATGATGCGCAAGGGCGCGCCCTGTTCTTGCATGGTGCGGATTTGTACCGGGCTGGTATGGGTGCGCAGCACATGCGGCGGGCGGTCGTCGCCTTCCGCGCGGTGCATATAAAACGTATCCATCTCGGCGCGGGCCGGGTGATGGCCGGGGATGTTCAGAGCGTCGAAATTATACCAGTCGGTTTCAATCTGCGGCCCTTCGGCCACGGCAAAACCCATATCGGCGAATATCGCCGTGACTTCCTCGGAGACCTGCGAAATCGGGTGGATTGTGCCCGGGCGTCGCCCCCGCGCGGGCAATGTCACGTCCAGCCATTCGGTGCGTAGCCGCGCATCAAGGGCGGCATCGCCAAGGGCTTGTTTTTTGGCGGCCAAAGCTGAATTAATCTCATCCTTGAGGGCATTCAAAGCCGGGCCAGCGACTTGGCGTTCTTCCGGCGTCATCTTGCCAAGCTCACGCATTTTCAGGCTGACCTCGCCCTTTTTGCCCACGGCGGCAAGGCGCAGATCCTCTAATGCGGCCTCATCGGCGGCGGCGGCGATGGCGGTCAGGTATTTGTCTCGTAGCTCGGTCATCGGGGTGGTCCTGCGAATGGGCGTTGACGCGGGTTAGCGCGCATCGTCCGTGGTTGCAAGCTTAGGGCCGTTTCAGATGGTGGATATATTCAGCCGTGAAGGCGGTATAGCCATTGGCGGTGACGCGCAGGTGCTGTTGCAGGTGCCTATGCAGATTGGGCAGCTTGTGAAATGGCACGTTGGGCAGGGTGTGGTGTTCCACATGATAGGGCATGTTCCACGCCAAAAACCGCAGCAGCCGGGTGGTATAGGTGGTGCGGGTGTTTTCAAACATATCCGCCACAAAGGCACAGCGGCCATGCTCGGCCAGCAGATACAGCCGCAAAAATGGCTGCCCCAGCATAAGCGGTAAAAGCCAGACCCAGAAAAGCAGCGGCGTAAAGAACAGGCTGAAGCCAGCCAGCGCATAAAAAGCCAACATGAATTGGGCCTCAACCCGGACCCGCGCCCGGACCCGCGCCGGGATAAATGCACCCGGGTCGTGGCCAAGGGCGTTGCCAATGGTTTGTCTCACCATGCTGATCCAGAACGGCACACCCGAGATATAGAGAGCATAGGCCAGCGGCGTTTCCGGCTTCATCCCGGTTAGCAATTCCGGGTCTTTGCCGGGGATATTGGTGAACCGGTGATGCGCCAGATGAAAATACCGGAACCATTCAAACGGCAACACGATAGCCAAGCCACAGGCGCGCCCGACCCATTCATTGAGCCACCCGGTGCGGAACGGGGTTTTATGGGTGGCTTCGTGCTCAAGGGTGAAAAGAAAACACAAAACTATGCCGTGCAGGGGTAAAATCAGCCCCCACAATGGCAGGGCCAGAGCAATCCACAGGCCAAGCCCCATGATCAGCCCGATATGCAAGGCAAGATGGCGCAAACCGGCGCTGTTATCGGTCTGGTTCAGCGCTATAAGTGTTTTAGCGGGCAACGCTTTGATGAAAGCTTTGTGGTCCATGATGAAAACCATTTACAGACTTTAAGGGCTTGTGGAAATATAGTTGCAACGGTTTTGGGCGATAACATCTGGTAAATCCTGCTTTGAAAACCCCGGATTTCGGGTATAATCCGTGAAAATTAATGAGGTGGGCCATGCAATTTTTAAATGAGTTCTTCACGGCATTCAAAGATCACGCCTTATATACTCTGCTTTATCCGCTTGATCCCAAGAACCGGATTTTTGTGCTGTATCTGGCGACATCAATCATTCTGGCGTTTTTTGTATACAACCGGATCAATAAAAACCGGGCTGCGGATCAAGATGCGAAACAAGATCATGAGACCTCCTTTTTGCGGTTCCTTTTTCCTGCGTCTGTATGGAGCACCCCGTCGGCCTGGCTGGACATCCGATATTTCTTTTTTCACCAGTTGATTGGTAAGTTTCTGATGCTCGGGCTTACCGCTTGGGCGGCGGTGCTTGTTTTTGGCTATGTCACCGGCGGCGTGGATTTTGCGGCGCTGCCCGACCCGGTTGAAAATGGCGTGGCCAAAGGTGTGTTATTGGCCGTTATCTATATGTTCGTGACGTTGATGGTGGTGGATTTCATCGCCTATGTAACACATTATTTGCAGCATAAAGTGCCGCTATTGTGGGAATTTCACAAAGTTCACCACTCTCTTGAGGTGATGCATCCGGTCTCAAACTTTCGCGAGCATCCGGTTGATAATCTGGTCTATAAACTGTTTACCGGGGCCGCATATGGCGTGGTTGCCGGGGGGGCCTATAATATATTTGGCTATTTGCCAAATATCCCATCGCTGATTGGTGTGCCGATTTTAATGTTTGCATTCAATGCTGTAGGCTATAACCTGCGTCATTCGCATATCTGGCTGCGCTGGCCCGGGCGCTGGTCAATGGTGTTTCCGTCGCCGGCGCATCACCATGTGCACCACAGTTGCCACCCTGATCATATCGACAAGAATTTTGCGTTTGTCTTTCCGGTCTGGGATGTGATTTTCAAAACCTATATCGTGCCCGAGGATAACCGCGATGTGAAGTTTGGCCTTGGCGGTGATCAGGCAAAAGAGCTGACCTCATGCATGAAGCTGTATTATATCCCGGTCAGGGATGCCTTTCGTTTATTCCGCAAGCGGGCCACCCCGGAAAAACCCGTAGATCAGCCGTCTGAGCAGCGCCGCGCAGAGTAAGTTACCCGCCCGTATTGTAAATATCCGGGCTTTGACGCAAAGTCGGCTCAAATCATTTGAGAGGACAACATCATGCGCACCATCGCCGCCGTAGCATTGGAAGCCGGCAAACCGCTTGAGATCATGGAGGTAAACCTTGACGGCCCCAAAGCGGGTGAGGTTCTGGTTGAGATCAAGGCCACCGGGCTTTGCCACACAGATGAATTTACCCGCTCGGGCGCGGACCCGGAAGGCGCGTTCCCGGCCATTTTGGGCCATGAGGGCGCGGGCGTGGTGGTTGAGGTGGGCGCAGGTGTCACATCGCTGCAACCCGGCGATCATGTGATCCCGCTTTATACGCCGGAATGCCGCGAATGCGACTATTGTCTTAACCCCAAAACCAACCTCTGTCAGGCGATCCGGGCCACACAAGGCGCGGGCGTGATGCCCGATGGCACCAGCCGTTTTTCAATGCTCGATGGCACGCCGATCCTGCATTATATGGGCTGTTCAACCTTCTCCAACTATACCGTTCTACCCGAAATTGCCCTGGCCAAAGTGCGCAAGGACGCGCCGTTTGACAAAATCTGTTATATCGGCTGTGGCGTCACCACCGGCATTGGCGCGGTGATCAACACCGCCAAGGTCGAGATCGGCAGCCGGGCGATTGTATTTG
>CAZZKL010000211.1:0-3816 GCA_964655135.1 uncultured Roseovarius sp. | reverse complement strand
GGTCGGTATAGGTGCGCACCAGTTTGCTGGCAATCTTAGTACAATAAACCGGGGCCGCCAGCGCGCCAAAGGCGTTATACATCGCGGCAATATCAAACCGTCCGAAATGAAACAGCTTAAGCACATCAGGGTTTTCCAGCAGGACCGTCAAATTGGGCGCTTGGGTCTGTCCCTTTTCAATCTGAACCAAATGCGCATTGCCATCGCCGCCCGACATTTGCACCACACAAAGCCGGTCACGATGCGGGTTAAGCCCCATGGTCTCGCAATCAATCGCAACAACCGGGCCAAGGTCCAACCCATCAGGTAAATCGTTTTTATAAAGGTGGTTTGTCATGCTCAAATCCTTGGTAACGGGTCATGCTGCTGCTTTAGAGTGGTGTAAGGCTCAGCGGTGGCATTGGCAACGCGGGCAGTTGATAATGTTGTTTTTGGATGTGTGTTTGAGATAGCCATGAAAGTTAAAACCCACTAGAGTTTGGGAATTGGGATTAGCGCGGGATTTATGGCGCGTTGTAATATTGGATTTGATTTTAAGCAGGGGCTGCCGGGTAATGCGCTGTTATTTGAAGATATATTTAAAACGTTTGGGCCTGATGCTGGCTTTTTTGGCGCTTTCAGTGCTGCCGGGCTTGGCGCAACTATCGCTGGATTTGCGCGACGCCAGCCTGCGTGATTTTATACAGGTGGTGGCGCAATCCACCGGGCGCAATTTTATTCTGGATGAGCGGGTGCAGGGCACAGTGACGGTGGTGGCCCCCAATCAGGTGTCCGATGAGGCGATATATGAAATTTTCCTCAACGTGCTTGAACTGAACCGCCTGACGATTGTCGAGGGTGATCAGGCCGACCGGATCGTGCCAATAGATATTGCGCGTGAACTGGCCCCGGGCACGGCAACGGCGCGGCGGGGGGGCGATTTTGAAACCCGGGTCATTTCGGTGCAAAACAGCCCGGTCGATGAGATTGCCGAGGTGATCCGGCCCTTGCTGCCAGCCGAGGCGGTGATGTCAACGGTGCCATCTTCGGGGCTGATCATCCTGTCGGACCGGCGTGAGAATTTTCAACGCATTGTGCGGCTGGTGGACCGGCTGGATGCGCCAAGTCGCAATGCGATTGAAACCATTGCCCTGCGCAATGGTAAGGCCTCGGAAATGCTCGGCGTCATTCAATCGCTTGAGATCACACCGCCGGGGTCAAGCCTGTCGGCGGATGCGCGCTCAAATGCGTTACTGGTGTCTGGCCCGCCGGAATTTCGCCAGCGGGTGCGCCGGATCGTGGGCCAGCTTGATAAGCCGCAGCGGCGGATTGCAACGCAGGTGATCAGGCTGAATTACGCTGATGCCAATGATCTGGTTGCGGTGATAACGCAATCTTTTGTCGCGGCTGCCAATGCCGATGGGCAAGGCGGCGGCACCGCCACCACCATCGTGGCCGAACCACAGCAAAATGCGCTGATCGTGACGGCCCCTGCGGACCGGATTGGCGATATTGTTGCCACCATCCGCAGCCTTGATACCCGGCCCAGTCAGGTGCTGATTGAGGCGGTAATTTTTGAGCTGTCGGTCGAAAGCTTTTCCGAGCTGTCGTTTCAATTTGGCGGCGTGCTGCGGGATGCGGTTGTCGGCGGGGTTGAATTTGCCTTTGACGGGCGGCCAACACTGACCGGTCTGGTAGGCACGGTGCTGGCCGGGGGCGCGCCCACCGGCGGCGGCTCGGGTGGCACGCTGGCGGTGTTTGACAAAAAAGGTTTTGGCGGATTTTTGGCGGCATTGGCCAGTAAATCCTCAACCAGATTGCTATCAACGCCGTCGATTTTGACGCTCAACAATGAAGAGGCCGAAATCATCGTGGCGCAGAATGTGCCCTTCGTGACCGGCAGTTTTTCCACCGTCGGCGATAGCGCCGTACCGCAACAGCCGTTCCAGACGATTGAGCGGCAGGATGTGGGGCTAACGCTCAGAGTCACGCCGCAGATCACCCGCGACAACACCGTGCGCCTGAAGATTGAGCAGGAGGTGTCAAACCTGACCAACGCGGCCTCGGCGGCGGGCGGTGAGATCACCTCAAAACGGCGGTTGACCACCAATGTGCTGGTGCGCGATGGCTATGTGATCATGCTTGGCGGGTTGCTTGAAGATGGCTCAGGCACGATCGGGCAACGGGTGCCGGGCCTAAGCGAGCTGCCGCTTTTGGGCCGGTTGTTTCGCGGCCGCAGTGTTAGGAAAAACCAGCGTATTCTGCTGGCGATGCTGCGCCCGACAATTTTGGACAGTGATGCCGAGGCCCGCGCCCTGACCCGCCGCCTTGCGCGCGAGGCCAAGCGCGCCTCGCAGGCGATTGAGCCATTGGATGACGGCCAATATCCGCGCGTGCCGGACCAGAGCTTTCCGTTTGACGGGGCCAATCTGAACCAACCGTTTGACGCGGGCTTTATTGATCCGATTGCCCGCTCTCGCCGTTTCCCACCCCTGCCCTCACGCCTCAAGTTTGGGGACCGTTAAGCCATGCCACCGCTGCTGCCGTTTATTTTTGCCCGTGATCAGCAGGTTTTGGTTGATGGCGGGAAGTTGATGGCAGGGCCTGATGCCACCGCGCTGGGCCTGCGCGAGGCGCGCCGCCGGGCCGGGCAGGCGCTTGATATAGCCCCCCTTGAGGCAGAGGATTTTGACGCAAGGCTGGCGGCGTTTTATGAGGGTGGCTCGGGGGCGGATGAGGCCGATGATGAGCTGAGTTTTGATGTGGAAGAGGGCGCTGGCGCAGGCCTGCGTGATTTGCTGGAAGACAGCGAAGAAGCGCCGGTGATTCAACTGGTCAATCAGCTTTTGCGCCGGGCCGTGCGCGCCGGGGCGTCGGATTTGCATGTGGAGCCGCACGAGAGCGGATTGCGCACAAGGATGCGGGTTGACGGCATGTTACAAAAGGTGCTGGACCGCGACGATGTGCCGGTCAAACGGGTGATCTCGCGGCTTAAGGTCATGGCGGGCTTGGATATTTCCGAAACCCGCCTGCCGCAGGACGGACATATCTCGCTTCGTTTGGGGGGCCGTGCGATTGATGTGCGCGTCTCCACCCTGCCGGGCAATTACGGCGAGCGGGTGGTGATGCGCCTGCTGGATCGCTCTGCCGGGCTGATGCCGCTTGAGCAGCTTGGCCTGCGCCCCGATCAGGTGATCACGCTGGAGCGACTGGCGGCGAAACCCAACGGTATCATTTTGGCCACCGGCCCCACCGGCAGCGGCAAAACCACCACGCTTTATTCATTGCTGCAACTGGCCAACGATGAGGTGCGCAATATCCTGACCGCCGAGGACCCGATCGAATATGACCTGCCGGGCATTTCGCAAAGTCAGATCAACGCCGAGATCGGCATGACCTTTGCCGCCGGCCTGCGCGCGGCTTTGCGGCAGGATCCGGACATCATTCTGGTGGGCGAGGTGCGCGATGGGGAAACCGCCAGCGTGGCGGCGCAGGCGTCACTCACTGGCCATCTGGTGTTTTCATCCTTGCACGCCAATGGCTCAATCGGCGCGGTGGTGCGGCTGCGTGATCTGGGGTTGGATAATTTTCTCATCGCGGCCACGTTGCGCGGGGTGATTGCACAGCGATTGCTGCGTAAATTGTGCTCGGATTGTCAGCAACCGGCCCCGCCCACGGAGGAGGAACTGCGCCATTTTGAGGCCGCAAAGGTGGCCCCGCCCGAGGTGCTTTATCACGGGGTGGGTTGCGAAAAATGCCTGAATACCGGTTATCTTGGCCGGGTTGGCGTGTTTGAAATCCTTGAGGTCGGCGAGGCCCTGCGCGATGCGATTGATC
>CAZZKL010000210.1:0-3817 GCA_964655135.1 uncultured Roseovarius sp. | reverse complement strand
ACCATCCGCGCGCTTTAATCCCGCTTTACCCCCGGCGCGCCGTACACAGGTTCAGCATCGCTGGAATGCGTATCCCGTCGGGCGTGTCATACGGCTCCAATGCCTTTGCCGTTTCGGCCTCAATTGCCCTTGCATCCTCGTCCGAGCCATCCTTGGCCTGCAATATCCGCGCCGCCATGCCCACCCGGCACGACAAGGCCGCCGCCCCCTCAGGGCCGCCCGGCGGAGTGAGATCAACCTGCACCTGCGACACTGAAATATCCTGCCACCCGGCCTGATCCAACAGATCACACACATATCCCCGGTCGGAAAAAGCCATCGGGTTTGGCCCCTGCTGTTCAACATCGGGCATCTCCCCAAGGCGCGCCACCGCCGCCAGCCGGGGGATCTCAAACCACGGGTTATCCGCCAGATCAGCCCAGGCCATAAACGCCAACCTGCCCCCCGGCCTGACCGCCCGCGCAATATTGTCAAACGCCGCCACGGGACCCGCAAAAAACATCACCCCAAAGCGTGAGATCACCGCATCATACCCCCCCGCCTCAAACTCATGCACCTGCGCATCGGTACATTCAAACGCCACATTCGAGAGGCCCCTTTCCGCCGCGCGCTCTTTCGCCCGGCCCAGCAACAGCTCCGAAATATCTGCGCCAAACACCCGGCCCTCAGGCCCCACCAGCCCCGCCGCCGTCATCGTGCTCATCCCGGTGCCACAGCCAATATCCAAAACCGCCTCACCGGGCCTCAGCCCAGCGGCCTCCAGCGTGCCCGTTAAAACCGGCTGCAACGTGGCATCCAGACTGTCCTGAAAATCAATCCACTTTTGCGCCGCACCCCAGTATTCAGCCTGATCTTTGTTTGGGTTATCCGTCATTTCCGCTCTCCTTAACCAACCTGCCCGGCCATCACACACAGCATTTCAAACATGATCGACACGCCCAAAAAAGCCGTCCCCCCGGCCATGTCAAACGGTGGCGACACCTCAACCATATCCGCGCCGATGATATTCAGCCCCTCCAGTTCACGACACACCTGCAACGCCTGAAAACTATCCGGCCCGCCAACCTCGGGCGTCCCCGTGCCCGGCGCAAAAGTCGGATCAACAAAATCAATGTCATAGCTCACATAGGTCTTCGCAGTGCCCGCAATCTCACGCGCCTCGGCCATCACATCGGCCACACCGCGCGCATGAAACTCTTCAATCAAGATCAGGCGGATGCCCTCCGCCTTGGCAAAATCGCGGTCCTCCGTGTCATACATAGTGCCGCGCAGCCCGATCTGCACAATGCGTTTGGGGTCCAGCAGGCCTTCTTCCACCGCCCGGCGAAACGGCGTGCCGTGGGTGAACATCGTGCCGCCAAAATAGGAGTGAAACAAATCCGTATGGCTGTCAAAATGCACCATGCCCATCGTGCCGTGTTCCTTGGCCAAAGCCCGCAACACCGGCAGCGAGGTCAGGTGATCGCCCCCCGCTGTTAACGGCACAATCCCCGCTTCCAGCACCCGGTCATAAAACGCCGTGATCCGCTGCATAGAATCCATAATATCCGCCGGATTAGGCCCCACATCGCCCAGATCAGCGCAATTAACCGCCTCAAAGGGCCGCATCCCCGAGGTGGCATGTTGCGCCCGTATCATGGTTGAGGCATCGCGCAACTGCCGAGGCCCATGGCGCGGACCGGGCCGGTTGGTGGTGCCAGAATCCCACGGCACACCAATCAGGCCGATCTGCACATCCTTAATGCGCGCGTGATCAAGCGGCACATGCGGCAGCCGCATGAAAGTCGGAATACCGGCAAACCGCGGGAATTCAAACCCCGAAACCGGGTGAAAAAAACTGTCGCTCATGTCTGTCCTCCCATTTATATTAAGCGTTTACGCATCAATACTGCCCCGCCGCCCTGCGAGGCAATCCGCGCAATCGCGTCCTCAATGCCCTCATAGGCCACGGCCATAAAACCGGCATTGGCATGGATCAGCCGGGTCTCATCAACAACCCAGGCCACATGCCCTTTCCAAAACACCAAATCCCCCCGGCGCAGGGCGGCATCCCGGCCCAACTCCCGGCCCAATTCCGCCAGTTGCAAGTCACTATCGCCGGGGCAGGCCATGCCGCAAGCATGGCACCCGGCCTGCACCAGCCCGGAACAATCTATGCCAAAACTTGAATTACCGCCCCATAAATACGGCGTACCAAGATAGGTTTCCGCCACGCTCACCGGATCATCCGCGCGGCTTGCCAAAGGCGCAAGATGCGCCTTCGCCACATAGCCCAAAGGCGTTTGCACAAACCGGCCCTCCTGCACCAAAACCCTGACCCGGCTTCGATGGCTCAGGGCATAAAGCTCCGGCACTTTCAGGTCAGGCTCGGGATAAACATGGGTCATCCGCGCACTCACCCAATGGGTCGGGGTCTCGGCCTCGATCAATGCATCCGAGCGCAAATATCCCACATAGCCATCCCGCGCCAGTTGCACAAAAGACCAACCGTCACGATCCTCATAAACGCGAGCCGCCTCCCCGCTCACCACCTGACGCTGCCGCCTGCCGCCCGGCGCGTGCAAAAGATCAGTCAAGGCAGGCAACAGCAGACGCGCCGCCCCGTCTGTATATCGCGGTGCCGCAACTGATCCGCGCAAATGCTCGGCAGCCACGCGGGCATTGGCGGGGATCAGGCGCGCGTCACTCACAGGTTCAAAACCTCCGGCAAGGCCGCAAGCACCGCCCGCGCCCCCATGCCAACCCCGCCCTTGGGCCGGGCCGGGGCCGCCACGGGGTTCCAGCCATAGATGTCAAAATGTGCGTAGCGGGTGCCAGCCGTAAACCGGCGCAGGAACAAAGCCGCCATCACAGACCCGGCAAACCCACCCTTGGGCGCATTATCCAGATCGGCAATGCCCGGCTCCAACAAAGCCTCATAAGGCGTATGAAACGGCATCCGCCAGACCGGATCGGCCTCGGCCATGGCCGACTTTTCAATCGCCGCAACCACACCGGTATCATCGCTATAATACGGCGATAAATCCGGCCCCACCGCCACCCGCGCAGCACCGGTAAGCGTCGCCATCGACAGCATCAGATCGGGCGCAGCTTCCGCGCCAAATGCCAGCGCATCGGCCAGCACCAAGCGTCCCTCGGCATCGGTATTATTGTTCTCAACCGTCAGCCCGTTGCGCGCTGTCAAAATATCACTGGGCCGCATGGCATTGGCGCTGACAGAATTTTCCACCGCCGGAATCAACACCCTGAGCCGCAGCGGCAACCCCAACGCCATGATCATATGCGCCAGCCCCAAAACCGTGGCCGCGCCGCCCATGTCCTTTTTCATCAGCCCCATGCTGGCACCGGGTTTTAAATTCAACCCGCCAGTATCAAAACACACCCCCTTGCCCACCAAAGTCAGCGCCGGGCCATCATTGCCCCATGTGATCTCAATCAAGCGCGGCTCTTGCGCCGAGGCCCGCCCCACCGCGTGGATCATCGGAAAATTTTGCTCAAGAAGTGCCGCGCCCTTTATGGTCGTGACAGCCGCGCCGTGCGCATCCGCCAGATCAACACATGCCGCTTCAAGATCATCCGGCCCCATATCTGACGCGGGCGTGTTGATCAAATCACGGGTTAGCGCCTCACCCTTGGCAATCACCTCAAGCCGGGCCGCATCCACGCCTTCGGGGGCAATCAGCCGCGCCGTGGCCGGGTTTTGCGCGCGGTAGCGATCAAAAACATAACCCGCCAGCAACCAGCCCAGCGCCTCTTCACCCACGCGATCCTGCGCCAATCCGTGCAGTCGGTACACCCCTTCGGGCAAGGCCTGCGC
>CAZZKL010000209.1:0-3845 GCA_964655135.1 uncultured Roseovarius sp. | reverse complement strand
CCATATACATAAACAGCGTGTCGATTTTATAGGGATCACCAGCATGGGCATTGGAAATTACCATATGCATCAAGCCATGGCTCGACATCGGGTTTTCCCATGTAAACGCCTTGTCGATCCGCGCCGGGCTGCCATCCTCCTTGAGCGCCAGATCCTCCGGCCCACGCACAAATCCCAGATGCGGGCCGTCCAGCGGGCAATCGGGTTTGGAATGGCAATGCGGCGTGGGATGGGCCTCAATCGGTTTGGGATAGGGCGGCTTGAAACGAAAACCTCCGGGCACCTCGACGCTGCCCAGAATGATTTGCAGGATATGCAAAGCGCGGCAGGTTTGAAAGCCGTTTGAATGCGCGCTGATGCCGCGCATGGCGTGGAAGCTGACCGGACGACCGGTCATTTTATCGTGCTTTTCACCGCGAAAATCTGTCCATTCAATATCAAGCTCGATCTCTTCCTCAAACGCCACGCGCGCCAGTTCAGCCGCGATGGTGCGGATTTTATCGGGCTTGATGCCACAGCGTTCGGCCACGGCCTCGGGCGCATATTGCGCGTCAAGATAGCGCTCGGCCATCAGATGCATGACCGGGCGATGGGTGATGCCAGCGTGGCGATAGGTGGCGTGCAGATCAGGGCGCACGCCGGGTTTGTCAAACGCCGTCAGCTTGCCGGTTTTGCGGTCAATCACTTGGGGTTTGCCAGCCTCATCGCGCAGGAACAGGCCATATTCAGACGAGCTTTCATCGCCGTTCAGCAAGACAGGCGCATTAGTATAGCGCGCCAGATAATCGAGATCAATTTTGCCAGCCTTCATCAGCTCATGAATGAGCGACAGGATAAACAAGCCATCGGTGCCGGGCGTGATGCCGACCCAATCATCGGCCACGGCGTTATAGCCCGAGCGGATGGGATTAACCCCAATCATCCGCGCGCCGCGCGCCTTGAGTTTACTGATGCCCATTTTGATCGGATTGCTGTCATGATCCTCGGCCACGCCAAACAGCATGAAAAGCTTGGTATGATCCCAATCGGGCTGACCAAATTCCCAGAATGAACCGCCCATCGTATAGATGCCACCCGCCGCCATGTTGACCGAGCAAAACCCGCCATGGGCCGCGTAATTTTGCGTGCCAAAATTCTGCGCCCAGAAGCTGGTGAAAGATTGAGATTGATCGCGACCGGTGAAAAACGCAAGCTTTTCAGGGTCTTGCGCGCGGATCGGCTCAAGCCAGCCGGTGGCAATATCCAGCGCCTCGTCCCAGCTTATTTCCTCAAACTCACCTGACCCACGCGGGCCAACCCGTTTGAGCGGTGCGCGTAAACGCGACGGCGCATTGACCTGCATGATCCCGGCCGAGCCTTTGGCACACAGCACACCCTTGTTGACCGGATGATCGCGGTTGCCCTCGATATAGGCAACTTTACCGTCCTTCATATGCACGTTGATGCCGCAGCGGCAGGCGCACATATAGCAGGTGGTTTGACGCACCTCGTCCGACACCTTCGGCGAGGTATCAATTTCCGGCTGGTGATGACTCATTCTAACTTCCCTGTTCTCGCTTGACGCAGGTTAGGACAGATTTCGCGCCCCCGCGACCGTTTTCTTATCTGACCGGCTTTGATGGAACAATATTCCGTTAAAGCCGGGTAGAATTGCCTAATTTTCCATCATCCGCATGGCCTGAAGCATCGTCACGGCGATCATTTGCGTGACATCCTCAGCCGAGCAACCGCGTGACAGATCATTGGCGGGCTTCAAAAGCCCCTGAAGGATTGGGCCGATGGCGGCGTATCCGCCAAGGCGTTGGGTTATTTTATAGGCGATATTACCGGCATCGAGATTGGGGAAGATCATCACATTGGCGTGGCCTGCCACCTCGGACCCCGGTGCTTTGCCCGCGCCGATAGAGGGCAAAAACGCCGCGTCAAACTGTAATTCGCCATCGGCCTCAAGACTTGGGTGTTGCGCCTGCAATTTCGCCGTGGCGTCGGTGACTTTTGTCACCTGGTCATGGCGGGCGCTGCCTTTGGTTGAGAAGGACAGCATCGCGATCTTTGGCTCTTGTCGCAGCAACGCGCGGCAGGACGCCGCCGAGGCATGGGCAATCGCCACCAGATCATCCGCCGTGGGGTCAATCACCAAGCCGCAATCGGAATAGAGCATGGCGCGGGCGGGGCTTGTGGCCTTTTCAGACGTGGTATTTTCTGGCGGATACATCAGGAAAAAGCTGGAAACCATCGCCGCACCCTTCGCTTTGCCGATCACCTGAAGCGCGGCGCGGACCACATCGGGCGTGGCGGCAACGGCTCCGCCAACGGTGCCAGCGGCATGGCCCATGCGCACCAGCATCGCGGCATAGACCAGCGGGGTTTGCACGGCCTTGCGGGCGGCCTCGGCATCCACGCCCTTATGACGGCGCAGATCGTGATAGGCGTCTGAGAAACCCTCAATCAAAGGGGATGTGGCGGGATCGTGGATAGTAATCCCATCGCCTTCTTCTGCGCCTTGGTTTTGCAACTCAGTACGGATGCTATTGGCGTCCCCCACCAAAATCACATCGGCAATCCCGGCGTTTCGGGCGGCCAGCGCCCCCGCGATAATGCGGGGATCACGGCCTTCGCTTAGGGCCACAACCGGGCGCGTGGCCGGAACCATAGAGAGAAGCAGATCCAGCGGTGTTAATGTCATCTGCTTCTCCCCTTTCGCGCTCAGACTTTCTGCGGACGCATGTCGGCAGCGCTGATGCCGGCCACCGCAACCGGGGTGGTCATGGCGTCGCGGCGGAACGGCTCGCCCATTTCCTGGTTGAGCATCACCTCAATGAAGGTGGTCTTGCCGTTTTTCTGATCCTTGACCGCCGTGGCGAGGGCCTCGGTCAGCCCCTGCATGGTGGTCGCGACCACGCCCTGTACACCACACGCCTGCGCGATGCCCGCGTAGGAGACGTTATAATCCAGCTCGGTGCCGACAAAATTGTCGTTATACCAAAGGGTCGTGTTGCGTTTTTCCGCACCCCACTGGTAATTACGAAAAATCACCATGGTGATGGCGGGCCATTCCTCGCGGCCGCAGGCGGTCATTTCGTTCATCGAAATACCAAAGGCACCGTCGCCTGCGAACCCCACCACCGGCGTATCCGGGCGGCCAATTTTAGCGCCCAAAATGGCGGGCAGGGAATAGCCGCAGGGGCCAAAGAGACCCGGAGCCAGATATTTACGGCCCTGCTCAAACGTCGGATAGGCGTTGCCAATGGCGCAGACATTGCCGATGTCGGAACTGATGATCGCCTCCTTGGGCAACGACGATTGAATCGCCCGCCACGCCTGACGCGGCGACAGGTGATCGGGCTTGGCAGCGCGGGCGCGCTCGTTCCAGTCAATGCCCTCGTCCGTGTCATCCTCATGATCCATCGAGGTCAGGGCCTGTGCCCAGGCGGATTTGGTTTGCGCAATCAGCGCAACCCGGTCTTTGCGGCCTGCGTCTCCGGCAGTGCCCGATAGCCCGGCCAGAATTTGCTCGGCCACCTGTTTGGCGTCGCCTGCGATACCAACAGTGACCGGCTTGGTCAGGCCGATGCGGTCTGGGTTCATGTCGACCTGAATGATTTTGGCCTGCGTCGGCCAGTAATCAATGCCGTAGCCCGGCAAGGTTGAGAACGGGTTGAGCCTTGTCCCAAGGGCCAGTACCACATCGGCCCGTGTGATCAGCTCCATCGCGGCGCGGCTGCCGTTATAGCCCAGAGGCCCGGCAAACAAAGGGTGTGAGCCGGGGAAGGCATCATTGTGCTAATAACCACAGCACACCGGCGCGTCGAGCCGTTCGGCCAGCGCTTGAGAGGCCGCAATCG
>CAZZKL010000208.1:0-3852 GCA_964655135.1 uncultured Roseovarius sp. | reverse complement strand
GGGGCGAAGAGACCCTCACATTGGAAACCGGCAAAATTGCCCGTCAGGCCGACGGTAGCGTCATAGCCACGCTGGGTGAAACCACCGTCATGGCCAACGTGACCTTTGCCAAGCAACCCAAACCGGGGTTGGATTTCTTCCCCCTGACGGTGCATTATCTGGAACGTTATTATGCCGCCGGTAAAGTGCCAGGCGGTTTTTTCAAGCGCGAGGCGCGCCCCTCCGAGAAAGAAACCCTGACATCGCGCCTGATCGACCGGCCCATCAGGCCGCTGTTTGTGCCCGGTTTCAAACATGAAACTCTGGTGATGTGTACGGTGCTTTCCCACGATCTGGTGAATGACCCCGATATGGTGGCGATGATCGCCGCCTCCGCCGCGCTGACCATATCCGGCGCGCCGTTCCGGGGGCCAATTGCAGGCTGTCGCGTGGGCTTTGAGGATGGTGAATATATCCTGAACCCCACGGTTGATGACATGCACGATCTGCGCAACAACCCCGAGCAGCGGCTTGATCTGGTTGTGGCCGGCACCAAAGACGCCGTGATGATGGTTGAATCCGAGGCCTATGAGCTGACGGAAGAAGAAATGCTGGGTGCGGTCACATTCGCCCACGCGCAAATTCAGCCGGTGATCGACCTAATCATTGATCTGGCCGAAGACGCCGCGAAAGAGCCTTATGATTTTCAGGCACCGGATTACAGCGAGCTTTATGAGGCCGTCAAATCCGCCGGTGAAACGCAGATGCGCGCCGCCTTTGCCCTCACTGACAAGCAAGAGCGCACAACCGCCGTTTCTGCCGCGCGGGAGGCCATTCGTGAGGCCCTCACCGATGAGCAGTTGGAAGATGCCAACCTTGGCTCGGCCCTCAAGTCGCTTGAGGCCAACATTGTCCGCGGGGACGTTGTCAAAACCGGCAAACGCATTGATGGCCGCGCGCTTGATACGGTGCGTCCGATTGTATCGGAAACCGGCCTGTTGCCGCGCACCCATGGCTCGGCCTTGTTCACCCGTGGTGAAACTCAGGCGCTTGCTGTGACCACCTTGGGCACCGGCGATGATGAGCAGTTTGTTGATGCGCTGCACGGCACTTTTAAGTCCAACTTCCTGCTGCACTACAACTTCCCCCCCTATTCGGTGGGCGAAGCGGGCCGCGTGGGCCCTCCGGGTCGTCGCGAAATTGGCCACGGCAAACTGGCATGGCGGGCGTTGCAGGCGGTTCTGCCTGCGGCAACTGACTTTCCCTACACCATCCGCGTGGTGAGTGAGATCACAGAATCCAACGGCTCCTCCTCGATGGCGTCGGTTTGTGGCGGCTCATTGTCGATGATGGATGCGGGCGTGCCATTGAAAGCGCCGGTTGCCGGTGTGGCCATGGGCCTTATTCTGGAAGAGAGCGGCAAATATGCCATTCTGACGGACATCTTGGGCGACGAAGATCACCTTGGCGATATGGACTTCAAAGTGGCCGGGACGGAAAAAGGCATCACCTCATTGCAGATGGACATCAAGATTGCGGGTATTACACCCGAGATCATGAAAGCCGCACTGGCGCAGGCCCGCGAAGGCCGGTTGCATATCCTTGGTGAGATGGCCAATGCCCTGACCGAGGCTGGTGATTTCTCGGTGCATGCGCCACGGATTGAAACCATGAACATCCCCACCGACAAGATCCGTGAAGTGATCGGCTCGGGTGGCAAGGTGATCCGTGAGATTGTTGAAGTCTCTGGTGCCAAGGTGGACATCAACGACGAAGGCGTGATCAAGATTGCCTCGCCCGATGCGGCATCGATCAAGAAGGCTTATGAGATGATCAATTCGATCGTGGCCGAGCCGGAAGAAGGCATGATTTACGACGGCACGGTTGTCAAAATCGTTGATTTCGGTGCTTTCGTGAACTTCTTTGGCAAGCGCGACGGGCTGGTACATGTCAGCCAGATTGAAAACCGCCGCCTGAACCATCCGTCCGATGTTCTGAAAGAAGGCCAAGGCGTAAAGGTCAAACTTCTGGGCTTTGATGATCGCGGCAAGGTGCGCCTCAGCATGAAAGTTGTCGATCAGGAAACCGGCGACGAGATCAAAAACGACGATTAAGCCGGGCCATCAGCCCATGCTTTAATCAAAAAGGCCCCGGCATTATGCCGGGGCCTTTTTTACGCCCGGTTATGACGCCACGTCACACCCTAAAACCACCAAAAGGTAAGGTTTTACATACCCGACAAGCCCGGGTTAATCCCCCATGTAGCCGACAGATCGCACCGCTATCCGGGCGGGCGTCACACGGCCATAGAATACCCCCTAACAAGAACGACCAGGGCGCAACATTACTCACGGAAAATATCCGCGCCCACAGGCCCCGGCATTTTTTTGCCGGGGCCTGCTTTGGCTTAAGGCTCAACTCACCTCAAATTCAAGCGCGCGTATCTGTTGGAACTTACCGGTGGCCTCTAGCCCCGCAATCACTTCTGCACAGATGGGGGCATCGACATAAAGCAGGGCAATCGCCTCACCTCCCGCTGCCGCGCGACCAAGGGTGAAGTTGGCGATGTTCACACCGGCCTCGCCCAAAACCCGGCCCAGTGTGCCGATGATACCGGGCTCATCATTGTTGGTGGTATAAAGCATATGCGGCCCAATATCAGCGTCGATATTGATGCCCTTGATCTGAATAAAGCGCGGCTTGCCATCGGAAAATACCGTGCCGCCGATGGAACGCTCGCGCTGATCTGTTACCACCGTTAGCTTGATATAGCCTTCAAACGCGCCGGATTTATCCTGATGCGTGGTTGAGATTTTAACCCCGCGTTCCTTGGCAATCACCGGGGCCGAGACCATGTTGACCTCAGGATTGACCGTTTTCATGATCCCCGCGACGGCAGCGGATGTAAGCGCCGCAAGGTTCATCTCGGACACCACCCCGTCATAAAGGATGTTAATCGCCTTGATCGGCTCATCGGTCATCTGGCCGATAAAGCTGCCCAAATAGCCCGCCAGATCAATCCAAGGGCCCATGACTTTGGCCTCTTCGGCGGTGACGGACGGCATGTTAAGCGCATTGCTCACGGCCCCGGTCAGCAGGTAATCCGACATCTGTTCCGCCACCTGAATCGCCACATTTTCCTGCGCCTCGGTGGTGGCCGCGCCCAAATGCGGCGTGCAGACCACATTGGGCAGGTTGAAAAGCGGGCTATTGGTGGCTGGCTCAACGCTATAGACGTCAAACGCGGCCCCCGCCACATGGCCGGATTTAAGCAATTCCGCCAGCGCCTCTTCATCCACCAGACCGCCACGGGCACAGTTGATAATGCGCACGCCGGGTTTGGTTTTCATCAGGTTTTCACGGCTGAGGATATTGCGGGTCTGATCGGTAAGCGGCACATGCAGGGTGATGAAATCGGCGCGCTTCAGCAGCGTGTCCAGTTCCACCTTTTCCACGCCCATCTTGTCGGCTTTTTCCTGGCTGAGGAAGGGATCATACGCGATGACCTTCATCTTGAGCCCGCGCGCCCGGTCGCAGACGATGCCGCCGATATTGCCGGCACCAATGACGCCAAGGGTTTTGCTGGTCAGCTCAACCCCCATGAATTTGGATTTCTCCCACTTGCCCGCATGGGTCGAGGCCGAGGCCTCGGGCAGTTGCCGCGCCACGGCAAACATCATGGCGATGGCATGTTCGGCGGTGGTGATCATGTTGCCAAAGGGGGTGTTCATCACGATCACACCCTTTTTGCTGGCGGCCTCTTTGTCGATATTATCGGTGCCAATGCCGGCGCGGGCAATCACTTTGAGATTGTCGGCCTCGCGGAGGATTTTCTCGGTCACTTTGGTGGCTGAACGGATGGCAAGACCATCA
>CAZZKL010000207.1:0-3911 GCA_964655135.1 uncultured Roseovarius sp. | reverse complement strand
CTTGAGGCATATGGCCTGAATGTGCCGCAGATTGAAAGCAGGTTACAGGCGGCAATGCCCATTTCAACAGCCGATTTGGCGGATTTGGCCGTGGTGCCGGGCGATAATTTGGTGCGTCTGGGCGATATTGCCCAGGTGACCAGACTGTCGGGGGACGAAGGCATGTTGCGCAGCCTTGATAATGTGGTGCTGATTGTTGCGCCATGAAAGCAGGTCTTAAACTGATCCTTGAAGTCTGTTTCGCGATGTACTGTTATGCACCTGTCGCTGTAAATTCCGCACTGAAAGTTTAAAAATTGCCAAACCTCCGCCGCCTGATACTGGGCTGTATCGCCGATGATTATACCGGGGCCACGGATATTGCGGGCCTGCTGGCACGCAGTGGTGTGCCGGTTTGCTTGCGCATGGGGGTGCCGGAATCTGACCCGGCTGCGGCGGATGTGGCGGCGATTGAGGTGATTGCACTTAAATCCCGCAACGCACCCGTGGCCGAGGCCGTCGCACAGGCGCGGGCGGCTTATACATGGCTCAAAGCCGCCGGGGCAGGGCGGTTTTATTGGAAATACTGCTCGACCTTTGACAGCACAAGCGCGGGCAATATCGGCCCGGTGGCCGAGGCGCTGATGGCGGATATGGGTGTGGATCAGACAATCTATTGCCCGGCTTTCCCGGAAAATCACCGCTCGGTTTATATGGGGCATTTGTTTGTTGGCGAACAGCCGCTGGATGAAAGTCCGATGAAGGATCACCCGCTGACACCAATGCGCGACAGTAATTTGATGCGCCTGCTGGCGCCGCAGGTCAGGGGCAAAACCGGGCTGGCCAACCGGGTTTGTGTGGCGCGCGGCGCGCAGGCGTTGCAGCATCGCCTTGAGGAGTTGCGCAAGGACGGCGTGCAACATGTGATCACCGATGCAATCTGCGATGGGGATCTGCAAACCATCGCGCGCGCCTGCCACGCCATGCCGCTTTTGACCGGCGGCAGCGCATTGGCGATGCATTTGCCGGGGCTTTACCGCGAGGCCGGGTTGATCTCTGATGAGACCACCGCGCCGCCGCCGCCGGTATTGCCGCGCGGTAGTCTTGTGCTTTCGGGCAGTTGCTCAGCGATGACACAAAAACAGGTGGCGGCCTATCTTATGTCCGCCAAGGGCTATCGGCTGGACCCGCTGGAGATTGCTAAGGCCGGCCTGCAACCGGCGCTTGACTGGTTGGCGGCGCAACCTGTTGATAGTGCGAAAATCATCTATGCCACCGCCCCGCCGGATCAGGTGTGCACGGCGCAACAGGCCTTGGGGGCCGAGGCCGCAAGTGCCCTGATTGAGGGCGCACTGGCACGGTTGGCGCAAGAGGCGCGGGCGTTGGGCATTCGCCGGTTTGTGGTGGCGGGTGGGGAAACCTCGGGCGCGATTACCAAGGCGCTGGGCATTCAGCAAATGACCATCGGCCCCGAGATTGCCCCCGGCGTGCCCTGGACCTATTGCACCAGCGGCGGTCCCACCCTTGCGCTGGCGCTCAAATCCGGCAATTTTGGCGAGGTTGATTTTTTCACCCGCGCCCTGCAACATCCGGAGAGCCCATGACCAGTGACACCCCCCTGCGCGAACAAATCTGCACCCTTGCCAAATCGCTCTATGACCGGGGCCTGACCGCCGGATCAAGCGGCAATATCTCGGCCCGGCTAGGGGATGGCCGGTTTTTGGTCACCCCGACGGGGAGCTGCTTTGGCCGGCTTGATCCGGGGCGGTTGTCTCTGTTGGATCAGGATATGACCCTGCTGTCGGGCGATCCCCCGACCAAGGAAATCCCCCTGCACGCGGCGTTTTATGAGACGCGCGGCGCGGTCAGTAATGCGGTGGTGCATCTGCACTCAAGCCATTCGGTGGCGCTCTCGGTGCTGCCGGATACCGATCCCGACAACATGCTGCCGCCGCTTACGGCTTACGGCGTGATGCGGCTGGGAAAGGTGAAACTGCTGCCGTATTTTATGCCCGGAGATGTGGCCATGGGCGACGCCATTCGCGGGTTGGCAGGCAAGCGCAGCGCGGTGGTTTTGGCCCATCATGGCCCGGTGGTGGCGGGCAAGGATTTAGAGGCGGCGGTTTACGCCATTGAAGAGCTGGAGGAGACGGCGAAATTGGCGTTGATGACGCGCGGGCTTAACCCGGTGCTGCTGGATCAGGCGCAGATCATGGGCTTGGTGGATAAGTTTGACGTGCAGTGGGACGATTGAGGGATGACTGAATTTTCCGCCAATTTGGGGTTTTTATGGGCCGAGTTGCCCTTGCCTAAGGCCATCCACGCCGCCGCCCGTGCGGGGTTTGACGCGGTGGAATGCCATTGGCCCTATGACACGCCTGCCAGTGAGACCAAGGCTGCTTTGGAACAGGCCGGATTGCCGATGCTGGGCCTCAATACCGCGCGCGGCTCCCCCGGTGAAAACGGTCTTGCCGCGTTGCCGGGACGCAAGGATGAGGCCCGCGCCGCGATTGATCAGGCGCTGGGCTATGCCCATGAGACCGGCACCAAATCGGTGCATGTGATGGCGGGAAACACCTCGGGTCAGGCCGCGCATGATTGCTTTCTCAGCGCTCTTGATTATGCCTGCAAACAAGCCGAGGCGCTGGGGATCACCATCCTGATTGAGCCGCTCAACGGGTATGATGCGCCGGGGTATTTTCTGCATGATGTGGATCAGGCATTGGGCATAATCAAATCCGTCAACCGGCCAAATTTGAAGCTGATGTTTGATTGCTATCATGTGCAGATACTTCACGGTGATCTGACCCGGCAACTTGATAAATGCTTGCCGCATATCGGCCATATCCAGTTTGCAGGCGTACCGGATCGTGGACCGCCGGATCAGGGTGAGGTAAATTACACCCATATCTTTGGCCATATCCGCGCCCTTGGATATGCGGCCCCTTTGGGGGCGGAATATAAGCCCCAAGGCAAAACCGAAACCACATTGGACTGGATGCAAAAATGAGCCGTAAAATTGCTGTTATCGGATTGGGATCAATGGGGCTTGGCATGGCGCAATCGCTGTTGCGCGCGGGGTTTGAGGTGGCCGGGTGTGATGTGTCAGATGCGGCATGTGCTGCTTTGGTCAAGGCGGGCGGTACGGCTCATGATACCCCCGGACAGGCCGTTGAGGGGTGCGTGGTTGCCTTGTCCGTGGTGGTTAACGCCGCCCAAACCGAGGCGATATTATTTGGCGAAAACGGCGTTGCCGGGGCCTTGCCCGAAGGCGCGTTGATCATCTCGGCGGCGACGATGATGCCTGAGGCAGCGCGTGATCTGGCGCGGCGCGCGGCGGATAGGGGGCTGCTGTATCTTGACGCGCCCATATCCGGCGGCGCGATAAAAGCCGCAACCGGGGCGTTGTCAATCATGGCGTCCGGCAGCCCGCAGGCGTTTGATCTGGCCGCAGGCACGTTTGAGGCCATTGCCGCCACGGTGCACCGCTTGGGCGACGCGCCCGGCGTTGGGGCCTCGGTCAAGATGATCAACCAACTGCTGGCGGGGGTGCATATTGCGGCGGCCTGTGAGGCGATGGCACTGGCCGCTAAGATGGAGCTGGATCTGGACGCGGTTTATCAGGTGATCAAAGGTTCGGCTGGCAATTCGTGGATGTTTGAAAACCGGGTGCCGCATATTCTGGAGGGCAATTACACGCCCCTGAGCGCGGTTGAGATATTTGTCAAAGACCTTGGTATTGTTCAGGATATTGCCCGGCAGGAGCGCTTCCCCGCGCCCATCGCGGCGGCGGCGTTGCAGATGTATCTGGCCACATCCGGCGCGGGGATGGGGGGCGATGATGATGCCTCACTCGCTCGGCTTTATGCGCAGCTTTCGGGTGCGGAATTGCCGGGAAATAACGGAGGCGGATCATGAAGATTGCAATTATC
>CAZZKL010000206.1:0-4088 GCA_964655135.1 uncultured Roseovarius sp. | reverse complement strand
CAATATTCCACAATCGGGCGCGGCAGTTGCGTGCCCTCTTCCAGCCCCAGACGCTGTGCCATTGAACCTGCGGCATAATTGCGCACGATAATTTCCAGCGGCACGATCTCAACCGCGCGCACCAACTGCTCGCGCATGTTCAGGCGTTTGATGAAATGCGTTGGTACGCCAATGGTGTTCAGCCCAACCATGAAATATTCACTGATCATGTTATTGAGCACGCCTTTGCCCTCGATCACCGCCTTCTTTTCGGCGTTGAACGCGGTGGCATCATCCTTGAAATACTGCACAATCGTGCCCGGCTCGGGGCCTTCAAACAGTGTTTTCGCCTTGCCTTCATAGATCTTTTTGCGCCGTGACATGATCACTCCGTCGCTTGAGAGGGGCGCGCGTGGCCCCGGATGGGTTTGCGCCCTCTTAATCCATGGGCGTGATTGCCGCAAGGCGGGGATATGTCCTTGCATCACGCGCGTCAAACGCACATATTTAAGGCGACATCCATGCCCAAGCAAAAGGACATTTCAATGACAACATTTGATGACCGCGAGAACGCCTTTGAAAATCGCTATGCCCATGATGAGGAAATGCAATTCAAGGCTCAGGCCCGCTGTAATAAAAAGCTGGGTCTGTGGGCGGCAGAGCTGATGGGCAAAACCGGCGAGGCAGCCGAGGCCTATGCCAAGGAGGTCATCATTGCAGATTTTGAAGAAGCCGGGCAAGAGGATGTGGTGCGCAAAGTGGCCGCCGACATGGGCGATCTGGCCGATGCGGGCACGATTCGCACAAAAATGGCCGAATTTTTGATTGTTGCCAAAGAAGAGATTATAAAGGATGCCTGAGCCAGGCGTTATCTGATTTTCTAACGCCTCCCTTTTGGGGTGCGCAAGTATATTTGAGGACAAGTTTAGGTGTTAACACCCGCGAAATCTATGCCCCTTAGGCTTATACCCGGTGATAGTGGAAAGGGTGTGTGAGGTGCAAAAACAACTGGCAATCGTTAAACAAAGGATATGGCCTGTGTCAAAGGCCATGCTGCCGCTATTTATCGGCGCGGCCTGTCTTTGGCTGCTGAAAGACCGGCTGACGGCCCAAACAGTGGCCAGCATCATCCCAACCCTGAAAACCCTGCCGGCGCAGCAATGGCTTATTGGCCTGCTGGCCACCTGCGTCAGTTTCTGGGCGCTGGGGCGCTATGATGTGATCATTCACCGGCATTTCAACACCGGCTGCCCGGCGCATCGCGCCAGTGTGGTGGGCGCGGCGTCGATTGCCGTGGGACAGGTTGTTGGCATGGGCGTGGTGACCGGCGCTTTGGTGCGCTGGCGGATGTTGCCGGAATTATCCGTTGCCCGGGCTGGTAAAATCGCCCTGACCGTGGCGCTGTCGTTTTTCATCGGATTTGGCTTTACTGCGGCGATCATCAGCTTGGTCTTTTCCGTAAACTTTGTCCCAGCGTATATTGCCTATGCATATATTATATTGTTTATATTCATGGTATTATCATCCGTTCTTCACCCCTTGAAAGCCCCATTCCTGCGCCGGTTGCGCCTACCCACCCTGCCCGCCATCACCGGCATTCTGGTGCTGACGCTGATTGATACAACCGCCGCCGCTTTTGCGCTTTATGCCTTGATGCCGGAAACCGCCGGAATTGGGTTTTCGGTGCTGCTTCCGGCCTATCTGGCGGCGCTGACCGCTGCCTTAATCACTGGCACACCCGGGGGCGTTGGCCCGTTTGAGCTGACCCTGCTGGCGCTGTTGCCGGGGGCACCTGAGGTTGATGTCATGGCCGGAATTGTGGCCTTTCGGTTGATATATTACGCCCTTCCGGCGCTTATTGCGGCGATTGTTCTGTTTCGTCCCTATGAAGAAAAAACGCCAAAGCAAACCGCCCCGCGCCTGTCCGCGCCCTCAATCGAAGGCGTGGAATTCACTGCCGGACAGCGGTCTGAGGCTGGGGTTTGTCGGCAAAATAACGGTCGTATTTTACACTTGGGCACGGCCCGGTTGGCGGTGGTCGCGACGCCGCAAACCGAGACAGCGATGTTTGATCCGCTCACCGGCAGGCCCGGTTTTGATCCGGCAGGGCTGTTAACGCTGGCCAAAAACCAAAACAAGGTTGCGTGTTTTTACAAACTCTCCGGCCGCTATGCCGCCCGGCTGCGCCATCAGGGGTTCAAAATCCTGCGCATCGCCGATGAGGCAGTGCTTGATCCCGGTGGGTTCAGCCTTCAGGGATCGGATTTTCGCCAGTTACGCCGTAAGCTCAACAAGGCGCAAAAAGCCGGGGTCAGTGTTGCCCTTGCGCACAATCTTCCGCTGTCTGAAATGGCGCGCATTGATCGTGAATGGCAACAAAATAACGGCCCGGCGCGGGGCTTTTCTATGGGCCGTTTCTGCCCGGATTACCTGCGGCAGCAGCGGGTCTATATCGCCCGGCAAGGCCCTGATATAATTGCCTATATCAGCTTTCATATCGGCGCGGATGAGCTGTGCCTTGATCTTATGCGCAGCGCGTCTTGCGCCCCCGATGGCACCATGCATCAGTTGATCGTCACCGCCCTTGAGGACGCCGCCTCTGAGGGCTGTCCCCGGCTGTCTCTGGCCGCTTTGCCGCCGGTGATTTCAGACCGGTCAGTGATCGGGAATTTCCACCAATCGGTGATTATATGGCTCTCTGGCGGTGCCGGTCTGAGCCAGTTCAAATCCTGTTTCAAACCGCGCCATGAGCCGCTTTATGCCGCCGCAAAATCATGGCCTGCGCTGACCCTTGCGCTGATTGATCTGAGCCGCGCTATCCGCCACCCGGATACAAGCCCACCTCAGAAAGATCATGAAGATTTAGCGTTTGCGCGCGCCGGTGAATCGTGACAGTTAAACGGCAGAATTTTTAAGCGGAACCGCGAAATGACCAATGCTTTTGCCATCATGCTTGCCAAGCGTGACTGGATCCTTGCCGATGGGGCCACGGGCACCAATCTGTTCAACATGGGTTTGGAAGCAGGCGAAGCGCCTGAGATGTGGAACGATCAGCACCCGGACCGCATTCACCAGCTTTATAAACTGGCGGTGGATGCCGGGAGCGATCTGTTTTTAACCAATTCTTTTGGCGGTAATGCCGCACGGCTGAAATTGCACGGGGCGCAATCGCGCGCCCATGAACTGTCACGCATCTCCGCCGAAATAGGCCGCGAAATTGCCGATAAAACCGACCGTGAGGTGATTGTCGCAGGCTCGGTCGGCCCCACAGGTGAGATCATGGCCCCGATGGGCGCGCTCACCCATGAATTGGCGGTTGAGATATTTCATGAGCAGGCCGAGGGCCTGAAAGACGGCGGTGCCGATGTGCTGTGGCTTGAAACCATTTCAGCGCCGGAAGAATATATTGCCGCCGCCGAGGCGTTCAAGCTGGCCGATATGCCCTGGACCGGCACCATGAGCTTTGACACCGCCGGGCGCACGATGATGGGCCATACCTCGGCTGATATGGTGGGGATGGTGGAAAAACTGGATAATCCGCCGCTGGCCTTTGGGGCGAATTGCGGTGTGGGCGCGTCTGATCTGATGCGCACGGTTCTGGGCTTTGGCGCGCAAGGCACCGAACGGCCGATCATTGCCAAAGGCAACGCCGGTATCCCGAAATATGTTGATGGCCATATCCATTACGATGGCACCCCTGATTTGATGGCCGAATATGCCTGTCTGGCCCGCGATGCCGGGGCCAAGATCATTGGCGGCTGCTGTGGCACCATGGGCGAGCATATTTCAAAAATGCATGAGGCCCTCAGCACCCGCCCGCGCGGCCCGCGCCCGACCCTTGAGCAGATCACCGATAAGCTTGGCGCGTTTTCCTCGGCGGGTGATGGCACCGGCGATGATGCCGCCGCCCCCCGCCGCGCCCGCCGCCGTCGGCGCGGTTAAAGCGTTTCGACTTAAACCTGAGACAGGGTTAAGACGAAACGTAGTGCAACATATGAGTGTTGCGGGCGCTTCGATAAAAACGCGTGATTCAAGTTTTTCCCGAAACGCTTTAGGGGCTGATTTTCAGAATTTTAGCGAGCATGCCGTATCGCGAATAACACAGTTTT
>CAZZKL010000205.1:0-4118 GCA_964655135.1 uncultured Roseovarius sp. | reverse complement strand
CGATTGGCGCGGCGCTTTACAGCATCGGCATCCCCAAGGACAGCATCATCAAATATGAAACGGCCCTGAAGGCGGACAAGTTCCTGCTGGTCGTTCACGGCACACGCGAGGAAGTCGAAAAAGCCAATGACATTCTCAAGACCAACACCGGGGCCGAGGTCGCGGTCCACGCCGGCTGAGGCTGTTTGCCGTTTGTGTATCGCGCACCGCCCACGCCCCCGATGCGGCGCGGTGTGGCGGACAAGGAGCGGCAATTCCTGCTGAGGATCAGGCTGCCGGGGCCGCGCCCAGTTTTTCAAACAGCAGGGCAACGGCTTCGGCGCCCGGATCGTTATGCCCGCTCAGGCGGTCTTCCGAAATATAACTGGCCCGGCCGGCTTTGGCCCTGACGATCTGGGCCGTGAAGTTTGCCCCTTGGCGCGCCGCTTTGGCCGCGGCGGCAAAGCCCTCGGGCAGGGCATCGAGAGCCGGGGTCAGGGCATCAATCATGGTCCGGTCGCCGGGATGGGCGCCGCCGACCTCCTGCACCCGCGCCAACCCGGCCTTCAAAGCCTCCACCCTGGGCATGCCGGAAGAAAGCGCATCGCCCACGGCCGAGAAAAAGATCGCCAGAAGCACGCCGGACGAGCCGCCCATGGTCTGGCTCAACTCGAGTCCGATAGCGCGGTAAAGCTGGGTCGGATCGGCGAGCGGCAGCCGGTCAATCGAGGCCTTCAGCGCCCGGGCCGCCCCGGCAAGCGTCGTGCCGGTATCACCATCGCCCGACAGCGTATCGAGCGTGTTCAACTCGGCTTCCGCCTCAATGAACACATCACAGCAGCGTATCACGAAGTCAGCCGTTGCCGGATTGCTTGAAGGGATCGGCTTTATGGGCGTCAGGCCGTCCGGAATGGGGCGAATCCGGGGCGCATCGATCCGGCGGCATCCCGGCCAGTTGCGCATCTTGACCGGTGCCTGCAACAGGGCCAGCTCTTCGGGATCAACGGGCAGGACCGAGAGCGAAAAGCCGCGCATATCCAGGGAGGTCATCATAAGGGCCGGGCCCACAAGATACTCGATAGCGTCAATCACTTCCGATTTCGCCAGCTCTTCCGCCAGCACCGACATTTCCAGCGAGGTGGTGCCGCCCAGATTGTTGAGCAGCGCCACTTTGGCGCCATCGCCGACACTCGGTTTCAGCCGCTCCAGCATTATGGCCATGGCATTGCGCGCCGTGGTGAAATCCACCAGTTCGACACCGGACTCGCCGTGAATGCCCAGACCCAGCTCGGCCTTGCCTTCCTGGATACGCGCTTCCTTGGGCGAACCGGGCACGGTACAGGTATCGAGCGACATGCCGATACTGGCCACGTTACTGATCACCTTTTGCGCCGCCTGCGTCACTGTCTCCAGACTGGCACCGCTTTCGGCCAGAGCCCCGGCGATCTTGTGAATAAACAATGTGCCCGCCACCCCGCGGGCCTGCGGCAGGTCCGGCAGGGCGATATCATCATCCACGATCACCATCGACACCTTGATCCCGTAGGCCCGCGCCCGCTCCGCCGCCAGACCGAAATTCAACCGGTCACCGGTGTAGTTCTTGACGATCAGCAGGCACCCCGCCGCGCCGGAGACCGCCAGGATACCCGCCAACACCGCATCAACGGAAGGCGAGGCAAACACATCGCCGCAAACCGCCGCCGTCAACATCCCCGCGCCGACAAACCCCGCATGGGCCGGTTCGTGTCCCGAGCCGCCACCCGAAATCAGCGCCACTCTGGATTTGTCCCAGTCCTCGCGCACGATCACTTTTATATGCGGAAATCCGTCTAGCCGGGCCAGATGCCCGCCGGCGGTGCGCAGGAGGCCGTCTATAGCTTCGGTTACAAGAGTTTCCTTGCTGTTTATAAACTGGGCCAAGATTATTCTCCTTATTTTAAACGGTCGCCATTGGCGTCAAAATAGAGCGGATCGCTTGGGCTGATGGCGATGATATCGCCCCTGTTCAGCGTGGTATGGGCCTCGGTCAGGGTTATCAGGTCGATATTATTGGTTTTCAGGTGCAGACGCGTCTGGTCGCCCAGATGCTCGACCCGGACAACTTCGGTTTCCACCCCGTCTCCAACACGGATATGCTCGGGGCGCAGGCCGATGCTGACCGCCCCCTCCGGAGCGCCGGGGAACAGATCAGCCGGCAGGATATTGACTTTTGGCGAGCCAAGGCGCCCGGCGGCGTAAATGCTGACCGGATCTTCATAAATCTCGCGCGGGGAACCAAACTGCACCAGCTTGCCATGATCCAGCACACCGACATGGGTGGCCATGGTCATCGCCTCGATCTGGTCGTGGGTCACGTAAAGCATGGTGGCCCCCAGACGGGTCTGGATGCGTTTCAATTCGATGCGAAGATCCGAGCGCAGCTTGGCGTCAAGCGAACTGAGCGGCTCGTCCATCAGATAAATCTGCGGATTACGCACCAGCGCCCGCCCGATCGAGACACGCTGCATCTCACCGCCCGAAAGCTCGGTGGCGCGGTTGTCCAGCTTGTGGGAAATTTGCAGGATTTCGGCCACTTCGCCCACCTTGCGCCGGATCTCATCCGCCGGGGTGCGCAACATGGGCGATTTGAGCGGAAAGGCGAGATTTTCGCGTACGGAAAGATGCGGATAAAGTGAATATTGCTGAAACACCATGGCCACATTGCGCTGCGCCGGGGTTTGGCTGACAACATCATGGCCATTGATCAGTATCTGGCCGCTATCGGGTGTATCGAGCCCTGAAACCAGCCGCAGCGTAGTGGTTTTTCCCGCCCCCGTCGGCCCCAGCAGCACCACGAACGAGCCATCGGGCACGGTCAGGCTCACCCCTTGCAGCGCCACTTGAGCGCCAAAGGATCTGGATACATTTTGCAAGCTGACCTCAGCCATGATCCAGCACTCCCGTATTGGCGTCCGACAGCAGCGCCCTGCCGGTGGTCTCGTCAAACAGGCTGATCGTGCGCGGGTTAAAATCCAGCCCGACCGTCTCGCCGACACTGACGCTCCGGGTGGCCGGCACCCGTGCTTTGAGCACCCCGTTGGGGCTCTCAAGCGTGATAATCCGGGTGGTGCCGAGATATTCGGTAGCCAGCACCTCGCCGCGATAACCGCTGTCATCCTTCAGCGAGACATGCTCCGGGCGCACGCCAAACACCAGATCCCCGCAGACGCTCTGATGCTGGGCGGGAATAGCAAAGCGCTGGCCGTTCAGGGAGACACTGGCGTCTCCCTTGGCCAGTGAGCCTTTAAAACGCAGAAAATTCATGCTGGGCGACCCGATGAAATCGGCCACGAACATAGTGGCGGGCCAGTCATAAATTTCTTGTGGAACCCCGAATTGTTCGACGCTGCCATGGTTCATGACGACGATTTTATCCCCCATTTGCATAGCTTCAAGCTGGTCATGGGTGACGTACACCGTGGTCGCTCCCATATGGTCATGCAAGGCGCGCAGCTCATGCGACATATGCTCGCGAAACTCGGCATCGAGCGCGCCGAGCGGCTCATCCATCAAAAAGGCTTTTGGCTCGCGCACAATCGCCCGCCCGAGCGCCACGCGCTGCCGGTCGCCGCCCGAAAGCCCGCCCACGGGCTTGGCGAGAATATCCGTGATCCCCAGAATGTTGGCGACCTCGGCCACCTTGGCCTTGATTTTTGCCTTGGGCATGCCCTGGCTTTTGAGCGGATAACTGATATTTTGCCGCACATTCAGATGCGGATATAGCGCAAACATCTGGAACACAAAAGCGATATCGCGCTGGGCGGCGCGCTTCTGGCTGACCTCCTCGCCATCGATAAAAACCTCACCCGAACTCGGCAATTCCAGCCCCGCGATCATGCGCAAGGTTGTCGTCTTGCCGCAGCCCGAAGGACCAAGCAACATGAAAAATTCGCCGTCCTCTATAGTGAAACTGGAAGATTTCACCGCAGTGAAATCGCCAAAATCCTTGCGAAGGTTTTTGATAATGATCTGCGCCATGGCTATTCCTGGAAATGGCTGACGATGATAAACATCACCGTACCGGTTAGCGTGACAATGAAGGAATAGGTGAAAGCCACCACCCAGAAGGGTTGCATCAGCATAAATACGCCAAGCGCAAT
>CAZZKL010000204.1:0-4122 GCA_964655135.1 uncultured Roseovarius sp. | reverse complement strand
TTGAAAAGGCCCAGGAAACCATCGAGGCCGAACAGGCCGAACGCATGATGAAGCGCTTCCAAAAGGGCCGCTTCAACATGAACGACATGAAGATGCAGCTTGAACAGATGGTCAAAATGGGCGGCATGGAAAGCGTCATGGGCATGATGCCGGGCATGGGCAAGATGTCAAAACAGATCAAGGACGCGGGCATTGACGACAAGGTCTTCACCCGCCAGATCGCGCTCATTCAATCGATGACCAAACTGGAACGCGCCAACCCCAAAATCCTTCAGGCCAGCCGCAAAAAGCGCATCAGCCGTGGCGCCGGGCTTGAGGTAAGCGAGCTAAACAAACTGCTCAAAATGCAGCGCCAGATGGGCGATATGATGAAGAAGATGGGCAAAGGCGGCATGCTCAAACAAGCGATGAAAGGCATGTTCAGCAAAGGCGGGCCAAGCCCCGAAGAAATGGCCGCCGGCATGGACCCAAAAGCGCTGGAACAGGCCGCCAAACAAATGGGCGGCAAACTGCCCGGTTTGGGCGGCGGCCTGTCCCTGCCCCCGGGCCTCTCGGGATTTGGGAAAAAGAAATGATGACCGCGCCCATCCTCCATACCAAACGCCTGACAATGCGCCCGCCCAAGCCCATCGATCTTGCGGCCTATACCGCTTTCAACGCGGTGTCGGATACCAAAGTGGGAAAATATCGCGGCGGTCGGACGCTGGCAGAGGTGCAGGCAAAACTCGCCGCAGATATCGCCCATTGGGACAAGGGCTTTGGCATGTGGCTGCTGACCTTTGATGACGACACAATCATCGGCGGCGCAGGGCTTGACTACCCCGACGACTGGCACCGCCCTGAACTGACATGGTGGCTGATGCCCACCCATCGCGGCGCGGGCTATGCCACCGAGGCCAGCCGCGCGGTAATCACCTATGGCTACGACGTTCTGAACTGGCCACAGGTTGAAACCTGCATGCGCGACGAAAACCTGCCCGCCCGCAAACTTGCCGAACGTTTAGGCGGTAAATTCACCCGCCGCGATACCGTCGATGGCATCGCCCGCGATGTCTTTGCCCTTCCCCGCTCAGGAAAGGCACATTAATCATGTTTTCTTCTGGTTTACTCAAAGGGCTCCGCCCGTTCGCGGCTGAAACGCTCCCCCAGAGCGTTTC
The DNA here is from genome assembly GCA_964655135.1 of uncultured Roseovarius sp. GTDB lineage: Bacteria > Pseudomonadota > Alphaproteobacteria > Rhodobacterales > Rhodobacteraceae > Roseovarius. The sequence goes on along the minus strand of CAZZKL010000204.1, from coordinate 2,965 downwards.
CGGGACGCCACTCACTCCCCGCCGGAGGCTCCTGTCATGAGTCTCACCCTCAACATCCCCCGGCTGGAAACCGACCGTCTGATCCTGCGCGGCCCCGAACACCGGGATTTTGAGCCATTGGCCGCATTTTATGCGGACGAGGCCCGCGCCTGGGGATTTGGCGGTGCCTTGCCCCGCAATGAAGCATGGCGCTGGTTTGCCTCCAGCATCGGCCATTGGGCGCTGCATGGCTATGGCTACTGGACCATTGAAGAAAAACATACCGGCAATATATGCGGCATCACCGGCATCTGGAATCCCGATGGCTGGCCCGAGCCCGAGATCGGCTGGGTTATGTTTGAAGGCGCTGAGGGCAAAGGCATTGCCTATGAGGCCGCCCTTGCCGCCCGCACCTATGCCTATGAGCATATGGGCTTCACCACCCTGACCAGCAATATCTTTCCCGGCAATGACCGCTCTGTCGCGCTGGCCGAACGAATGGGCGCATGGTTTGAACGGACCTATGAAAACGTCAGCTATGGCACCGAGAACCTCTACCGCCACCCCGGCCCAGCGCAGAAAACCGCCCCCACAGGAGGCCCCGATGTCTGATCCCAAAACCCCGGCCACGGAACTGCTAAAAGAGCACCGCCAGTCGATTGACCGGCTGGATGCCATTTTGGTCTACACCTTGGGCGAGCGCTTCAAACACACCCAAGCGGTGGGCCGCCTCAAGGCCGACCACAATCTTCCGCCCTCTGATCCGGCCCGTGAAGCGGAACAGATCGCGCGGCTGGAAACCCTCGCCATGCAGGCCAATCTCGACCCGGCCTTCGCCCGTAACTTCCTGAACTTCATCATCGACGAAGTCATCCGACACCACAAGAAACACACTGAATAACAAACGTAAGGCGGGCTTAAGCCCGCCCTACCACGCCATTCAAAGGAGAAAACACCAATGGCCATGAAAATTCGTCTCGCACGCGGCGGCTCAAAAAAGCGCCCGTTTTATCGCATCGTAGCCGCCGACAGCCGTATGCCGCGCGATGGCCGCTTTATTGAAAAGCTCGGCACCTATAATCCGCTTTTGCCCAAAGACAGCGAAGAGCGGGTGAAAATGGATATGGAGCGCATAAAGCATTGGCTTGACCTTGGTGCCCAACCCACCGACCGCATCAGCCGTATGCTGGAAGCCGCCGGTGTTCTTGCCAAAAAAGAGCGCAGCAACCTCAAAAAGGGTGAGCCGCACCAGAAAGCCAAAGACCGGGCCGAAGAAAAAGCCGCAAAAGCCGCGGCTCCGGCTGAAGAAGCGCCCGCCGAAGAAGACGCGGCAGCCGAAAGCTAAGGTAAGGTCACGCTGGAATGTCGGATTTTACACAAGACTTCCAGAATACCCTGCGCGATCTGATGCGTTGGCGGCGTGACGTGCGCCACTTTCGCACCGATCCGGTGGATGAGGCATTGCTGACGCAGTGCCTCAACACCTTCCACCTGGCCCCCTCTGTGGGCCTGTCCGAGCCATGGCGCATTATCCGCCTCGAAAGCGGCCCGGCCCGCGCCGCCGCCCTTGCCAATTTCAAAGCGGAAAACACCCGCGCCCTGTCCGGCTATGATGGCGAAAAAGCAGCACTTTATAGCAAACTCAAACTTTCCGGTATGCAGGACGCCCCGGTGCAACTGGCGATCTTCTGCGACGAAGAAACTCAAAAAGGTGCAGGCCTCGGTGCCGCCACAATGCCCGAGATGCGCCGCTATTCCGTGGTTGGCGCGATTGCCCAATTCTGGCTCATGGCCCGCGCCCATGGCCTCGGCGTTGGCTGGGTCTCAATCCTTGATCCCATGGCCCTGACGCGCGATCTTGAGGTGCCTCAACACTGGTCGCTGGTCGCCTATCTCTGCATCGGCTGGCCCGAAACCACCAGCGACACCCCTGAACTGGAACTGACCGGCTGGGAAACCCGCCGGGCCACTCTACCGATTGAAACGAGATGACCCGCCATGACCCATGACCCCCGCATCTGTGTTGGCGTAATCTCCGGCTCCTTTGGCATCCGGGGCGAGGTCCGTCTAAAAAGCTTCACCGCCAATGCCGAAGATATTGCCACCTACGGCCCCCTCATCAGCGAAGACGGCAAGCAAACCTTCACCGTGGCCCTGATCGGTCAAATCAAAGGCGGCTTTAGCGCCCGGCTCACGGATGTCATGACCAAAGAACAGGCCGACGCCCTGCGCGGCACCCGGCTTTATACCAGCCGTGATAAACTGCCCTCGCTGCCCGATGATGAATTTTATCACGCCGATCTGATGGGCCTGCAGGTTTTTGATACCGGCGGCAAACCCCTTGGCCATGTCAAAACCGTGCTCAACCACGGTGCCGGGGATATTTTGGAGATCACCCTGCCCAGCTCCTCCGCCACGGTGCTTATGCCGTTCACCCATGAGGCCGTGCCGACCGTTGATCTCACCTCAGGCCGCCTGATCACCGACCCGCCCGAGGGGATATTTCCCGATGAGTAACACCCCCAAATCTCCGGCAAAATCTCATGGCCGCAAAACCATATCAGCCAGCGCAGACCCCCGCGAGTTGATCACCCCCACCCCGCGCCTGAAACACGCCTGGACCGCACAGATCATCACCCTCTTCCCCGAGACCTTCCCCGGCACCCTGGGGACAAGCCTCACCGGCAAAGCCCTGCATGATGGCCTTTGGACGTTTGAAACCATCCCCTTGCGCAATTTCGGCGAAGGCCGCCACCGCAATGTCGATGACACCCCCGCAGGCGGCGGCGCGGGCATGGTCCTGCGCGCCGATGTGGTGGGCCGCGCCATCGAGGCCGCGCCCGCCCCCTTCCCGATCATCTATCTCAGCCCGCGCGGCACGCCGTTCACTCAAGCCATGGCCCAAACCTGGGCGTCTGGCCCCGGCATCACCCTGCTTTGTGGCCGGTTTGAAGGCGTCGATCAGCGCGTCCTTGATCACTATGAC
>CAZZKL010000203.1:0-4197 GCA_964655135.1 uncultured Roseovarius sp. | reverse complement strand
CAATCCGCGCCTTGTCACTGCGCTGATGCGGCGCACCGGGCCATTCGTTGAACGGAATCAGGTTGATCTTGGCCGGAATGCCCTTGATCAGTTGCACCAGACGCCGTGCATCGGCGTCACTGTCATTCACGCCCTTCAGCATCACATATTCAAAGGTAATCCGCTCGGAATTCGACAGGCGAGGATAGTCGCGCAGCGTCTTCAGCAACGTCTCAATATTCCACTTTTTGTTGATCGGCACCAGCTTATCACGCACCTCATCGGTGGTGGCGTGAAAGCTCACGGCCAGCAAACAACCAATTTCATCCGCCGCGCGGGCAATTTCCGGCACCACACCCGAAGTACTCAGGGTAATGCGCCGACGGCTCAGGCTAATGCCATCGCCATCCATCGCAATATTCATCGCATCGCGCACGTTTTCAAAATTATACAAAGGCTCGCCCATGCCCATCAGCACGATATTACTGATCAACCGCGCGTCATAAGTGCGCCTTCCCGGCTGTGGCCACTCATCAAGATCATCACGCGCCAGCATCACCTGCCCGATTATTTCCCCCGCACTCAAATTGCGCACCAGCTTTTGCGTGCCGGTATGGCAAAACGAACAATTCAGCGTGCACCCCACCTGAGAGCTGATACAAAGCGTGCCGCGATCGGTTTCAGGGATATAGACCACCTCAACCTCATGCCCGCCGGCGATCCGCACCAGATATTTACGGGTGCCATCGCGGCTGATCTGCTTGTCGACCACTTCAGGGATGGCAATCACAAAGTTTTCCGCCAATGTCGCGCGGAATTCCTTGGAAAGGTTGGTCATCTGCGCAAAATCGCGCACCCCCCATTGATAAATCCATTGCCAGATTTGCCCCACCCGCATTTTGGCCTGCTTTTCAGGTGTGCCATGGGTGATCAACACCTGCCGCAGGGCATCGCGAGTCAACCCCACAAGATTCACCGGCCCCTCCGGCAATTTGCGGGGGATCGTTGTCACATCCGGGGTAATCGGGGCCGTGTCCGTCATGTCATCACACTTTTTAAAGGTATAAGAGCGCCTCTTTACGGGATTCGCCCGCCCGGGTCAAAGCCGCCTAAAGTGTTTCGCAATGAAATTGTATAACAAGTTAGTTGCGAAACGCGCGCAACATCAAATCCTGCACTGTGTTTCAACTGATTGTTTGGTGCAACAATAAGTCGAAACGCTTTATTCGGTATTCAGCAAAACCGCCTCAACCCGGCGGTTTTTCTCGCGGCCTGCCTCGGTCAGATTAGGCGCGATTGGCGCCAGATACCCCATGCCTTCCGCCTCAAGCTGCGCCCTTGGCACGCCGTAATCCGCCACCAACCGCTCCAACACCGAGGCCGCCCGGCGTTTCGACAGCGCAATATTATCCTGCAGCGCCCCCACCGCATCGGTATGCCCCACCAGCGCCACCCGGCGGGATTTATCCGCCAGCAAATACCCGGCAAGGGCCTCAAGCGTGGCAAACCGCCCCTCACTCAAAGAGGCCGAGCCGGTGTTAAATTCCAAATCCCCTAAAATCACATGGCCACGCATTTGCAACGCCTGTGCCAGCGGTTGATCTGTGTCAGGCTCGGGCGCATCCGACACATCCGGTGGCGGCAGGGCTGTCTCTGACGCGGGTCCACCTTCAGGGGTGACATGGATCATCTGCACATACCCCACCCCACCGGCGCGGCTGACAATCACCGAGACAAACTCCCGCCCCACCCTCTGCCCACGCTTCATTTCCCCCGCGAGATAGCGAAAATCGAACAAATCCACATACATCTTCGGCGCGGGCATCACCTTGGTGTTAAAGCGAAAATCAAAGCCGCCACAGTCAGACCCGCCGCAGTCAAACACGATCTCGAACCCGGCCTTTTCAAGCTGTTCTCGTATCGGCCGGATCACCTGAAGTGTTGTCATTTCCTGCGCCTCAACCCGCCAGGCCCGCTGCACCACCCGGCCTTCAACCTGACGCACCGGCAATTTGCCATCCGCATACGGCCCGATGGGCAGGCTATAACTATCCGGATCGCGCACAACTTCGCCCGACAGGATGGACGTGCCCGGCAAATTCAGCTCCAGCGCCATTAAGGCCTGCGGCAGGGCCAGCAAGGACAGTATGATCAGGCATATCCGCATCGCGTCACCGCGCCTGCGCGTGATAGTCGGGGTTGGGCTGCATCCCCGTGGCGCTCGCCACCCGGTTGGTCATGTTGAAAAACCCCGCCACATTGGCAATGTCCCAGATGTCGCGCTCGCTAAATCCCACGGTGCGCAATCTCACCCGGTCGTCTTCTTCAATATTGGCACTTTCACGGGTTATCTTGGCGGCAAAATCCAGCATCTCACGCTGGCGCGCATCCAGATTGGCCACAAGGTAATTCATCACCATCGCCTCACCCAGCGCCGGATCACCGGAAAGTGCGCGCACCGCAGCGCCGTGGGCCACCTGACAATACCAACAACGATTGATCGAGCTGACCACCACCGCGATCATCTCGCGCTCAAGCTTGCTCAGGCCGCTATCGGCCAGCATCAGATCATTATAAAGCGCCGTAAAGGCATTGAGCTTGTCCACATCAAACGCATAGGCCTTCAGCACATTCGGCACCATCCCCAGCTTGTCATGGCAGACATCAAAATATTTCTGCGTTGCCTCGGGCAGCGGCTCAAGCATCGGCAGATCAAGCGCTGTTGTCTGGTCAGAATTGCTCATGCGGTCATTCCTTCTTTGCGGTAATGGTATTCTCCCACAAGTGTCATGCCGAGGGAAGCATAGAGCCGGTTCGCTCCGATATTTTCTTGCCTGCAAACGCATGAAATATGCGTGGCCCCCTGATCCAACGCCCAAAACGCCGCCTGCTGCATCATATAGCGCCCCATGCCCTCGCGGCGATGACGGGGAAGCACCTCAAGCGCATGAACCATTGCCGTGCCCTGATGGATTGCAATGAAGCCCGCAGCGGCGGGGCGGTTATTGCTGCGGCCAAAAAGCGCGGTTTTTGGCCCAAGGGCGCGGTGCATCACCGCCTGCCTGCCCGCGCCGATACCGCCCGCGTTCCAGATGTCGCGCATAATCTCCAGCGGCTCCCAAATGGTAAAACAAGTCACCGGCGGCGGGCGCTTGGTGGCCATCTCCGCCACCGGGGCCACATAAAGATGAACCGGGTCAAAGATGTCATAGCCATGCTCCGCAAGCAGGGCATCCAGATTTCCGTCCCCCTCGCGGATCATGAACAGCTTGGGTTGCCCCAAATCACGCATCGCTCTTTCCGCCAGCGGCAGGTCCTCAGCCGTGACCGCTTGCCGCGCATTGGCCGCCGACACCCGGCTACCGCCGCCCCGCCCTTCACGGATCATCCACGGCCCGATGGTTTGTTTAGCGGCAGGTGGCCAGGTGCCTTCAATCACCTCGTAAATATGGCTGGAATTCGGCATCATGGCGCAAATTCGGCTTCAAGCTCGGCCATGGCGGCAGTGACACGCGCCGCCTCGGCCCCCCGGATCACAATATTCGCGCCATATGCCCCCTCTTGGTAAAACGGATAACAGCCGATGGATAAATCATCATATCGCGCCGCCAGTTCCGCCAGAGGCCCGGCAATATCGCCCTCACCGCGATTGATCTGCAGGCTTTGCGACACCAGCGGCGCGCCGCCCGTGAGCGTTGGCAACAGATTGGCCAGCATCGCCTCAAAAATCGCCGGCACCCCGGCCATGACATGCACATTTTTCAGGCTAAACCCGGGTGCCGCGCTGATCGGATTGTCAATCAGTGTGGCCCCGTCCGGGATACGCGCCATGCGCAGCCGCGCCGCATTCAGCTCAAGCCCAGACTGCTTATAATGCGCCTGCAACAGCGCCCGTGCGTCATCGCGCACCGCAATCGGCACCCCAAACGCCGCCGCCACATTTTCCGCCGTAATATCGTCATGGGTCGGCCCAATACCGCCCGAGGTGAACACCATATCAAACCCATCGCTGAGCGCCCGCACCGCCGCCACAATCGCGCCCGGATCATCGCTGATTACCCGCACTTCATTCAGGTCAATGCCCGCGCGCGTCAGCTCACCCGCCAGATGATACATATTGGCGTCGCGCGTGCGCCCCGATAAAATTTCATCACCAATGACCAGCATGGCAGCTTTGGGGTTGGGCATTTGCCTCTCCTTGAATGGGCCTCGGGATCG
>CAZZKL010000202.1:0-4200 GCA_964655135.1 uncultured Roseovarius sp. | reverse complement strand
TCATCGCCAGCTACGCGCAGGCCTTTCCGGGCTGGGACAGGCTGGATGGCAACCGTGCCGTGCTGTTTGATGATCCCGGTCAAATTGAACCGGAGCGCTTGGCGCATCTCATTCGTCACGCGCTGAGTTATCACCAAACAACTGGAACATAACCGTATCACGGCGTGACACATTTGTTCCGTTGCTGTGTTCCTATTGTGAAAGAGGTTGAGCGCCTGATTTTTATGCACATCATCCAAATCTTTTAGTTAAAAGATTTGCCAAAAGTTTTTAAAAAACTTTTGGGTAACCGCTGCACTTTACCTATTTGTCATATGCTAAATCTAAAGCGTTTCGGGATTAACTTGAGACACAAGTTAGTTTCGAAACGCCCACAACATCAATACAAATATGTTTCCCGTATCTTAACGCCTGCGTTTCACCTTGCGCTTGCCCTTGGATGGTTTGCGCCCCGCAGGCCTGCCGCGCTTGCGTCCACCGGATTTGGGCAGGGATTTGCCGTCAAGGCTGATCAGTTCCAATGCGATACCGCCGGTGACCGGTGCCGCCTCAATCAGGCGCGCGGTGACCGGCTGACCCAGAGCGATTACAATGCCGGTATCGGCTCCTGTCAGCGTCCCGGCCTCGCGGTCGAACTGAAAATATTCCCGTCCCAATGTGCGGATCGGGATCAGGCCGTCAGCGCCGGTATCATCAAGCCGCACAAACACGCCAAACTTGGCGATACCACTGATGCGCCCGGTGAATTCGTCACCCACACGCTCGGACAAAAACGCCGCCAGATAGCGGTCATTTGTGTCACGCTCGGCCATCATCGAGCGGCGCTCGGTCTCGGAGATATGGGTGGCCGTGGCCTCAAGATGGTCGATATCGTCTTTGCTCAACCCGTCCTTGCCCCAGCCATGGGCCGAGATCAGCGCCCGGTGCACAATCAGATCCGCATAGCGCCGAATCGGTGAGGTGAAATGCGCGTAAGCCAGCAGCGCAAGGCCAAAATGCCCCAGATTTGACGGCGCATAATAGGCCTGCGTCATCGACCGCAGGGTCGACATGTTGATCTGCTCAGAATGTTCCGTACCCTCGGCGGCGTGCAACAGCGCATTCAGATGCGCGGTTTTAAGCACCTGTCCCTTGGCCAGCACCAGCCCCGCCGCCGCGGCCACTTCACGCAAGCTATCCAGCTTCTCAACCGGCGGCTCCTCATGCACCCGAAACAGTAGCGGCGATTTCTTGGCCACAAGGGTTTCGGCAGCAGCGACATTGGCCAGCACCATGAATTCCTCGATCAGCTTATGTGCCTCCAGCCGGTCGGTGAAATTGACGCTTGTCACCTTGCCTTCCTCGCTTAGCACAACCTTACGTTCGGGCAGGTCAAGATCAAGCGGTTGGCGGTTTTTTCGCGCCACTTTCAGCGCCTCATAAGCGGCGTATAAAGGCCGGATCACATCATCCATCAGAGGCCCGCATTTGTCATTCGGCGCGCCATCCATCGCCTGCTGCACCTCGCGGTAGTTCAGCGACGCGGCTGACCGCATCAGCCCGCGCTGAAACCGGTGGCTGATCTTTTCGCCAAACGCATCAATCTGCATCCTGACAGCGATACAGGCGCGCGGCACGCCTTCGTGCAGCGAACATAAATCCCCCGATAACCTGTCCGGCAGCATTGGCACCACACGATCCGGGAAATAGCTGGAATTGCCGCGTTTGCGCGCCTCAATGTCCAACGCCGTGCCGGGCGTCACATAATGCGCCACATCGGCAATCGCCACCCAGATCACATGCCCGCCCTTGTTCTTTGGGTCGTCATCGGCCTGCGCCCAGCAGGCATCATCGTGGTCCCGCGCATCATGTGGATCAATGGTGATGAGCGGCATATCCCGCATGTCTTCGCGGGCTTTGAGCCCTGCGGGTTTCATCGCGTCGGCCTCTGCAATCACCTCATCGGGAAAATCATCGGGAATGCCGTGCTGATGGATGGCAATCAGCGATACGGCCTTTGGCGCTGACGGATCGCCCAGCCGCTGCACTACCCGCGCCCGTGGCAGGCCCATGCGGGTCTTGGGGCCGGATTGCTCGGCCTCGACCAACTCGCCGTCTTTGGCCCCGTTGGTGGCGTCTTCCGGCACCTGCCATTCCTTGCCGTCGCCTTTGTCGATGGGCACAATCCGCCCACCTTCCGTTCGTTTGCGAAACACCCCCAGTATTTTTAGCGGATTTGTCCCAATCCGGCGGATCAGGCGGGCCTCATATTGGTGGTCCTCGCCCTTGACCTCATTTAACCGCGCCAGGATGCGGTCGCCCTCGCCCAAAGCCGGATCACTGGCACGGGGGATGAATAGCACCACGGGCGCGTCGCCCTCGCCCAGCCATTCCATGGGTTGCGCCAGCAAATCCCCGTCGGGCGTTTGGCCCGAGACCTGCAACACAGAGACCGGCGGCAGGCGGTCGGGGTCGCGGTAAGTTTTGCGGCGCTTTTCCAGATGTCCTTCGGCCTGCAGCTCTTTCAGCAGGCGTTTGAGGTCAATTCGTGCCGCCCCTTTGATGCCAAAGGCGCGGGAAATGTCGCGTTTCGAGGTGAGGGTCGGGTTGTCGGAAATCCATTGCAGGATTTCTTCTTTGGAGGGGATATGGCTCATGCGCCTTGCCTATCATGAACCTTGCAAAGATCAACAGCCCTGTCGACATCACGCAGCGTGTCCACCAAGGCCACACGCGTACGCCCAAGGCTGGTAATACTATCCTTCAAAGCATGTTTGCTTGACCAGCTCACCCCCTCAAACAACGTCGCGGGCAGCCGCCCCGAGCGCTTTAGCCCTACCAGCCAATAGCCGCCATCAAGCGCCGGGCCAAACACTGCCTCATGGTCCCCAAGCGAGGAAAAAGCGCGCGCGATATGCGCCCGCCGGATGCCCGGAATATCGCCACCGATAATGCATACCGGCCCCGGTGGCAGGCCGCGCATCAGCCGCGCCATGCGTGCGCCCAGATCACCACGCCCCTGCGCCACACGCGGCAAATGCCCCGGCCAGACCCGGCTTTGCAGCCCGGCATGATCAGGTGTAACCGCCAGCACCACCTGCCAGCGCGGATCGTCGACCTCGCGCAGCAGATGCCGCACCTGATGGCGAAACCACCACGCCGCATCCACCATGCCAATATCAGCACCCAGCCGGGTTTTAACCCGGCCCGGGCGCGGCTCTTTCAGCATGACAATCAATCGGGGGCGCATCCGCTCAGGCAAAATAATCAGCAAGAATGCGTGTATATATTGCTTTGAGTTTTTGAATATCCGCCACCGATACCCGCTCATCCACCTCGTGCATGGTCCGGCCCACAAGGCCAAACTCCACCACCGGGCAGTGGCTTTTGACAAACCGCGCGTCTGACGTGCCGCCGGTGGTTGACAACACTGGTTTGACCCCGGTCTCAGCTTCAACCGCCCCAGCCACCAGATCAGACAGTGCCCCCGGCGGCGTGAGAAAACTTTCGCCGGAAACCTTTATTTTCATCTTACCAGTGATGCCAAATTCATCGCCCACCTTGTCCAGCTCACCCTGCATCCACGAGATCAGCCCGGCACTGTCATGGGCATCGTTAAAACGGATATTCACCGTCGCCCGCGCCTCGGCCGGGATCACATTGCTGGCGGTATTGCCGGTATCAATCGTCACCACCGCCAGCGTCGAGGGATCAAAATTATCCGTGCCCAGATCCAGCTCATAGGACGCCAGCCGATCCATCAGCCGGACCAGCGCGGGCAGCGGATTACAGGCCCGCTGCGGATAGGCCGAATGGCCCTGTACGCCAGTTATGGTGAACCACGCCGACAGTGACCCGCGCCGCCCGACCTTGATCATCTCACCAATGTGGTTGGGGCAGGTCGGCTCACCCACGATACAGGCGCTCATGTGCTCGCCCTGCGCCTGCATCCAGTCCAGAAGCGCCACGGTGCCATCCACCGCGTCGCCCTCTTCATCGCCGGTAATGGTCAGGATTACCGCGCCATCGGGGGGCAAAAGCGCCACAAAATCAATCGCGGCGGCGGCGAACGCAGCCACCCCAGATTTCATATCCGTGGCCCCGCGCCCCCAAAGATAGCCGTCGCTGATCTCGGCCCCAAAGGGCGGCTTGCTCCAGGCGGCCTTTTGCCGATTCCTGGTATGCGGGCACAGCCGATGCCATTTATCAAAACCTGGACAT
>CAZZKL010000201.1:0-4247 GCA_964655135.1 uncultured Roseovarius sp. | reverse complement strand
TGCGCCCGTTGCCGCCTGAGTTGCCTGTTCGGTGGCCTCAGGTGCCGTATCAACCCCCTCTTGCGTTGTCACGGCAGCATCATCAACGGCCACATCTGCGGCCTCGGTTGCGGCCTCAACCGCCTCACCGGTGGCATCAGCCGCACTTTCAAGAGCCTCTGGCGCTTCTACACTTGCACCACTGACAGCCTCAGCCGCCTCTTCCGCCGGTTTTCCGGAAACCACCAGATAAACGCCCACAGCCACCACAGCGGCAACAATGATCCAAATTAGGTTTTTCATAAGCATTTTCCTTTGATTTCATGGCCCCTGCTTGAATGCTGGCCGACTATGTCCCTTACAATAAAATGCTGCGCCATTGGGAAATGTACAAGGGGGAATATCGTGCGCATCGGCCCAAGCCTGCCGATATTCGCGCTTGTAACACCGCCCGCGCGCGGTTAGGTTGCTGCCTTAATATTGGCTAACAATTGAAGGATTAAAACCATAGCCCGCAGACCTCACAACGCGCCACCACAGCGCGATACCGGCCCCCGAGTAAATGAAAATGTCCGTTCTCCAGAAATACGCCTGATTGGTGCCGATGGTGAGAATGCCGGAGTTGTGACTCCTGAGCGCGCTATGGAAATGGCCGATGACGCCGGGCTTGATCTGGTTGAAATCTCGCCCAATGCCAATCCGCCGGTGTGCAAGATCATGGATTTTGGCAAATACAAATATGAACAGCAAAAACGCGAATCCGAGGCGCGCAAAAAGCAAAAAATAATTGAGGTGAAAGAGGTGAAATTTCGCCCCAACACCGATACCCATGATTATGATGTGAAAATGCGCAATGTGACGCGGTTTTTGGATAATGGCGATAAGGTCAAGGTCACCCTGCGCTTTCGCGGCCGTGAAATGGCGCATCAGGAATTGGGCCGCGATTTGCTCAACCGGGTGGCGGATGACACCAAAGAGATTGGCAAGATCGAAAACATGCCGAAAATGGAAGGCCGCCAGATGATCATGATCATCGGCCCGCTTCCCAAGTAAGGTTGTGAACGTAAGGTGGGTTTCACCCACCCTACACTTTATTCAGCCGCCACTTTGCGTGCCGTCAGCATTTCTTTCAAATATCGCCCGGTATGGCTCATCGGCGCCACCGCCACGTCCTCGGGCGTGCCGGTGGCGACAATCTCACCACCGCCATCGCCGCCTTCGGGACCAATATCAATGATCCAATCGGCGGTTTTGACCACATCCAAGTTATGCTCGATCACGATCACCGTATTGCCGCCATCGACCAGCTCATGCAGCACCTGCAAAAGCTTCTTCACATCCTCAAAATGCAGCCCCGTGGTGGGTTCATCCAAGATATAAAGCGTCCGCCCGGTGGAGCGTTTCGCCAGCTCTTTTGAAAGCTTCACCCGCTGCGCCTCACCGCCCGAAAGCGTGGTCGCCTGCTGGCCAACCTTGATATAGCCAAGCCCCACACGATAAAGCGCATCCATCTTTTCGCGGATGCTGGGAACGGCTTTGAAAAAGCCCTGCGCATCTTCAACATTCATATCAAGAACGTCGGCTATGCTCTTGCCTTTAAACGTAATTTCCAATGTTTCGCGGTTATAGCGTTTGCCCTGACAGGTCTCGCAGGTCACATAAACATCGGGCAGGAAATGCATCTCAATCTTGATCAGCCCGTCGCCCTTGCAGGCTTCACACCGTCCACCTTTGACGTTGAACGAAAACCGCCCCGGCTTGTAGCCGCGCGCCTTGGATTCCGGCAGCCCGGCAAACCAGTCACGGATTGGGGTGAAGGCACCAGTATAAGTGGCGGGGTTTGAGCGCGGCGTGCGCCCGATGGCACGCTGATCAATGTCGATCACCTTATCCAGATGCTCCAGCCCCTTGATGGTTTCACACGGGGCCGGTGTTTGCCGCGCGCCATTGAGGCGCATCGAGGCGGTCTTGAACAGGGTCTCAATCGTCAGGGTCGATTTGCCGCCACCGGACACCCCGGTGACACAGACAAATTTGCCCAAAGGAAACTCAGCCGTGACCGATTTGAGGTTATTGCCCGTGGCCTTGACCACTTTCAATGTCTTCTTGTTTCCCTTGCGCCGCTGGGACGGGATTTCAATTTCCCGCCGCCCCGAAAGGTATTGCCCGGTGATGGATGCGGGATCGGCCTCAACCGCGTCAGGGGTGCCGTGGCTGACCACCCGGCCACCATGCACACCCGCGCCGGGACCAATATCAAACACATAATCGGCGGCGCGAATCGCCTCTTCGTCATGCTCGACCACAATCACCGTATTGCCCTGATCGCGCAGGTTTTTCAGCGTCTCCAGCAGGCGGCCATTGTCACGCTGATGCAGGCCGATGCTGGGCTCATCCAGTACATAAAGCACACCGGTCAAGCCTGATCCGATCTGGCTGGCCAATCTGATCCGCTGACTTTCACCACCCGATAACGTGCCGGAATTACGGCTGAGCGTCAGGTATTCAAGGCCCACATTGTTCAAAAATCCCAGACGTTCGCGAATTTCCTTCAGGATCGCACTGGCAATTTTATTGTTTTGCTTTGAAAGATTTTCAGGCACCGATTGGCACCAGTCAAACGCCTCGCGGATCGACATTTGCACCACCTGCCCCACATGCAGGCCCGCGATTTTCACCGCCAATGCCTCTTCTCGCAGGCGAAAACCGCCGCAGGCCTCGCAGGGGCGGTTGTTTTGATAACGCTCAAATTCCTCGCGAATCCAGGTGCTGTCGGTTTCGCGGTAGCGGCGTTGCATGTTGGGAATCACCCCCTCAAATACCCGCGTGACCTGATACACCCGGCCCGCCTCATCGTAGCGAAACAGAATTTCTTCGTCGCCCGAGCCATAGAGGAAAACCTGCTGCACTTTTGGGTCAAGATCCTTCCAGCGGGTATTCTGATCAAACTTATAATGCCGGGCAATCGCCTCGATGGTTTGCAGAAAATACGGCGATTTGCCCTTGCGCCACGGGGCCAGCGCGCCGTCGTATATTTTGAGGTTCTGATCCGGCACCACAAGGCGTTCATCAAAAAACAGCTCAACCCCCAGCCCGTCACAGTCCGGGCAGGCCCCAAACGGCGCGTTGAAGGAAAACAGGCGCGGCTCAATCTCGGGGATGGTGAAGCCGCTGACCGGACAGGCAAATTTCTCGGAAAACGGGATGCGCTCGGGCGTGCCTTCCTTTGGCACGGTCTGCAAAATCGCGATGCCATCGGCCAGGTCAAGCGCGGTGCGAAAACTATCGGCCAGCCGGGTTTCCAGCCCCGGTTTGATCACCAGACGGTCCACCACGACATCAATGTCATGGCGGAATTTCTTGTCCAGTTTGGGCGGTTCATCAAGGTCATACAGCTCGCCATCCACCTGCACCCGCTGAAAGCCGGATTTGCGTAACTCAATGAATTCTTTACGGTATTCACCTTTGCGGTCGCGCACGATCGGGGCCATGAGATAGGCGCGCAGCCCCGCCTCCATTGCCATCACCCGGTCCACCATATCCTGTACCTGTTGCGCCTCAATCGGCTTGCCGGTGGCGGGGCTATAGGGCGTGCCAGCGCGGGCATAAAGCAGCCGCAAATAATCGTAAATCTCGGTCACCGTGCCGACGGTTGAACGCGGGTTTTTCGAGGTGGTCTTTTGCTCAATCGAAATTGCCGGACTAAGGCCGCTGATATGATCCACATCGGGCTTTTCCATCATATTAAGGAATTGCCGCGCATAGGCCGAAAGCGATTCGACATAGCGCCGCTGGCCTTCGGCATAGATGGTATCAAACGCCAAGGACGACTTGCCAGAGCCGGAAAGCCCTGTGATTACAACAAGTTGGTCGCGCGGAATGTCCACGTCGATGTTTTTGAGGTTATGCTCGCGCGCGCCCCGTACTTCGATATTCTTCAGCTCGGCCATGTGCATCCCGGATCAATGTGATTAACAGATAGTTGAGGCCGCGCCGTCTTCCAAGTAAAAAATGCGAACGTAAGGCGAACATTTGCTATCCGCGCCAAAACCCAGCCCCCGAGAGAGCGCTAGCACAAGATCATGTCAAAACTTGTCAGGAGGGCCTCAAATATGAATGGCGCGCCCGTAGGCGTCCAGCACGCTTTCGTGCATCATTTCGCTCAGCGTTGGATGCGGGAAAACCGTGTGCATCAGGTCTTCTTCGGTGGTTTCCAACTGCCGCCCGACAACATAGCCCTGAATGAGTTCGGTCACCTCTGCGCCGAT
>CAZZKL010000200.1:0-4312 GCA_964655135.1 uncultured Roseovarius sp. | reverse complement strand
GATTATCGCGAGGCGGTGAAGTGGTACAGGTTGGCGGCCGAACAGGGCTATGCCTCAGCTCAGTTTAATTTGGGTGTGAGGTACGCCACCGGCCAAGGCGTTCCGCAGGATTATAGCGAGGCGGTGAAGTGGTACAGGTTGGCGGCCGATCAGGGCGATGCCCCAGCTCAGAATAATTTGGGTGTGATGTACGCCAACGGCCAAGGCGTTTCGCAGGATTATCGCGAGGCGGTGAAGTGGTACAGGTTGGCGGCCGAACAGGGCTATGCCTTAGCTCAGTTTAATTTGGGTGTGAGGTACGGCAACGGCCAAGGCGTTCCGCAGGATTATAAGCTTGCCTATATGTGGTTTAATATTTCGGGTGCGAACGGAACCCAACAAGCCATTGAAGGTAAAAAAATATTGGCCAAATTGATGACGCAAGCCGACATCGCAAAGGCGCAGGAAATGTCATCCGCGTGTTTGGCGAGTGACTATAAGACCTGCGGATACTGACAGGCTACAGCCTCTGCCCCCGAGGCACAATTTGCTTTGACATCTGCACCGCCAGAATGCCCGCCATGATCACGCCTACGCCGATCAGATCATAAAGCCCCATGCTTTCCCCCAGCACCAGCGACGCCACAGCCACGCCGAAAAACGGGTTGAGGAAGTGATAGGTGGCCGCACGAACCGCACCGATGCGGCCCACCAGACTGAACCACACCAGCATCGCCGCAAGCCCCGGCACCAGCGTGGTATAGGCAAAAGCCGCAATCAGTTTCCAGCTCCAGGTGACCTCATAGGTCTCAAGGCTAACGGCAAAGACGCTCAGCACCGCGCTGCCGACCAAAAGTTGCAGCCCCACCACCATCAGGATATTGCCGCCCGATGCGGCCTCGCGCACCGCCATGGTGGCGAATGTCAGGGCGACCACGCCGATAAGGCACAGCGTCAGGCCGTAAATATCAACCCCGCCCTGCAAGCGCGTGCCCATGATGATCGCCACGCCAACCACCCCGGCAATTAGCCCGGCAATGCCCAAGGGGGCAAGCCTTTCACGAAACAACAGCCACCCGGCAAGCCCCACCAACAGCGGCATGGTTGAGGCGATTATTGCCGCCAGTGACGCCTCGATGGTTTGCATGGCGACAAAATTCAGCCCCAGATAGAGCGCGTTCTGGCAAACCCCAAAGATCAGCGTCGCCCGCCATTGCCTTGGGGTTAGCCGCCATGTCTGGCCCAGCATCCGGGCGATGAAAATGCCCAAAAACCCCGAGATCAGGAACCTGAGTGACAGCGCCATCAGCGGCGGCGCATCGGCCACGATGATCCGCGCCGAGGTGAAGGCGCTTGACCACATGGCGACAAAGGCCACTCCCATTACGATGGCCCGGATGTCCATGACGCATTTTCCTGATGAGGTTCTATTTCCGGCCAAGGCTTTCCCTGTTTAAGGGCAAAGGTCAAGGCACGCCCCTTTGGTTTTTTAAATTGTCGGTCAAAACTGGACTTCGCGCGCAGAAAAGTCCAAAGAATGCGCAACCGGTCACGCGATGTGATCATTCGCCCTCAAGACACAGATCAACGCCTGTTAATACGAAGGACACCTGACATGAGCACGCCCTCAATTCTTATCCTGCCCGGTGACGGCATTGGCCCCGAGGTTATGGCCGAGGTTCGCAAGATTATCACCTGGTTTGGGGCCAATCGTGGCCTTGAGTTTGATGTCAGCGAAGATCTGGTGGGCGGGGTGGCCTATGACAAGCATGGCACCCCCCTGCATGATGATACCATGGCCCACGCGCAGGAGGTGGACGCGGTTATGCTGGGCGCCGTGGGCGGGCCTAAATACGACGATCTGGATTTTTCCGTCAAACCCGAGCGCGGCCTTTTGCGTCTGCGCAAGGAGATGGACCTGTTCGCCAATCTGCGCCCGGCGCAATGCTTTGACGCGCTGGCGGATTTTTCATCGCTGAAGCGCGATATAGTCGCGGGTCTTGATATTATGATCGTGCGAGAGCTGACCTCGGGCGTCTATTTCGGCGAGCCGCGCGGCATCTTTGAAGAGGGCAATGAACGGGTGGGCATCAACACCCAGCGCTATACTGAATCCGAGATTGACCGCATCGCCCGCGCGGCGTTTGAGCTGGCGCGTAAACGCGGCAACAAGGTTTGTTCGATGGAAAAAGCCAATGTGATGGAATCCGGCATTCTCTGGCGTGAGGTCGTGCAAAAGGTGCATGACGAGGATTATGCGGATGTGGAACTGAGCCATATGTACGCCGACAATGGCGCGATGCAACTGGTGCGCGCGCCAAAACAGTTTGACGTGATTGTCACCGATAATTTGTTTGGCGATATTTTGTCAGATTGCGCCGCGATGCTGACGGGTTCCTTGGGCATGTTGCCCTCGGCCAGCCTTGGCGCGCCGATGGCTAATGGCCGGCCACGGGCGATGTACGAGCCGGTGCATGGCTCGGCCCCTGACATTGCCGGGAAAGGCTTGGCCAATCCGATTGCCTGCATCCTCAGCTTTGCCATGGCGCTGCGCTATAGCTTTGATCAGGGCGATGAGGCCGCGCGGGTGGAAACCGCCGTGGAGAAAGTGCTGGCGGATGGGATGCGCACCGGTGATTTGATGGGGCCAGAGGGCGGCACACCCGCCTCGACCACGGAAATGGGGGATGCGATTATCGCAGCCCTTGACGCCAGCTTGTGATCGAAACCCGGAAATTTGCGGCGGGGCGCGCGGGGGATTTCCTGCGGCTTTACCGCGAGTGCCTACGGCATTACAAACTGCCCGCAGCAACAGATGATCAGGAAAACCGGATTCTGGCCCTGCTCATATCGCGCCGCCACATGTCATGCCTGATGGCTTATGATGGTACGGACCCGGTTGGTTTTGCCACTTGGGCGCTGACCTTTCCGGCGGGTACGGGCGTGGCGCTTTACATGAAGGAATTGTTTGTCAGGGGAAAGGCGCGCGGCAATGGCGCGGGCCAGGCCTTGCTTGCGGGGCTGATACAGATTGCCGAGGATGAGGGGTGCCTGCGGTTTGACTGGCAAACCGATGACAGCAACACCGGATCACAGGCGTTTTATGCGGCCCTTGATGCGCCCCTGCATGACAAGAAAACCTATCGGATCACGCAACAGGATTATGCCAAGTTTCGCATCCGTCTGGGATATTAAAACAGGTGACCGGAAGGGATATTCTGCCATGGATGAGCAAAATTAAGAATTTAAGTACCCAATAGAAACCCGATAGTACCAGTTGATCAGAGCCATTGGCCGAAAACCCATGGCGCGTTGAAAGTGGCTATGGTGAGATTGGCCTTGTGGGTTGGGCGGAAGGGCGTTCTGGGGGTCAACTTCATAGCATCCATAAGCCAGCTTGATAAGGTGCGCGCCACCGCCCCGGCAGTTCTGGCAGTTCTGCCAATGATGGATTTCACCCCGGGCAACAAATATTCCGATTTTGATCCCTCAATAGATACCGTGGCCAAGATCGGCATCGGCGGGTTGATCGCTGGTAAGGTTCTGGCCAAAACCGGGCTGATTGCCGTGGCTTTGATCCTGCTCAAGAAATTCGGGATATTGCTGCTTTTGCCGATTTTGGGGGTGAAGAAATTGTTCTCCAGATCCCGCGATAAAAGCAGTTAACCCATGCAAACGAGCCTTGCCAAGCCCTGCGGGCTGGTCTATCGGTGCCCGCCATAGTCGGAGTGTAGCTCAGCCTGGTAGAGCACTGTCTTCGGGAGGCAGGGGCCGGAGGTTCGAATCCTCTCACTCCGACCAATTCATAGTTAGTGATCCATACGAGCGCCAAAGGCCCTAAATATCGCCAATGATAGCTTCGTCTTGTACCTTACAAGCAATTTGACCAGACACAAACGCCCCATCCACCAATCCCAGAGGATCAGCCTGCATGTAGCGCCCGGTGGTGGGGTCGTAGTCGCGCATCCAGTTTTGGTGCAGGCCGGCTCTCGGATTGGAACCATTGGCCCGCTGCCGCAACAGCGTAAGCGCCAGCTTGCGCGTGTGCGGGGGGAACCTCAGATCGATGTTGGCTCCGGTGGAGACATGCACCCCGCCAAACGGCAGATAGCTGACCTCCCAGACCTTCGCGCCGGTGCTGTCCGTCGCAAACACAGGCCGCCCGATGTGGTCGGTTCGGATGTAATACACCTGCCCGACCTCAACCACGGCGACGGGCAGGCCGTTTATCAGATTCCCGATGTTATTGGTTTTTTAATCTGCGCCGTTCTGCCCCCGAAGCCGCACGTAAATTATAAACAGCACAAAATAAAGAATGAAAAAGAGAAAAATT
>CAZZKL010000199.1:0-4413 GCA_964655135.1 uncultured Roseovarius sp. | reverse complement strand
CCGACCCACACGCCGTTATCGACCTCGGCAATGACCGTACAGCCGACCGCGCAGTGGGTGCAGATGGTTTTAACTGTTTCAATCGCGCCGTTCACGGCCGATTGCGCCGACGCGCGGGTTACGGTGCCGCCGGTGGCACCGATTGCGGCAAGCCCGCCGATGGCCAGGCCGGAGCCGCG
This sequence comes from uncultured Roseovarius sp., assembly GCA_964655135.1. Taxonomy (GTDB): domain Bacteria; phylum Pseudomonadota; class Alphaproteobacteria; order Rhodobacterales; family Rhodobacteraceae; genus Roseovarius. Next base: position 4,234 of record CAZZKL010000199.1, on the reverse strand, counting down.
CAAAAAGCTGCGTCTGTTTAGGGATTTCTCTGCCATATCTGACAAGAGGCTGTTCCGTTGGGGGCGTCTCGCAACCCCATTGGTTTTTTTCCTCAGCATTGGTTTCTTCCTCGCTGTGACCGGACTTATTGCCGGTTTTGCTGGGTTTCTGTTCTGATCGAGCCGGTGGGCGTCACGCAACCGGTGGCTCGGGTGAGTGGCAGTTTTCCTAGAACTTGGCGCTTTCAAAATACGCGCGGGTATGCGCGGTATCTTGCAGGCCGCTGCCGTTTTGATCTGGCTCGGCTGCTTCCACAGCACTGCCTGAAACCGCAACGGCGGCCAAGGCCGCAGGGGCCGATACAGACGCCATTTTCAGAAAATCACGACGGCTGGATGTTTCACCATTGTCTTGCTTGCTCATCAGTTCCTCCCTTCTTCTTCATTGGCCTGACAGGATCAGGCCGGTTTCGCGGGTTACCCCGCATTCATTCGAAACGCTTCGCGCTCGATCTCTGTAAAGGCCCGCCCGGCGGCACCCACCGTGGCGTAAAAAACCGAGTTTTTGGCCTTTTCCAAATCCGTAAAGAAATGCCCCGCCCAGGGGGCAATGTGCCGGTTGTAAAATTCCCCCTGACGCGCCAAAGGCACCGGCGCGCCAAAGCGGCCAGTGATCAGGCCGGCCATGATCTCAAACAGGCTGGCGATGTTGTCTTCGGGTTCAAACACGGTGGGCGCGCGGGTGATATGCAGCTCAGTCATATCTTTGCGCAGCATCGCCAGCGGCTTTTCATTAAGAAACCCGGTGAGGTAAAAACTGCCGTAGGGCAGCAGCTCACCGCGCGCCATGCCGATGAAAAGCGCGTTAAACTCGCGCTCGACGGCCTTTGCGCCGGTCAGGGCGGCAACCCGCGCCATGGCGCTGATGGATTGGCCCAGATCGCTGTCGTCGCCGGTCAGGCTTGCGGCCTGTTGCAGCAACGCGTCACTGGGGGGGCGCGCCAGAAGGGCGCTGAGAAAATCATAAAGATCAGCCCGGAGCTGATCCTCTTCAGGGATTGTATTTTCGACTTTTTCCGCACTCATAGATTGCACCATGTCACTCTGCCTCCTCAAATGCAAACCGCATTCTGCGTTTCACTTGCGGGGCGGGGGTTTCTTCGTCTGTGTTGTCTGTGTCATCGCTCAGGGGCGAGACATACTCGGCCTGCGCTACAAGGGTTTCCTCAGGCGGGGCTTCATCGGTGGTCTCTTCGGCCATCTCTGTAATGGCCTTTTCATCGACCTTAGCCAATTCAGCCTCACGCGCCTGTTTTTCCATCTCGTCGGTGTGTTTAAGCATCCCCTTGCCCACCTGATAGGCGGTTTTGATCACCGCCCCGGCGATGGATTCAGCTTTGAAATCCTCGCCGTAATCCACCAGATTATCAACATTGGCCAGCACCGGATTGCTGCGCCACAGCGTGCGCAACGCCCGGCGGCGCAGGCGTTCGGGCACAGCCGATTGCATGAAAGCGGTGAAATCATCGCCGGGCTGCATGGTGTCGGGGTCTTGCAAATTCAGCTCAGACAGAATTTCGGCGTCGGTCTTTTTCTCAAGCTCGGCCTCGGTGCGGGCCAGTTCGGCCTGCTCCACCGCGCGGGCTTCGGCCTCGGCTTCCGCCCTGACACCGGCGCGGCGGCGCGACCATGCGGATACATCTGGGCGGCTCAATGGATTGGCTCCGATTTGGCACGGCCCGGTTTTATACTGCCCGGCGCGCGGTAAACATCGCTGAGCTGGGTGACGCGGGCGTCGCCAACACCATCCTCAACCAGATCAACCCGGGCGTTTTTGCGACGGCGTTTGATGAATTCCTCGGGCTGGTAATGCAGATTGATGAAGGTTTTGATCCAGTTGATCAGGCCCTCGGGCATTGGCACCAGCTCAACTATTTCCTCGCTGCTGTCGGCGTAATCCTGCGCCTCATAGGGCGAGGCGGTGGCCAACAGCACCTCAACATCCTGCGCCGCGTCGGGATCAATGGTTTCACGCAGCACCACATAGATTGACGGCGAGCGGGTGGACAGGCCACTGAGATAGGCCTCGGCCTCGGCGCGGTGAAGCTCCAGCGTGACGGTGGTGGCGTGGTATTCAACCACGTCGCCGTCACGGCGCAGCTCAAACCAATCAGCAGGCCCCGCACCGGGCAGGACGGCAACCGCTTTCCACACCCATTTCGCCCAGCGGGTCACCCCCGGAGATTTCCGGATCACGATGCCAAGCGGCATGGAAATGCATAAGTTCTGCATTGGTTTGGTCTTTGTCCTCTCTGTCGGGCTGATTTTGATTGTCTGCTTGGGCAGGGTTTTCAGCCACGTTGGAAACAGATTGATCAGAATGGCGCAACAAATCAAATAGAATTAACGGTTTTTGCCGGGTTGCGGATTTGGTCACGGCCAAACTGGACAATTCGACCCTTGGAATTGCCCGCGCCGGAGGGCGGTGGACAAACTGTCCGGGGTACAAAACTTGAGGATTTTGCTATGGTTTATCCACCGGTGGAAATCCGAATCACTGCACGGCCTGCTCGTGGCCAAGAAAAGGGCTTTACGCCGCCGCGTTCTGGGGCCTATCTGTGGCCTAAGTGAGCGGAAAAATATCTGATTACGGGCTGTCATTGGCCCTGAATCAAAGGGGGGACGCATGGCTAAGAGATTGATTTTATGTGATTGTCTGGGGACGCAGGCGATCGATTCCGCAGTGATTGAAAAACAATGCGGATTGGCGTGCTCAAAGGTTCACACGGCACTTTGCACCACCGGGATCAAGGATGCGGCGAAAGAAATTGAGCAGGGCGAGGCGATCATCGCCTGCTTGCAGGAGCGCGAATTATTCGAAGAACTGGCCGATGAGCTGGAGGTTGAGGCGCCGAATTTCATTGATATTCGCGACCGCGCCGGGTGGGGTGATGCGGGCGCCGATGCTGGGCCAAAAATGGCCGCGCTGATCAATGATGCGCAAATGGAAACACCGGGTTTCAAAATGATGGATGTGGTCTCAGAGGGCCGCTGCCTGATTCTGGGCGAGGCGGCGCAGGCGCTGGAGGCGGCCGGGCAGTTGGCCGAGGCGTTAAGCGTCACGGTTTTGCTGCAATCACCGCCGGAAGATGTGCTGGATCGGCGGTTTGATGTGGTGGTCGGGCGGCTGAAACAGGCCAGCGGCACCATGGGGGCGTTTGCCCTGACAATAGATGCGCTGCAACAGCTTAACCCCGGCGGGCGCGGGGCGTTTGGATTGAGTGCGCCGCGCGATGGCGGGCAGACGGAATGCGACCTGATCCTTGATCTGAGCGGCGGCACGGCACTGTTTGGCGCACACGGACGCGACGGGTATCTGCGCGCTGACCCGCGCCACGCCGACGCGGTTAGCAAAGCGGTATTTGAGACCAGCCAGATGGTCGGGGTGTTTGAAAAACCGCTTTATGTTGACAACAATACGACCCTTTGCGCCCATTCGCGCGCCGAGATTGCCGGGTGCAGTGCTTGCATCGACAATTGCCGCTCCAGCGCCATTCAGCCCGATGGAGAGCATGTTTCGATAGACCCCAATATCTGTGATGGCTGCGGCGATTGCGTTGCCCTGTGCCCATCCGGCGCACTGCAATTTCAAGCCCCGGAAAATACATATGTTTTCAAGCGGATCCAATCGCTTGCAGCAAGCTATTCAAGTGCGGGGGGCTTCAATCCCTCGCTGCTGGTCCATGACAGTGATCACGGTGGAGAGATGATTTCCCTGGCTGCAAGATATGGGCGCGGCCTACCGGCGGATGTCATTCCGCTTGAACTGGAAAGCACGGCGCTGTTTGGCCATGCAGAGATGGTGGCGGCGCTGGCCTGCGGTTTTGCGCGGGTCGATATTCTGCTGCCACCCAAAGCAGCCGCAACCACGCAGCACAGCGAAGCAAACCTTGCCAATGCCATTGCTGCAACCACATCCGTCCGCCTGTTGCAGCCTTCCGACCCGGATGCGATGAGCGATGTACTTTACAACACCCCCGCCACGCAATCACATACCCAACCGATCCTTGCGCAAGGCACCCGCCGCCAGATCACCAGACTAGCCGGCAAGGCGCTGCATCGTGAGGCTGAAGCGCCAATCCCCCTGCCGGACGGTGCGCCTTATGGTGCCCTTAAGATCGACACCGATGCCTGTACTTTGTGCCTGTCCTGCGTCTCGCTTTGTCCCTCTGGCGCGCTGAGCGACAATCCCGAC
>CAZZKL010000198.1:0-4466 GCA_964655135.1 uncultured Roseovarius sp. | reverse complement strand
TGTTGCACTACGTTTCGTCTTAACCCTGTCTCAGGTTTAAGTCGAAACGCTTTAGGTTAAATCCGCCCCCTTGCCGGGACGCCCACCCACCCTCCCCGTCCCGGCAAGGGGGCGGAAATCATTGATCCCAATCAAGGCAACAGGGGCGGCAGGGGATTAGTATGGTGTTGGGTTTATAAAAGAAGGAATAAGCGCGATGTCACATACCCCTCATGAATTGCACGAGGAATTCCCAGAACATGCCGAGAAAATCACCGAGTTGAAGCAAAATGATGCGCATTTTTCCCGGCTGGCGGATGACTATCATGAGATCAACCGCCGGGTGCATCGGGCCGAGACCAATGTTGATCCGGTTGGCCCGCTGGCGGAAGTGGAGATGCGCAAGAAACGCGCGATGCTGAAGGATGAAATATATCAGTTGCTGATGGGCGAAGGGTTATAGCCCTGCAAAATTCCCAAGGGGCGGCGTATCAGAGCCGCTCCAAGGTATCCTTGACTTGCAAATGCTAACAAGACACCCCAAGCATTGGCGTATCTTTTGTTTATCAGGAGTATTCAGATGCGCTTTATCCTGCCTCTGGCCCTTGCGTTTAGTGCAGCCACCGCCACCGCTCAAGATGCTGAAAGCGGCCTTGCCAGAGACGGGCTTGCCAAAACCATTGCGCAACTTTCGCAAGACCGTACCGCCAACGGCTTTGAGATTGGGATGCTTCAAACCCTGCGCGCGGTCGAGAAAACCCTGCAAATCCGCTATCAATACGGGCTTGGCAAAAGCATCTCAGGCCTGCCGCTTTTGCGGTTGGATCTTGGTGATATGCGCAATCCAGAGCCGAAACTCTCAACCGCCGGCACCCTTTCGGATCTTGTTGCCGGTTTTGTCAACGGCATGGGTGTGGCCCGCGAAAGCCTTGAACAGGCTGAAACCGACGGCATTGCGCCGTTTGATATGGACCTGCGGGATGTCTGGTTTGATGTCAATTCCAACGGCACCCGCGAAGAGGCGGAAAGTGCCTTTGTCACCCTTGGCCCGGTTATCCTAGGTAGGCGGGCGGCGCGTGATCTGATCGCCTCTGAGGGCGGCAATCAATCGCTCAATATCCGGTTTGACGTGGCAGATCATGCCTGGCTATTGGCCTATACCCATATGCTTTCGGGATTTGGCAATCTCTATCTGGCGTTTGATCCCGAGCCGGTGCTGCGCGATCTGGCGGACCGGCGCGCGGCCTTGGCTGATGCGCCGGAAATTCCCAACATCTATGATCCGGACGTTATCAACGCCGAGGTCGCCGCGCTCAAAGCTAAAGCCGCCGAGATCAAAGCCCGGCACGCAGCCATCGTGGCCCAAATCACCCCCCTGTCTGACCGGCGTAATGCGATTTACAACCAGTTGAATAATACCCCTGATGAGGCCCAAAAAGCCAAACTCACAACCGAATTGGATCAGATCTACGCGACGCTTGAGCCGCTGGAACAAAAAGAGCAGCAGCTTTGGCAATCCTCGCAACTTATCCGCAATGAAATCAACGCGGCCAAGGCGAAATTATACACCGCCCCCGGGCAACTGCGGATGATGGGGGCGCAGTTTCAGCCCGCGATTGATCTGGCTTATGTGGCGATCACCGCTTTGGCGCAGCAGCCTGATCCCGACAGTATCCGCGACGCCTATGAGGACTGGCGGGCGATGATTGCCCAAAACCGCAATTTCTGGCAACTTCTGGCGCTTGAAACCGATAATGAGCGCGAATGGATCCCCAATGCCAATCAGACCTCGGCCCTGCCCATGAGGATCCCGCCGGGTGTGGGCGACGGCTGGCAGAAAATCCTTGACGATCTTGAGGCGGTTCTGGACGGCAAATTGCTAATCTCCCACCCGCTGTTGCCCGAGGGGTATGGCATCAGCATCCCGGCCTATGTGGCCGATCCTTCGCCGTTGAATATTGTGGATTGGCTGCATGGTATCGGCGCGTATCCCTATGCCGCCCGGGGGCCGCGTCTGACCGATCAAAGCTGGCAGGCGTTTCAGCGTCTGGCCGCAGGGAATGCCGGCGGCTTTGCGCTGTTTTTCAACTGAATATCCGGGGGCCTGCGCGAATCGCGAAAAAGTTTGTGATCACACCTTTGAGGGCTGTGATCACAAATTAAAAAATATCGGTAAATTTCAAGCTTTATTGCAGAAAACAGTTTAATCCCCTGTCAATTCAATGGGTATATCGAAACAGACCTAAAGCGTTTCCAGTTTATGCCGAATCTGCATAAGCTGGAAACGTAATACAATATATCAACGTGGTGGACGTTTCCAGCAAACGCTGTGATTCAACGTTTACTGGAAACGCTTTAATCAAAACGGGACAGTTTCATGAATATCCATGAGTATCAGGCGAAGTCACTGCTTCGCTCTTACGGCGCACCGGTTTCTGACGGGCGTGTTGTACTTCGCGCCGAAGAGGCCAAAACCGCCGCTGGCGAAATGGATGGCCCGTTATGGGTTGTCAAAGCGCAAATTCACGCGGGCGGGCGCGGCAAGGGCAAATTCAAAGAACCGGGCGCGGGTGAGCAGGGTGGCGTGCGCCTTGCCAAATCGGTTGAAGAAGCCGCCGATGAGGCCAAGCGTATGCTGGGCCGCACTCTGGTGACCAAACAGACCGGCCCGGCGGGTAAACAGGTCAACCGCATCTATATCGAAGACGGTGCGGGCATTGAAACCGAGATGTATCTGGCTTTGCTGGTTGATCGCGGGTCAAGCCGCATCAGCTTTGTCTGCTCCACCGAGGGCGGCATGGACATTGAAGAGGTGGCGCATTCGACGCCCGAAAAAATCCTCAGCTTCAGCGTCGATCCCGCCACCGGGTATCAGCCGTTCCATGGCCGTCGCATCGCGTTTCAGTTGGGCCTCACCGGCGCGCAGGTCAAACAATGCGTCAAACTGATGGGCATCCTTTATAAAATGTTTTTGGAAAAAGACATGGAGATGCTTGAGATCAACCCTTTGATCATCACCGACAAGGGCGATCTGAAATGTCTTGACGCCAAGATGGGGTTCGATTCAAACGCCCTCTATCGCCACGCCGACATTGCCGAGCTGCGCGATATTTCCGAGGAAGACCCCAAAGAGCTTGAGGCGTCGAAATACGACCTCAATTATATTGCTCTGGATGGTGAGATTGGCTGCATGGTCAACGGCGCGGGGCTGGCGATGGCCACGATGGACATCATCAAACTCTACGGTGCCTCCCCGGCTAACTTTTTGGACGTGGGCGGCGGGGCGACCAAGGAAAAGGTCACCGAAGCGTTCAAAATCATCACCTCCGACCCGCAGGTCAAAGGCATTCTGGTCAACATTTTCGGTGGCATCATGCGCTGCGATGTCATCGCCGAGGGCGTTGTGGCGGCAGTCAAGGAAGTTGGCCTCAAGGTGCCGCTTGTTGTGCGGCTTGAGGGCACCAACGTGGCAGAGGGCAAAGCCATCATCAACAATTCCGATGTTGATGTGATTGCGGCGGATGACCTCAGAGATGGGGCCGAGAAGATTGTGAAAGCGGTCAAAGGTTAACCCGTAGGGTGGGTGCAACCCACGCATCCCCACAAAAGAATTTAAGGAGCCAAAACATGGCCATTCTCATCGACGAACATACCAAAGTTATCTGTCAGGGTCTCACCGGCAGCCAAGGCACATTCCACACTGAACAGGCGATTGCTTACGGCACCAAAATGGTCGGTGGTGTGACGCCGGGCAAGGGCGGGCAGACGCATCTTGACCTGCCGGTGTTCAATTCCGTGCATGAGGCCAAGCATGTGACCGACGCCGACGCCACGGTGATCTATGTGCCGCCCCCCTTTGCCGCCGATAGTATTCTTGAGGCGATTGACGCCGAGATGGAGTTGATCGTCTGCATTACCGAAGGCATTCCTGTGCTCGACATGATGCGCGTCAAACGCGCGCTTGAAGGCTCGGCCTCACGCCTTGTCGGCCCCAACTGCCCCGGTATCATCACGCCGGGGGCCTGCAAAATCGGCATCATGCCCGGCCATATCCATCAGCGCGGCTCTTGCGGCGTGCTCTCGCGCTCCGGCACGCTGACCTATGAGGCGGTGAAACAGACCTCGGATAATGGCCTTGGGCAATCTACCGCTGTGGGCATCGGCGGCGACCCCATAAAAGGCACCGAGCATATTGACGTGCTGGAAATGTTTCTCGCGGACGATGAAACCCATTCCATGATCATGATCGGCGAAATTGGCGGCTCGGCCGAGGAAGAAGCGGCGCAGTTTCTGATTGACGAAAAGAAGAAAGGCCGCTGGAAGCCGACTGCCGGGTTTATCGCCGGGCGCACCGCCCCCCCGGGCCGCCGCATGGGCCACGCGGGCGCGATTGTGTCTGGCGGCAAAGGCGGGGCCGAAGACAAGATCGAAGCCATGCGCGCCGCCGGTATCATCGTCGCCGACAGCCCCGCCGGGCTGGGTGAGGC
>CAZZKL010000197.1:0-4482 GCA_964655135.1 uncultured Roseovarius sp. | reverse complement strand
AATTTATGTGCCCATGCCGCCGGGATGTGGCAATGTGTACCCATGGAAACAAGCAATCTACATGACCGGATACTGGCCGATCTGGATATCCGGGCCGAGCCATTTGCGATCTGCGCCCTGCAAGGGGCCTGTACCATGGGGCTGGGCCGTAACCCCGGGGCGACATTGCATTATGTGCTGGGTGGGCGCGGTAAAATCTCGTTTCAGTCGCGGCCGTCTTTGGTGCTGGCACCTGGGCGGTTGGTGCTGGTGCCGTCGTGCATGAGGCATAGCCTGTGCAATGATGGCGGCGGGCAAACTGGCCTGCCCGCGTGCAAACCGGCGGGGCTGAACCTTGAGGCGCATTTGGCGCAGGGCGAGGGGCCGGGTAATATGGTGGTGCTGTGCTCAAACATCTCATTGGGGTTGCGCAATACCCATGGGTTGATTGATTTGCTGCGCGCGCCGCTTTGTCTGGATGTCACCGGCAGTGCGGTTGCTGAGCCGGCGATGCGGGCGCTGATGGCCGAGATGATGCATCCGCGCATGGGCCGCCATGCGATGATCCGGGTGCTGCTGCTGCAATGCGTGATTGAGATGCTGCGGGTGCGGCTTGAGGCGCGTGACCCGGCGGTTTTGTGGATTTCGGCGCTGGCGGATCCCGGGCTTTGGCAGGCGCTGCGGGCGATGCTGGAGGACCCGGGCGCGGCGCATTCACTGGAAAATCTGGCGCTGGCGGCGGGGATGAGCCGCTCGCGGTTTGCGGCGCGGTTTCAAAGTGCTTATGGCGCACCACCGATGACATTCCTGCGCCAATTAAGGCTGGCGCGGGCGGCGCAACTGTTGACGGAACGGCGCGCGCCGGTAAAGCGCATCGCGCAGATGGTGGGGTTTGAAAGCCGCAGCGCGTTTACCCGGGCGTTTACGGTATGTTATGGGCAATCGCCGCGCGCCTTTCGCGAGGGCGCGCTCTAACCGGCGTTGGAGGCCGCATAGATGCTGTCGATGGTTTCAGACAGCATGGCGTCAAATTTTGCGTCCGCCTGATCAACCGAAAGGCCCTCGGTCAGGGCGCGCGAAAAGCTGGCGATGACGCCGGTGTTTTGCGCCAGCCGGGCATTGGCCTCGTCCCGGCTGTAGCCACCTGAAAGGGCGACCACGCGCATCACCTTGGGGTGATCGACAAGAGGTTTATAGAGGTTGGCTTTTTCCGGCAGGGTCAGCTTGAGCATCACCTGATGGCTGTCATGCAGATCGTCAAGTTGTTTGGTCAGCTCGGCAAGCAGGATGTCTTCGGCCTGGGCTTTGTCGGGGATGGTGATGGCCACTTCGGGCTCAAGGATTGGAGTCAGGTGGTGCGACAGGATCTGCTGGCCGATGTCAAATTGCTGGGCCACGTTGGCGGCAATGCCGGTGGGGGAGGCCGCCTCGATCACCGAGCGCATTTTGGTGCCGAAAATGCCCGCGTCATTGGCGCGCAACAATTGGCCGTGAAGGTCAGGCATCGGGTTCATCAGGCGCACGCCATCGGCCCCGTCGGCAAGGCCCTGATCGACCTTGAGAAACGGCACGATATGGCGGTCTTCCCACAGGTATGTGGCGGCGGGTTTGCCGCCGATCTCACGCTCCATCGTCATTTCAAACAAGATCGCCCCAATCACCCGGTCGCCGGTAAAGGCAGGCGATTGCGCGATGCGGGCGCGCATGGCATGGATCAGGTCAAACATCTTGGCGTTTGAGCTGTAGGCGCTCGGCTCAATCCCGTAAAGGCCAAGCGCCTTGGGGGTGGAGCCGCCGGACTGATCAAGGGCGGCGACAAAGCCCTGGCCTGATCTCATTTGTTGGTGTTGTGCGGCTTTTGACATATGAATCCCCTACCCGTTGAATGGTCTGTGTTATCTGCTCATAAGCCAGCGGGAAAAGGGTTGCAAATCTGCTGGCGCTAACAAATCCGTGACTGGTTGGATTATTTGCCCGGAATTATTTACCCATGACTTTGCCGGAAATGAATGTGACCATAGGGCGCGGCGATATTCGCGGCAGGAAGGCAAAGATTTTATTCATCAAGCCAGTGACAATGATCCGGCGGCCCTTGAGCATGGCGCGCCATGCGGCGCGGGCCACGGGGGCGGCGGCCATCGGTTTGCCCATCTTCAACAGGCTGATCCCGCGCATATCGGCGGCATCGAAAAATGCGGTTGAGGTGGCACCGGGGCAGACGGCGGTGATGGTGATGCCGGTGCCGCGCAGCTCTTCTGCCACGGCCTCGGACAGGAACAGCACATAGGCTTTGGTGGCGTGGTAGACGGCCATGTTTGGCCCCGGCATGAAGGCCGAGGTTGAGGCCAAATTCATGATCCGCCCGCCGCCCTGTTCCTGCATATGCGCGACGGCTCGTTTCATCAGCAGGCTGAGGGCGGTGACGTTGACATTGAGCGTGGCCAACTCGCGCTCCCATCCGTCGGCATCGTCAAAGCGCCCGTGGCGGCCAAGGCCTGCGTTGTTGATCACGATGTCGATATGGCGGTTTTTGCTGGCCTTGGTCCACATTTTTTCAACCTGTTTGAGGTCATTGAGATCAGCGGGGATGACCGCAACCTCAACGGTGTCACTGCGCAGCTCATCCGCCAGCGCGTTGAGTTTGTCCTCCGAGCGCGCGGTCAGGATCAGGTTGCGGCCTTCAGCGGCGGCAATGCGGGCGAATTCCACACCAAGACCTTCGGAGGCGCCGGTGATGAGTGTCCAGTTTGTCATAGTTGTTCCTTGATGGTTTGGGCCAATTTATTGTGGTTCCCTGTAGGGTGGGTGGAACCCACCCTTGTGCCTATATACCAAACGTGGGTGGGTTTCACCCACCCTACGAGGAATTGGCAACTGTTTCAGCCGGCTTTCAGCGCCGCCACGCCGGGCAGGTCTTTGCCTTCCATCCATTCCAAAAACGCCCCGCCTGCGGTGGAAATATAGGTGAAATCATTTGCTGCCCCCGATTGGTTGAGCGCCGCCACCGTATCGCCACCACCGGCCACCGAGATCAGCCTGCCTGCTTTGCTCAACGCCGCAGCCTTGAGCGCGGCGGCGTTGGTGGCGGTATCAAAAGGCGGGATTTCAAACGCCCCCAGCGGGCCGTTCCAGATCAGGGTTTTGACGGCTTCCAAAGCGGTGGAAATGCGCGCTACGGTTTGCGGGCCTGCGTCAAGGATCATGGCATCGTTGGGGCAACAATCCGCGGCTAACGTTTCATGCGCGGCCCCGGCTTTGAATTCGCGGGCCACAACAATGTCGCTGGGCAGGATAATCTCACAGCCCTTTGCGGTGGCTTTGGTCAGGATGGCGCGGGCGGTATCGGCCATATCATGCTCACACAGCGAGGTGCCCACATTCAGGCCCTGCGCAGCCAGAAACGTATTGGCCATGCCGCCGCCGATCACCAGTTGATCCACTTTCCCCACCAGATTGCCCAGCAGATCAAGCTTGGTTGAAACCTTGGCCCCGCCGACCACCGCCATGAGCGGATGTTTGGGATCCCCAAGGGCGGCCTCAAGTGCGTGCAATTCGGCCTGCATCAGGCGCCCGGCGCAAGAGGGTAGAAAATGCGCGATACCTGTCGTGCTGGCGTGCGCCCGGTGGGCGGCGGAAAATGCATCGTTGCAAAAGATGTCACCAAGCCCGGCAAGGCGCTTGGCAAAGACTGGATCATTGGCCTCTTCGCCGGGATAAAAGCGGATGTTTTCAAGCAACAGGATATTGGCGGTATCGGGCAGGTTTTCGGCCTCTTCCAGCGTTTCCAGCAGGGTCACAGAGCGGCCCAGAACCGCCTCAAGCGCGGGCAGGATCAGCCGCAGCGACAGCCCCGGCACAACCGTGCCTTTGGGGCGGCCGAAATGCGCGATCAGCATCGGTTGACCACCCTCGGCAAGGATATAATCAACCGTGGGTTTGATGCGTTTAATCCGTGTGGCATCAGTGACAATGCCGTTCTCAACCGGCACGTTGATATCTACCCGCACGAGTATGCGCTTGCCCGCCAGATCCATATCGTCAAGGGTTTTCCAGCTCATGTTCCCACCTTAATCGCCGCATTTTTCGGCCTGTCATGGCGCGAACATCGGGGGGCGTCAACCTCTGCGCTTGGCAATCAGGCATTGAACCCCTAGATATCGGGTTAACTGATTTGAAATGGAGGGCCACATGGCCGAGATCAAAGACCCTGAAAATACCATCCTGATTGAGCTGACTGGCGGCACCGTCACGATTGAACTACTGTCCGATGTGGCCCCTGGCCACTGCGACCGGATGAAAGAGCTGGCCCGCGCAGGTGCCTATGACAACGTGGCGTTTCACCGGGTGATCGACGGCTTCATGGCCCAGACCGGCGACGTGGCCCATGGCAATATGGAAAAAGATTTCAATCTGGGCCGCGCGGGTACTGGCGGCTCTGACAAGCCCGATCTCAAGGCGGAATTCAGCAAATTACCCCATGACCGGGGCACCATCGGGGCGGCG
>CAZZKL010000196.1:0-4515 GCA_964655135.1 uncultured Roseovarius sp. | reverse complement strand
TTCAAAATTCGAGGTCCAGCCGCAACACGCCTGAAAATATTATCCAGCCTTCAGGAATTATAGCTGTTCAAAATTCGAGGTCCAGCCGCAACTAATTGTGTTTAGCTATCTTGCAATAGACCATTATAGCTGTTCAAAATTCGAGGTCCAGCCGCAACTGCACCAGTATATTGCGTCTCAATCTGTTCATTATAGCTGTTCAAAATTCGAGGTCCAGCCGCAACACAAGTCCCCGCTTCGCGGAAATATATATAATTATAGCTGTTCAAAATTCGAGGTCCAGCCGCAACAAAAGTTTGGCAGTCCTAATTATCAAGGTGATTATAGCTGTTCAAAATTCGAGGTCCAGCCGCAACGCGGCCACAGCATTGAACAGCACAGATGTTATTATACCCTCGCTTCTTAAGGGCGGATTTTACCATTCCGGGCAGGTTTGCGTTTCGGTGCAACGGGTGTTTGCTCCAAAATCTTATGCTTCGGACATTGCCGATGCCTTGGCGGATGGTGCTGATAAACTGGTGGTGGGGAATGCGATTGACGTGCAAACCGATTGTGGCCCGCTGATCCGCCCGCGCGAGGTGGACCGGGTTTCAGAATGGATAGATGAGGCTATCGCCGGCGGGGCAATAAACATAACCGGCGGGGAAAAGCTGAGCGAAACCACCTATGCGCCAACCGTCCTGCTTGATCCGCCCGCCACGGCGCGGGTGTCTAAGATGGAAATATTTGGACCCGCAGTGTGTGTTTACGGATACGAGCATATTGATCAGGCTATCGAGCAGGCCAATGCCCTGCCATATGCGTTTCAGGCCTCTGTGTTCACCAACAATCTTGATGTGGCGATGGCTGCCATCCAAAATCTGGATGCGACGGCGGTGATGGTCAACGATCACACCGCGTTTCGGGTGGATTGGATGCCGTTCGCCGGGCGGCGGCAGTCGGGCTACAACACCGGCGGAATTGGCAACACCATGCATGACATGACCCAAGATAAGATGGCCGTGATAAAAATTTAACCTTAAAACTTAATAATTCTGAGAGGACGAAATATGTCGAAAATAATCAAAGGTATAATCGCAGGGTTTGTCGCCACAATATTGCTGACGCTGCTGATGATGGTTAAGAAAATGATGGGGGTCATGCCAGAGCTTGACCCGGTTCACATGATGGCTGGCATGGTCGCACAGAAGACAGGAATGGAGGTGAATATCGCCATTGGCTGGATCATGCATTTTGTCATCGGATCAGTGGCATGGGGCGCAGGATTTGCGATTTTCAATAAGGTTCTGCCACCGGAAAGCCAGATCATGAAGGGGATAGTATTCGGTATTGCCGCCTGGTTCATGATGATGATTGGCCCGATGCCGATGAGTGGCGCAGGCTTGTTTGGCATGAAGCTGGGCATGATGGCACCGATCATGACCTTTGTCTTTCACATCATTTTTGGCATCACGCTAGGCGGTGTTTATCAGGCACTTGGCGGCTCAAAGGAGGAATGAGCCCGATGTTTCCCGAAGTCAGCCAAAGTGATATTCCTGTTATTGACACCGGTCAGATGATCGAAGTTGATCGTTTGATGATGGAGACCTACCGGATTGATCTGGCCCGGATGATGGAAAATGCCGGGCGCAATCTGGCGCATCTTGCCAGAGGGTATTGCCAAGTTGTTTTCGGCAGGCGGCGACAGGCCCAGAGGTTTCTAACCGCTCATGACCAGATCAACCTGATCTTCCGTCCCCATTGCCACAAACTGTCTGCCGTATCATATAGCCATGCCAGATCTGATGCCTTCCAGCTTTGGGCTGCTTATGCCGCCGAAATGACGGCCTGAACGCCCAAGGACCGACCGTTCGCGGCCTGCCGAAAACAACTTGGCAATACCGACCGGGGATTTGTTTTTGGCCGATATCAGCGTGTCGCCAGAGCTGATTTCTGAAATGGATGCATCCGTGAATACCAAGATTTTGTTTGCAAAAAATGATATTGTTAGGCTCATTCAGAACTGATGACGGGGAAATTGGTTTTCTCTCTTGTCTGAATTCTGCGGAGCAGACCCGCTAAATGCGAGGAGGGATTACCACATGATGAAGAAAGATCGAATTGGTATGAACGTGATTGCGGTCACGGTTTTGTCGCTTTTATTGGCGGCTTGCAGTGGGTCGCGAAATCTTGTGCCGTCGCCCAACATCTATACGGCAACCGGCAACTACCCTGAGGAAAATATTCCGATTCGGTTGAGAAATGCCAAATCAGATCTTCTTTTTGTCACCGATAGGAAGGCCATTCAATCGCCTGACGGAAGGGTAACCTACGGATCAGAGCGCAGTTCTTCCATGGCATTAGGTGAAGTGACGGTCAGCTATGGTGATGATTTGTCCTGGCAAGACCTGAAAACGGCAAGCGCTGCCGCCAAACGCGCCGAGCCGATTGATATGGATATAACCAATATCAGTGAGATAGTTCGCTTTCCTGAAACCCCGCTGCCTTTTGGCGTTCGCAATGGCCGGATAGTTGATCTTCCCGGGCCGCAATCGGTCTACAGGGCCAAAACCAAAAAGCTGCAACAGACGCTGGCATCGCGCCTTGCATCGGCCAATCGCAAAGACGTCATCATATTTGTGCACGGATTTAACAATGACTTTAATGAGGCGGCTTTTTCGCTTTCGGAAATTTGGCATTTCTCCGGTCGGATAGGTGTTCCGGTATTTTATACCTGGCCTGCGGGAAACAAAGGTCTGACCGGGTATTTTAAGGATCGCGAAGCGGGGGAATTTTCGATCTTTCATCTGAAAGAAACAATTTTGATGATCGCAAAAACCCCCGGACTTAAACGCATCCACATTGTTGCCCATAGCCGGGGCACGGATGTTGTGACCACAGCGCTTCGCGAGCTGGTCATCGCGGAACGTGCGGCGGGGCGAAATCCCAGGGCTTCGTTGAAGATTGAGAACCTGATACTGGCCGCGCCTGACCTTGATTTTGGTGTTGTGCGCCAGCGCTTGATTGCCGAAAGATTTGGGCCATCGGTGGGTCAGATTACCGTTTATATGAACCAAAAAGACGGCGCCCTGAGCATTGCTCAGAAGCTGATGGCAGGCAAGCGGTTTGGACGGATCAAAGCAAGTGATCTGAGCCGGGATGAGCGGGAGATTTTTGCCCGAGTCAAAAATGTGCATTTCATTGATGTTGAAGATGTGGGCGGGCTTATTGGCCATGCCTATTTCCGCGAAAACCCTGCGGTTTTGTCGGATATTTCGCTTATTGTTCAAGCCTCTTCAGTGCCCGGGAGCAAGGCTCGGCCACTTAAAAACATAACTGGTAATTTCTGGATGCTGCCAAAGAACTATCCCTACGCACAAGACTGAAAACCTTGGGGCTGTTGAGCGTCATCTGGATATAGAAAATGGGGGCAATCAATTGAATAAATTTTTGGGTTTGCTTCCGTGGTATTCGCGCGTGGTTATCGGCGCTCTGGCGGCTGTCGGCCTGGCCGGAATATTGCCTGTTAGTTTGGCAGACCTGAAAACCGGAAATGGATGCCCGCATTTTGGCGTGATCCCGGCCTGCCATATTGTATTGCTCGCTTACGGCTTGATTTTTATGTCCGTCATTCACTATCGTTTCTGGAAATACGGGCTTTATTTCATTGGTTGGATGCCGGTATTTTTGCTGGCAATCACGGGGTCCGGCCTTGAATTACTGGGGCAGGATACCTGCCCAAAGACAGCCAGTGGATGGCCAAAATGCTTCTCATCTTTGGCATTGGCCAGCGCGATTTTCCTGCCCGTGCTCCTTAATTGGGTGTCGCGCAGGTCAGCGAAACCAAAATAGGCTGCCGGCCTCACTTTGCGTCAGGATAGAGCTCATCCATCGGAACAGATTTGCCGTTATGTTGCATGATCCGCACATGATAGCGCTTCAACGCACGGGGGTGTTTTGCGCCGCATGAATGAGCAATCAGATTGACGCCATAGTGTATTTTCCCGGCAAAATTACTCACTCGCACAGATTTTTCATCCGGATCAAGGCCGCGCTGCAGCTTTGCATTATGCGTTGTAATACCGGTTGGGCAGGTGTTTTTATTGCATTTAAGCGCCTGAATGCAGCCAAGCGAAAACATGAATCCGCGCGCCGATGTGACAAAATCGGCACCCGTGCAATAGGCCCAGGCCACTTCGGCGGGTGTGATAAGCTTGCCGGATGCAATGATTTTGATCCGCTCGCGCAGCCCGTGTTTTACCAGTATATCAATCACCATGGGCAAGGCTTCCTTGACCGGCAATCCGACATTGTCCATCAATGGCATCGGTGCCGCACCGGTGCCGCCATCGCCACTGTCCACGGTGATGAAATCAGGCGCTGATTCAATGCCCCGTTGATGAATTTCATCGCATAGCTCATCAAGCCACCCGTAAGCGCCAAGGACGCATTTGAACCCAACCGGTTTGCCGGTGATTTCGCGCACATGGTTTATGAAATCCAGCAACTCAGAATTGTTATCAATTTCTGGGTGCC
>CAZZKL010000195.1:0-4546 GCA_964655135.1 uncultured Roseovarius sp. | reverse complement strand
TTGAGGCGCGGGTGGTGACAAGGACCGGTGAGATTGTGACGCTCACAGCCGATGACCTCAATTTCCAGTACCGTCAGACCGATTTACCCGTAGGGTGGGTGATAACCCACGCTGTGTTTGAGGGGCCTAAAGGCACGCCGGAGGCGCTGCATGCGCGGATGATTGCGCAACTGAAAAAGCGCGATGAGACGCAGCCCACAAAGGACCGCACGGCGGGCAGTACGTTTAGAAATCCGGGCGGGTTTTCCTCGACGGGCCGCGCCGATGATGTGCATGATCTTAAGGCCTGGAAGGTGATTGATGACGCCGGAATGCGCGGGGCCACGCGCGGCGGGGCGCAGATGAGCCCCAAGCATCCCAACTTTTTGGTCAATACCGGCGGGGCCACGGCCGCTGATCTTGAAGGATTGGGCGAGCAAGTGCGAAAAAGTGTTTTCAAAAACAGCGGAATACAGTTAGAGTGGGAAATCATGAGGGTCGGCGAAACGATCCCGGACAAGCCGTAAGGCAAATATAATAATAAGGGTCAGGTAAAATGGCCCGGAATTTGAGGCATAAAGGTGGTTCGTTCGAGCAGAACAACCCCAAAAGTTGCGGTAATCATGGGTGGCCCCTCGGCTGAGCGCGAGGTGTCATTGTCGTCAGGTCGTGAATGCGCCGTTGCTTTGAGGGACGCGGAATTTGAGGTGGTCGAGCTGGATGCCGGCCACCATCTTGGCGTGCAATTATCCGATATATCGCCTGACGTTGTGTTCAACGCCCTGCATGGCCGCTGGGGCGAGGATGGCTGTGTGCAGGGGCTGCTGGAATGGATGCAGATCCCCTATACTCATTCTGGCGTGCTGGCCTCGGCGCTGGCGATGGACAAGGAAAAAACCAAGGCGGTTTACCGCGCCGCTGGCCTGCCGGTGGTTGAAAGCTGTCTGGTGCCCAAAGATCAGGCGCAGGCACGCCATGTGATCCCCCCGCCCTATGTGGTGAAGCCCAATAATGAAGGCTCATCCGTGGGCATTTATATTGTCAATCAGGATGCCAACGGGCCGCCGAAATTGGCGGATGATATGCCCGAGTTGGTGATGGTTGAGGCATTTGTGCCGGGGCGCGAGTTGACCACCACGGTGATGGGCGACCGGGCGCTGGGGGTGACAGATATAATTACCAAGGGCTGGTATGATTACGATGCCAAATACAAGCCCGGCGGGTCGCGCCATGTGGTGCCGGCGGATGTGCCCGATGAGATTGCCGCCGCGTGCGAGGATTATGCACTCAGGGCGCACAGCGCGCTGGGGTGCCGGGGCCTGAGCCGCACCGATTTCAGGTGGGATGAGGCGCGTGGAATCAACGGCCTGATCTTGCTGGAAACCAACACACAGCCGGGCATGACGCCGACCTCCCTCAGCCCCGAACAGGCACAGGTGGCGGGGATTGAATTCCCGGCTTTGTGCCGCTGGATGGTGGAGGATGCCTCATGCAACAGGTAGCCCGCCCAAGGATTGATCCGGCACCGTCGCGCTGGTCTTACCGGGTGCAGCGCCTGATGCTGACACCGGGGTTTCGGATGATGTTGCGGGTGGGCCTGCCGTTTTTCCTGAGCTTTGGTCTGGGGCTGAATTATATGTCGGACGCGGACCGACAAGAGCAATTCATGCTGGCGCTGTCGGATATCCGCAATCAGATCGAAAACCGCCCGGAATTTCGGGTTGATCTGCTGACGATTGAGGGCGCGGACCCGGCGGTCGAGGCAGAAATTCGTGAAATTCTACCGGTCACATTCCCGGTCAGCTCATTTGATCTTGATCTGGTTGAGCTGCGGCAAATCATTGCCGGGCTGCCTGCGGTGGCGGATGTCACGCTGCGGGTTCGCAAGGGCGGAATACTGGCCGCTGAATTGCGTCAGCGCGCGCCCGTAGCCCTTTGGCGAAACCGTGAGGGGTTGCGCGTGATTGATATTGAAGGCGCGCGGATTTCACCCGCTGCCTCGCGCAGCGACCGTGCCGATTTGCCAGTTATCGCCGGGATCGGTGCGGATAAGGCCGTGGCCGAGGCGATGGATATTCTGGCCGCCGCAAGCCCGCTTGAGCCACGGTTGCGCGGGCTGGTGCGGATGGGCGAGCGGCGTTGGGATCTGGTGCTGAACCGGGGGCAACGGGTGTTGCTGCCCGAGGAAAACCCGGTGCAGGCGCTGGAACGGGTGATCGTGCTCAGTCAGGTGCAGGACCTGTTGGAGCGGGATTTGGCGGTGGTGGATATGCGGCTTGCCGCGAGACCCACCTTGAGAATGAACAAATACGCCGTTGAGGAATGGTGGCGTGTCACAAAAAACCAATAGAGGCAGGATGATATGATTGAGCATTATGAAAGCCAACGGGCGATGCGCGCCATGCGCAAAATAGCAATGCAGCGCGGAGTTGTGGCGGTTCTGGATGTGGGCACCTCAAAAATCGCCTGTCTGATCTTGCGGTTTGACGGCACCGAGCGCCTGCATGAGGCCGAAGGTATCGGGGCGATGGCCGGGCAATCGGGGTTTCGCGTTATTGGCGCTGCAACCACCCGCTCGCGCGGGGTCAAGACGGGTGAAATCTCGGTGATGCAGGAAACCGAGCGCGCCATTCGGACCGCCATTCAGGCGGCGCAGAAGATGGCAAAAATTCGGGTGGATCATGTGATTGCCTGTTTTTCCGGGGCAAACCCGCGCTCGTATGGCTTGGCCGGGCAGGTTGATCTGGACGGGGATGTTGTCAGTGAGGATGACATCAGCCGGGTCTTGTCGGCCTGCGATGTGCCTGATTTTGGCGACGGGCGCGGCGTTTTACATGCGCAACCGATCAATTTCGCGCTGGATCACCGCTCGGGTCTGCAGGACCCGCGCGGGCAGATCGGGCAGGCGCTGTCGACGGATATGCATATGGTGACGGTGGGCGAAGATGCGATCCGCAATCTGGCGCATTGCGTGGCGCGTTGTGATCTGGAACTGGCCGGGATTGCCTCATCGGCGTATCTGTCGGGCATGTCCGCATTGGTTGAGGATGAACAAGAGCTGGGCGCGGCCTGTATTGATCTGGGCGGCGGATCGGCGGGAATCTCGATCTTTCTCAAAAAGCACATGATTTATACGGATTCAGTGAAAATTGGCGGCGACCATGTGACCAAGGATATTTCCATGGGCCTGCAAATTCCGGCGGCCACGGCCGAGCGGATCAAGACCTTTTATGGCGGTGTTCATGCCACCGGCATGGACGACCGTGAGATGATCGAAATTGGCGGCGATACCGGCGATTATGAGCATGACCGCCGCACTGTTAGCCGGGCCGAGCTGATTGGCATCATTCGCCCCCGGGTTGAGGAAATTCTCGAAGAAGTGCGCGCCAGCCTTGATGCTGCCGGGTTTGATCATCTGCCCTGTCAGCAGATCGTGCTGACCGGTGGCGGCAGCCAAATTCCGGGGCTGGACGGGTTGGCCGCGCGCATTTTAGGGCAGCAGGTAAGGCTGGGCCGGCCCTTAAGGGTACATGGCTTGCCGCAAGCGGCCACCGGCCCGGGATTTGCCAGCGCGGTGGGCATGTGCCTGAACGCGGCGCACCCGCAAGATGAATGGTGGGACTTTGAATTGCCGGCTGATCGTTATCCGGCGCGGTCTTTGAAACGGGCGGTTAAGTGGTTTAAAGACAACTGGTAACCCCAATATGTGGTCAAATCGGCAAAATACCGCGTAAATGTGTGAGAAAATGGCCATATTTAGTAGGTTGTGGTCGTTTTTTGCGTGACGAAACCGGTACTTACAGGTAAGATCAAGGCAGTACAGGCAGAAAAAAGCCGGCGAATGCGGGCACAACAGCAGGCGGAGCAGAGCAATGACATTGAATTTCACAATGCCGGAACATGAAGAACTCAAGCCACGCATCACCGTTTTTGGTGTCGGCGGGGCAGGGGGCAACGCGGTCAATAACATGATCGACAAAGCGCTGGATGGCGTTGATTTTGTGGTTGCCAACACCGATGCCCAAGCGCTGCAACAAAGCAATGCGGAAAACCGGGTGCAGTTGGGTGTCAAAGTGACCGAAGGCCTTGGCGCAGGCGCGCGTCCCAGTATTGGCGCAGCAGCGGCTGAAGAAAGCATTGAGCAAATTGTGGATCACCTGTCGGGGGCGCATATGTGCTTTATCACTGCAGGCATGGGCGGCGGCACCGGCACCGGGGCCGCGCCGATCATTGCGCAGGCCGCGCGCGAATTGGGCGTGTTGACCGTGGGCGTCGTTACTAAGCCATTCCAGTTTGAGGGCGCCAAACGTATGCGTCAGGCGGAAGAGGGCGTTGAGGCCTTGCAAAAGATGGTTGATACGCTGATCATCATCCCCAACCAAAATCTGTTCCGGCTGGCCAATGAAAAAACCACCTTCACCGAAGCCTTCAGCATGGCCGATGACGTGCTTTATCAAGGGGTTAAGGGCGTGACGGATCTGATGGTCCGGCCCGGCCTGATCAACCTTGATTTTGCCGATGTCCGCGCCGTGATGGATGAGATGGGCAAGGCGATGATGGGCACCGG
>CAZZKL010000194.1:0-4662 GCA_964655135.1 uncultured Roseovarius sp. | reverse complement strand
TGCTGCGTTCGGCTTCAATCTTGCGCCAGCGGGCGACGTTTTTGTTATGCTCGGCCAATGTCTCGGCAAAGGCATGGCCGCCGCTACCATCGGCAACAAAGAAGATGAAATTGGTGTCTTCCGGATTTGCCGCCGCGCTCAGGCTATCCGCCCCCGGATTGGCAATGGGCGTTGGCGGTAATCCGTCAATTATGTAAGTATTCCAAGGGGTTTCACTGCGCAACTCGCTTTGGCGCAGGCCCCGCCGCAAGATGCCCCGGCCTTTGGTGACGCCGTAAATCACTGTCGGGTCTGTCTGCAGTTTCATGCCTCTTTTTAAGCGGTTGATGAATACACTGGCCACTTTCGCGCGCTCATCCGGCAGGCCGGTTTCCTTTTCTATGATCGAGGCCAGGATCAACAGCTCATACGGGGTCTCAAGCGGCAGGCCATCGGCCCGCAATTCCCAGGCGGCGGCCAGCCTGGCATCTTGAAATTTCCGCATTTTATCGATTATGCTACTGCGTGTCGTGCCCTTGTTAAACTCATAACTATCCGGCGAAAGGCTACCCTCGGGGGGCACCTCGGCGATTTCCCCCTCCAGTACTTCCACCCGTTTCAGCGCATCGGTAATCTGCCAACTGGTAACCCCCTCGGCGACGGCGATGCGAAACCTTGTACCCGTATCTTTTACTGTAGTTTCAAATAGTTGCGGTTTTTCATCGTCTGAATCAAGATCAAATGATGCCTGCTCAACATATCGGTTTGTCCGTGTGTCCAACTCGCGCACCTGCACATCCACACGGCCCACACCAATGCGGTATAAAATCTCGGTGCCACAGGTGCTGCCGCCGCCCCGGGTGATAATATCAACGATATTTTGCATACTCGCGGCCTTGGGTATGAGCCAGCTTCCCGCCTTTAACTTATTGCTTTTATCGGAATAATCAGCCCCCATGCGAAAAAGAGAGCCACTGCTGACCGCGCCTTGCTCCTGAAGTTTCACCGAGACTTTGCGCAGATTCGTACCATCAGGAACCCGCAGGCACATCTGTTCGGCAAGCGGTCCGGTTGTGGTATATTGCCGTTGCCCCCACAGCAGAGCACCGCCAATGAGAAAGGCCAGAACAACCAGAAAATTCAATGCGTTAGAAGTAATGTGTCGCCACATCAGCGCAGTTTTCCCATGCAAAGTGAGGCATTGGTGCCACCAAAGCCAAAGCTGTTGGACATCACCACATCAATCTTGCGCTCGTGTTTTTGGTTCGGGGCCAGATCAATCGACGTCTCAACCGCAGGATTATCAAGGTTAATTGTCGGTGGGGCCACCTGATCGCGGATTGCCAGAATGGAGAATATTGCCTCAATCGCCCCCGCAGCCCCCAAAAGGTGCCCGGTCGAGGATTTGGTCGAACTCATCGTCACATTGCCCACCGCATTGCCCAAAAGCCGCTCAACCGCCTTAAGTTCAATGGTATCGGCCATGGTCGAGGTGCCGTGGGCATTGATATAATCCACGTCCGCAGGCTCCAGCCCGGCGCGTTTCAGCGCGGCTTGCATGGCGCGATACCCGCCATCACCATCCGCCGCCGGGGCGGTAACGTGATAGGCATCCCCCGACAGGCCATAGCCCAGAATTTCGGCATAGATTGTGGCCCCGCGCGCCTTGGCGTGCTCGTATTCTTCCAGCACAACCGCGCCCGCACCTTCGCCCATGACAAAGCCGTCACGATCCTCATCATAAGGCCGGCTGGCAGTTTTGGGATCGTCAATTCTCTTTGTAGACAAGGCCTTACAGGCGTTGAACCCGGCAATCCCGATCTCACATATGGCCGCCTCTGCGCCACCGGCGATCATCACATCAGCATCATCCAGCATAATCAGCCGGGCCGCATCGCCAATCGCATGAGACCCCGATGAACACGCCGTTACAACCGCATGATTGGGACCTTTGAAGCCAAACCTGATGCCGATCTGCCCAGAGATCAGGTTGATCAAAGCGCTGGTAATAAAGAATGGCGACACCCGCCGCGCGCCTTTATCGCGGATGATCAAAGTGGTTTCCTCGATTGAGCTGAGCCCGCCAATGCCCGAGCCCATCATCACCCCGGTCCGGGTCAGGCTTTCCTCGTCCTCGGGCATCCAGTTTGCATCTTCCACCGCCTGCTGCGCTGCCGCCATGCCAAACAAGATGAAATTCCCCACCTTGCGGCGATCTTTGGCCAACATATAGGTATCGGGGTTGAACGTGCCATCGCTGCCATCGCCCAGGGGCACTTCGCAGGCGTATTTGGTGACGACATTGCTGGCATCGAAGCAGGTGATCATCCCACAGCCCGATTGCCCGTCTAACAGACGGCTCCAGCTTTCCTCAACCCCATCGGCCAATGGGGTAACCAGTCCGAGACCTGTGACAACGACACGACGCATGATGCTGCCCTTCCCTGAAATTTTCTTTTGCCGCTCATACCCGCCTTGCCCGCAAGGGGCAAGACCATGGCTTTGCACCGGATGATATTTGCCCATCCGGCCCGCGGCAACCTAATATTTTCAAAGAAGTTCGGCGGTGGTTTCGGGCACCGGCTGTGCCACGGCAAGCGCCTCGGCCAGATCGACATCCTTGGCCAGTAAAGCCCGCCCAATCAGGGTGCCGGAGATGTTATAGACATATTTCAGACGCGCCACATCATCCACGCTATGCACCGTGCCGCGCGCAATCACCGGGTGGCGGGTTTGTGCAGACAAGCCGGTGATGACACTCAACTGGCCTTCCTGCTCGCCGATATAGCTGTCGATGTCGGTGACGATGATGCCCGCAAGCGGCGCATGATCAAAGGCTTTGACATAGGTTTTCGGGCTGAAGGTGCTGGGCGCGCGCCAGCCATCTGTCATCACTTGGCCCTCAAAAATATCCACCGCCAGAACAATCTGATCCGGGTAAAACTTGGCCAGTTCATGTACCAGATCCGGATCATGCGCCGCCATGGTGCCGATCACAATCCGCCCGGCGCCCTTGTCGATCCATTGCTCAACCCGCTCACGCGAGCGAAAGCCGCCACCCAGTTGCACCGGGATGCCCACCGTGCGGATGATTTCCTGGATCAGATCATCATTGTCGCCATCCGCGCCCAGCATGTTCATATCCGTCACATGCATCCATTCCGCCCCGGCAGCGGCAAAACTACGGGCGGTTTCAACCGGGTCCACATGCCAGATCACCGGCTCTTCCAGCCGCCCCCGGGCCAAGGATACACATTTGCCATTTTGTAGCTCTAAAGTGGGATAAATGATCATATCTGAGCGCCTTCCCTATATGGATCACGTTAACCGATCGCCTCGCCGGTCCCATATTCCTTATAGTTTACCCCGAATCGCGGGTATCTCCAAATCGGCATGGTATCGCCTGTTCGCGGCGTTATCGCGGGCGCTGATAATGAAAAAGGCCCCGCCGGTTGGCGAGGCCGTGTCTGACTGCGCCGGATGGGCGCGAGAATCAGTGATCTCAGGAGGCTTCAGTGATGAATTTCACCGCATCGCCAAATGTCTGAATGTTTTCGGCCGCATCATCGGGGATTTCAATGCCGAACTCTTCTTCAAAGGCCATGACCAACTCGACCGTGTCCAGGCTGTCTGCGCCCAGATCATCGATGAATGAGGCGTTCTCAGCTACTTTGTCTTCTTCCACGCCCAGGTGTTCCACAACGATCTTTTTTACGCGGTCTGCGATGTCGCTCATGTTATTGTCCTCATCATTTGCCGGGCCGTCTGGCCCAAATTCTGCCCCATCCCCTGCGGGTGGTGGCCTTGATAATGCCCCGTGAGGGCGGTTGTTATACCCCCCGCATCGGCGGGTGGCTTGAGGGGTGCAGATTACCGCATCCCACGCCAAACTGCGCCGCCTATAGCACATGGCGCGCCCGAGGCAAACATTTTCCCCAAAATGGCGTGCAGCCCGGAAAGAGCAGGCATTGTCCTGCCCCTTATCTGGCAACCTTACCTTACTTGCGCGCCCGACGCACCCCATTGAAAGCCATTTTTTATGCAAAATCCCTCTTGCGCCGCAGGCAGCTATTGCCTAAAGCGTGTCGAGATAAATCGAGATCAGCAAATGATCCCGATATGAGTGTTAAGCTCATGCCAGACACTGGCCCGTTCGTCTATCGGTTAGGACGCCAGGTTTTCAACCTGGAAAGAGGGGTTCGATTCCCCTACGGGCTACCATTTCTTTTTAAGTCAGATGGTTATGCACTTGGTTGCCGCGTCCCGTAGGGTGGGTAAAACCCACCTTCCTGCTGCGAATCATGCTCAACACAAGATTTTCGCGCGTTTGGGATCATAAGGCGTGCCCGTCACAATCTGCGCGGATGAGGTGCGATCAAACGATTGCACCGTGATTTTGGCCCCGGACGATTCCAATCCTACAGGCAAATAGGCCAAGGCGATGGATTTTCCCAGCGTCCAGGCAAAATTCCCCGATGTGGTCTGCGCCACAACCTCGCCATCGCAATACACCGCCTCGCCGCCAAACAGCGGCAGGGGATCCTCCAGCAAAAGCGCCGTGAGCTTGC
Source organism: uncultured Roseovarius sp. (assembly GCA_964655135.1). Taxonomy (GTDB): domain Bacteria; phylum Pseudomonadota; class Alphaproteobacteria; order Rhodobacterales; family Rhodobacteraceae; genus Roseovarius. The sequence goes on along the minus strand of CAZZKL010000194.1, from coordinate 115 downwards.
GCGAAACACCTTTATCGCGGATCTCTGCCAGCGCCGCCCGACCGATAAAATCGCCCTTATCCCAGTCGATCAGGAAGTGCAGCCCCGCCTCAAAAGGATTGTAATCAGGCGAAAT
>CAZZKL010000193.1:3503-4701 GCA_964655135.1 uncultured Roseovarius sp. | reverse complement strand
GACCGTTTACTGGTGCGGGGTTTCTGCGCAATCCGGACTTGAAGAACCTTTATAACCTGCGCGGCTCGTATGATGCGGAAACCGAAGGGTGGATTGCCCATCTGGTGGATGATCGCGGGTTTCAGAATATCGCCATCCTGTATCAGGATGACAGTTTTGGCCGGGCCGGTCTGAGCGGTGTAAACAAGGCGCTGACGCGGCGCGGTATGACGCTGGTGGCGGAAGGCACATACACCCGCAACACCACCGATGTGAAGGACGCGATGGTGGCCATCCGTGAGGTCAACCCCGATGCGGTGGTGATGGTCGGGGCCTATAAACCGATTGCCGAGTTCATCAAGCTGTCGCGCTCATTCGAGTTCACGCCGGAGTTTGTGACCATCTCGTTTGTCGGCTCGGTCGCGCTGGCCGATGAGCTGTGGCCGGAAGGGGCCGGGGTGGTGATCTCGCAGGTGGTGCCGTTTCCGTGGGATAACAACCTGCCGATCGTGAAGGAATACCAGACGGCGCTAAAGGCGTTTGATTCGCGAACAGATTATGGCTTTGTCACCTTTGAGGGCTATCTGGTGGGGCGTCTGGTGATCGAGGCATTGAAGGATGCGGGCGATGACCTGACCCGCGAGAAATTTCTGGCGGCTATTCAAGGCATGTCATCGCTTGATTTTGGCGGTCTGAAGCTGAGCTTTGGGCCAAATGACAATCAGGGGATTGATGAGATTTTCATGACCCGGCTGCTGCCTGACGGATTTTTTGAACCGATGGAAAAATAACGGGGGGGGCGGGCTGAAGCCCGCCTTACCTCAATGCGGCGCGCGGCGCTATAGCGAGGCAGCCGGTAACGGCTGATGAGCAGGCCGGTTCATTTAACGCAAATGACACTTCCCACGCCCTTTGGGCTGGGAAGTTTTGCGTGGGCAGATGCCAGTGATGCCAGATAAACCATTCCCCCCGCACCGCTTTACCCCGCCTGCAACCGGGCCTTGATGTCATCACGCAGGGCGCTGGCCGTGCCGAAATCATAAGGCATATGCTCGGGGTCATAGACCGTGAGCGCGGCTTTGACATGATCAAGGGCCGCCTCAAGATGCGGGCGCGGATCAGTTGTGGCGCTATGATCGGCGCGGTCAAGCTCACAAAGGGCAAGATTTTCGCGGGTCATGGCCCAATCCACCGGGTGATCTGCTTTGGTGCGGATGGT
>CAZZKL010000193.1:0-3403 GCA_964655135.1 uncultured Roseovarius sp. | reverse complement strand
GATTTTCGCGGGTCATGGCCCAATCCACCGGGTGATCTGCTTTGGTGCGGATGGTGAGGGCGGCCTGAAAGGCGGTGACGGCGCTTGCCAGCAAATTTGTGCCGTCTTTGCCAGCGGTGCGGATGCCTTGATTTTGCAGGGCAGCGGCGAGGTTGTTTTGGGTCATCGCCCAATCCACCGGGTGATCTGCTTTGGTGGTGATGGTCAGGGCGTCCTGATAGGCGGTGACGGCGCTTGCCAGCAAATTTGTGCCGTCTTTGCCAGCGGTGCGGGTGCCTTGATTTTGCAGGGCAAGGCCGAGGTTGTTTTGTGCCCCGACCCAGAGATCCGGCGATTGTGTGGGATCAATCCGCTCAAGGGCGGTATGGAACATTTTTACCGACAGGGCCAGCCCCGGCCCGCCATAGCGCAGGCCGTGGGCGTATAACAGGTCCGCGTAGGTTACGCGGCGGCGGGCGGGTTCAACCGGGTCAATGCTGGCAAAGCTGTCGGCGGCGGCCGAGAGGGTGGTATAGGCGTCTTGGGCGCGGCCTTCGATTAAGTCAATCTCGGAGGTCTTTTCCATCAGGGTGGCGTTGATCTCAAGCGGTTTGCGCAATGCCTCGGTCTGAACCTCGCGGGCGTTATCCAGCAGGGTCCGGGCCTCGGCAAGGTTGTGGTGTTTGACGGCTGATGCGGTGGCGCTGATGATGTTGTCAATCCGGTCAGACAGGCCGCGCATCAATTCAAGCTCATCCGACAGGCGTGACATGTCATCGGCTTTGTCGGAGAGGAATTTGACGATTTCGCCGGAGGTGGTGAGGGTGTCATTCCCAAAATGCCCGGCGACGGTTTTGAGATCGGCCAGGGAGGGGCCATTGGGGGTATTCACCGCCCCTTTAAGATCACTGATACCGGCAAGCACCTGTTGTATCATTTTACCCTGCTCACGCTGCTGGCGCATTTGTTCGCGGATCAGGGCTGGGTCGAGGGCCTGTTTCAGGCGATGGTCGTTGCAGGCGGTGTGCAACGCCGGGCCGTAAAGGGCACGAAAGGCGGTGATCATCGCGGGCTTGGTGTGATCGGGTGAGGTCAGGCGAGCGACGAGGCGTTCAAGAATGAGATCGGCGTCGAGGCCACAATCGGTGAAATCACCCGAGTGGGGCAGGGCGGCTTCGATCATTTGGGGCAGGAGCTTATCAGCCTCGCGGGGGCGGTGAAAATTGGGGGTTTTCAGACGGGTTTGCAAATCGCGGTCAAGCTCACGGGCGAGTTTGGCAAGCTCGGGGTGTTTTGCTGCGAGGGTGTTGTGTAGGTGAAGGTATGCATCAAGCGTGGCACCAGCGGCAGCGATGCCGGTTGGATCAATCGCCACGGCGGCAACAGTGACGATCAGTTTGCCCGCTTTGGCGTAATTACCGGGTTTTTCAAACATCATGACCCCTCACCCTTGGTTCGTATTGATAGGGCGTGTCAGTGGTTTACTCAATACCGTCAGCACGGGGGTAGGCCGGGCTTAAGCCCGGCTTACGGGAGGGGGATGGCGATGCTGTGGCCGGTGCCCTCGGGGAGGGGGAGGTGGGCGTGGGTTGCGGCCATGGCCGCAACATTGGCTAATATGTCGGCGGGCATCGGCACCACCTTAGGCCCGCTGAGATCCACATGCAGCGTCATGCCTTCGCCGGTGGCCGCAAGCCAGCCGTCTTCGTGGATCAATTCCTGAAAGCTGTGGAAGCGCTTTTCGTCATACGCGAGGATGCGAAATGAGGCGCGCACCCGGTCGCCAAGCTTTAGCTCGCGCAGATAGCGCAGGTGAAATTCAGCGGCATAGGTGGTGAGATTTCGGCTGGCCACATAATCGGGGCCAAAGCCCAACTCAGCAAAGACCTGATCAGCGGCGCGGTCAAACAATACCGCGTAATAACCCATGTTCATGTGGTTGTTGAAATCAATCCATGCGGGATCAATTTCAAGTAAGTCGGACATGAAGGGTTTGGTCATGGGAAATGAATTATCCAATGGTGCGTGAAATCACGCACCCTACGGGGGGGAGGGTGCGTGGGGGATCACAGGCCCAGTTTGGCGCTGACGATCTGATTGACGGCTTTGGGGTTGGCTTTGCCGCCAGTAGCTTTCATTACTTGCCCGACAAACCAGCCTGCGAGTTTGGGGTTTTCACGGGCCTTTTCGACCTGCGCGGGATTGTCGGCGATGATCTGATCCACCGCCGCCTCAATCGCGCTGGTATCCGTCACTTGCCTTAGCCCGCGCGCCTCGACAATCTGGGCCGGGTCGCCGCCTTGCGTATAGACGATCTCAAACAGTTCCTTGGCGATTTTGCCGGAAATGGCGTCAGAGCTGATCAGGTCGATGATCCCGCCAAGCTGCGTCGGCGAGACCGGCGCATCTGTGATGTCGTGCTCTTCTTTCTTCAACCGGCCAAACAGCTCGTTGATCACCCAGTTGGCGGTGAGTTTGCCGTCGCGCCCCTCGGCTGCGGCTTCAAAATAGGCGGCGTTGGCGACATCCGCCGTCAGCACCGAGGCGTCATAATCCGACAGGTTATAGGCGCTGATGAAGCGGGCCTTTTTGGCGTCGGGCAGCTCGGGTAAAGACGCGGCAATATCATCCACCCAAGCCTGTTCGATCTCTAAGGGCAACAGATCAGGGCAGGGGAAATAGCGGTAATCATGCGCCTCTTCTTTGGAGCGCATTGAGCGGGTTTCATTCTTGTCCGGATCATACAGCCGGGTTTCCTGGTCCACCGTGCCGCCGCCCTCGACAATTTTGATCTGGCGCGCGGCCTCGACCAGAATAGCGGCCTGAATAAAACGCATCGAGTTCATGTTTTTGATCTCACACCGCGTGCCGAGATGGGAAAAATCCTGAGTTTCCATATAGCGCTCGTAAGCGCCGGGGCGGCAGATTGAGACGTTGACATCGGCCCGCAGATTGCCGTTTTGCATGTTGCCATCGCAAGTGCCCAGGTAGCGCAGGATCTGGCGCAGTTTGGCGACATAAGCCGCCGCCTCTTCGGGGCCGCGAATATCGGGGCGGCTGACGATCTCCATCAGGGCCACGCCGGTGCGGTTGAGATCGACGAAAGACATGTTTGGGTCCATGTCATGGATGGATTTACCGGCGTCCTGTTCCATATGGATGCGCTCAATCCGGACCAAGCGGGCGGTTCTTTGCCCATCCGGGCCGTCGCCCATTTCCACCAGCACCTCGCCCTCGCCCACAATCGGGTGGTAAAGCTGGGAAATCTGATAGCCTTGCGGCAGGTCGGGATAGAAATAATTCTTGCGGTCAAAGGCGGATTTCAGGTTGATCTTAGCCTGAAGGCCCAGCCCGGTGCGCACCGCTTGTTCAATGCAGAACTCATTGATCACCGGCAACATGCCGGGCATGGCGGCGTCGATGA
>CAZZKL010000192.1:0-4752 GCA_964655135.1 uncultured Roseovarius sp. | reverse complement strand
TCATCCTGTTCCTCACCCTTGCCGCCTGTGGCCGTCCGTTGACCCCATCGGAAAAGGCCTTTGTCACCGAGATGCACGGCGAGGAAATTAACCCCGATAAAATCCGGGTGATGAGCGGCGCGTTGCTCGGCTCGGTCACTTACCGGCGGCAAAAACGCCCGCGCCTTGCCTGTCGCGAGCGTATCTTTCCCGAACCAACCGAGGAATATTTCACCGTCTCGCCCGCCGCCCTGGTGCTGCAAAACAAGGTTTTCTATGCCAGCGACTGGTATCAGGACAATTACATGCGCGACTACCCGCAGGAATTTGATCTGTTTTCGGCAATGGTTTTCGCCCATGAAATGACCCATGTCTGGCAATGGCAAAACCGCGCCAAGACCGGCTATACCCCGCTCAGGGCCGCGCGCGAGCATGGCGGCGGGCGTGATCCCTATCTCTTTGACATCACAACAAAAGCCCAGCTTCTGGATTACGCTTATGAGCAGCAGGCCGGTATTGTTGAGGAATATGTCTGCTGCGCCACGCTTGACCCGCAAGCGCCCCGCACCAGCCGCCTGCGCGACATGCTCAGCGGGGCGTTTCCGTTGGGTGAGCTTTCAATCCCCGATCAGGTGTTGATCCCGTGGAAGGGGGCGAAAATCGAAGGCATTTGCCGGTAATAGGGCCTAGCAGCCGCGCCTGCCCATATCCATCACCCAGACATTGCCGGGCCCCCACACCAGACTGAATTCAGTGACCCCCTTATCGAGAATATTATGGCGGTGGCTGGGCGAATTGATCCAGGCGGTGATTACGATATCCAGGCTTTTTTGGCCCTTGGCGATATTCTCGGTAATCCGGCAAAACCTGTAGCCTTGCTTGCGCGCCCGCGATCCGGGGGTAGAGCCATCCTGCCCCTCGTGGCTGAAAAAGCCGTATTGCACCATGTTGTTCGCATGTATCGAGGCCGAGGCCGTCAGTTTTCGGCTCAACCTCAGGCGGCGCAGCCCGTGGGCAACCCGATACTCATTGATCCGTTTCAGGGCTTGCGGCCCCACATTATGAATTGCGCCATTAGCTGCAATAGGCAGCGCATTCAGCGGCGCAAACAGCAAAGCAAGGCAGATGATGATCGTCACTCGCATGCGTGGTCCCACATGATGATCAATATGATGTCCTATCTTATCCGCTTGCAAGGGCGCGTGCCAAGCTGTTTTGACGTTTGATCCTTAAGGGCAGGTTAATTGTGATTATTTGCCCGTCACGCACCACTTGGCGGCCTTCCACAAACAGGTGCTTCACCCGCATCGGCCCGGCCAAAAGCAGCGCCGCCGGGTCCCAGCTTCCGGCGCTTTCAATGCCCGAAACATCCCAAATCGCAATATCCGCACGCTTGCCTTTGCTGATCTGCCCGCAGTCATCGCGCCCTAAAACATTGGCCCCGCCACGGGTTGCGATCTCTAGCGCCTCGCGCGCGCTCATCGCATCGGCACCATTTGCCACCCGTTGCAACAGCATCGATTGCCGCGCCTCAAGCACCAGATTACCGGCGTCATTGCTGGCTGATCCATCCACGCCAAGCCCCACATTCACCCCCGCATCACGCATCTTGCGCACCGGCGCAATTCCGCTTCCAAGGCGGCAATTTGAGCACGGGCAATGGGCAACGCCGGTCTTTGAGCGGGCAAACAGATCAATCTCAGACTCATTCAGCCGCACACAATGGGCATGCCAGACATCCGCCCCGGTCCAGCCCAAACTTTCGGCATATTGCCCCGGCCGACAGCCGAATTTTTCCAGGGAATAGCTGATGTCTTCTTCGTTCTCGGCCAGATGGGTGTGCAGCATCACGCCCTTATCGCGCGCTAAAAGGGCGGCGTCGCGCATCAATTCACGGCTGACGGAAAACGGCGAGCAGGGTGCCACGCCGACCCGGCACATCGACCCTTCACTGGCGTCGTGAAAGGCATCAATCACCCGGATGCAATCGTTCAAAATCGCCGCTTCATCCTCAACCAGATCATCAGGCGGCAGGCCGCCGGCACTTTCCCCAATGCTCATGGCACCCCGCGTGGGATGAAACCGCAAGCCAATTTCGGCGGCGGCCTCGATGGTGTCTTCCAGCCGCGCGCCGTTGGGATAAAGATAAAGATGATCCGAGCTGAGCGTGCAGCCTGACAATGCCAGTTCCGCCAGTCCGATGCTGGCCGAGACGCGCATTTCCTCAGGGCCAAAGCGCTGCCAGATTGGATAGAGCGTCTGTAACCAGCCAAACAGCAGCGCATCCTGCCCGCCGGGCACCGCGCGGGTGAGGGTCTGATAGAGATGATGATGGGTGTTGACCAAGCCCGGCGTGACAACGCAACCTGTGGCCATCACCACCTCGCCGGGATGGTGCAGCCCGTGGCCAATATCGGCAATTTTCCCGTCGCGAATATGAATATCCGCACCGCGCAATTCCTCGCGCGTGTCGTTCATTGTCAGCAGGGTATCCGCGCCCCGGATCAAAAATTCGGTCATTTTTAGTCTCCACAAAATATATGCCCCGCCCAATTCGGTGCATTATCCAGATGTGGAGCGTTACGCGGCAGAAAAGGGCGAAGGACCCGCGCAGGCAGGTCTGTTTAGCAAATTCTGGCCGGGTGGATCAAGGGACGCGCGATAAAATCTCCAGCGCCGCCTTGTGCTGTTGCTTGCCCGCTGCCGCCACCGCGCGCCCACCCGCATGGGCCGGGCCGCCCTGCCAGTTGGTGACAATGCCGCCCGCCGCCTGAATAACCGCAATCGGGGCTTGGATGTCATGCGAGCCAAGCCCCGCCTCGATCACCAGATCAATCTGCCCGGCGGCCAGCATGGCATAGGCATAGCAATCCATGCCAAACCGCGTCAGCCTGACCCGGTCCGAAACAGCATTGAACGCGGCCCGCTCAGCATCGCTGCCCAGTTTGGGGAAGGTGGAAAATAAAATAGCCTGATCCAGCGGTCGGTTGCCTCGGGCCTTCAGGGCGCGCGGCCCCATCGGCCCGGTCATTTCCGCGCGGCCCAGACCGCCCTCAAACCGCTCGCCAATATAGGGCTGATCAATCAGGCCGTAAACCGGCCCGTTGTCATCCGCCAGCGCAATCAAAACCCCCCAGGTCGGCGTGCCCGAGATAAACCCCCGGGTGCCGTCAATCGGGTCCAGCACCCAAGTTAGCCCACTTTGCCCGGATTTGGCCCCATATTCCTCACCCAGAATACCATCCTTCGGGCGCATCTTTGCCAACACATCGCGCATCGCGCGCTCAGCGTGGCGGTCGGCCTCGGTCACCGGGTCAAACCCATGGTCCGCCTTGTTATCCGCCGCCAGATTATTGGCGCGAAAATACGGCAATATCGCCCGGCGCGCGGCGTCGGCCATCGCATGGGCGGTTGTAATAATGTTGTCGGTATCCATCACCCGTCCTCATGCCGCGTCATTGGCGGCATGAGTAAACCGGTATGGCCTGTATCTCAAGCGGCGCTTTAGGCGACGTCGCTTAGCACCCGCGCCAGATCAAACAGGCGGCGGCGTTGGTTTTCCGGGATCGCATAATAAGACCGCACCAGATCAAGCGCTTCCTTATCGCCCAAAAGATCCGCGGGTATGTTGCCGCTGGTTTCGCGCGTGCCTGCGTTGCTTTCAATGCCTTCAAAGAAAAAGCTGACATCGACATCCAGCGCATCGGCGATATCCCAAAGCCGCGACGCACTGACCCGGTTGGCACCGGTTTCGTATTTTTGAATTTGCTGAAATTTAATTCCCACGCTTTGCGCCAGTTGCTGCTGTGTCATTCCGACTAGCCAGCGACGGTGGCGAACGCGCTTCCCGACATGAATATCAACGGGGTGTGGCATGGTTTAATCCTTCTGTTATATTACAAATCAATTTTGCCGTCGGTTCCAAAAGTGACGTCTGACAAAACTTATTTTTACGTTACTCATCCCTGCAGCGTGGCGAAACGCTAACACCATCGGGTTAAATTTCAAGAAATATCGCACATCAAATAGGTGATTTGATCAAATTTGAAACAATCCTGCGTGGCAGGCAAGATTTCAACGGGGTTGATCCTATATAAGGGATAAACCAAGCAATATTCCGCGCGATTCTGAGGCTACTTTGCGACATAGATGTGGCTATCACAGCCCGACCGCGAAAAAAGAGAATCGCCTCTGGTTGCGACACTCGAAAAAAGGTACATTTGAAATCAACTATGCCACAACCTGAAGGCGTTTGCACATGTTTGATTATTCCTTGCTCCACTGGACAGGATTTTTGGCGGCTGCCTTCCTGCTAAATCTCTCTCCCGGCCCTGATATTGCGTTTATCCTCGGGCAAACCGTGCGGGGGGGGCGCAAAACCGGCTTTGCCGCCATGCTGGGTATCTGGACCGGGGCGTTTGGCCATGTGCTGATGGCGGCGGCGGGGTTGTCGGTGATTCTGGCCACTTCGGCGCTGGCGTTTTCAATCGTCAAATGGGCCGGGGCGGGCTATCTTATCTGGCTTGGGATCGCTGCTTTGCGCTCGGGCGGCGGGTCATTTATCTCGGATGGGCCACAGGCCAGCCGGGGGTTTTTATCGGTCTGGAAACAGGGGGTAATGGTGGGTATTCTCAACCCGAAAGTGGCAATTTTCTTTCTCGCTTTCTTGCCGCAATTTGTGGTCGCGGGGGCCGGGCCTGTGTGGGCGCAACTCTTCCTGCATGGCCTGCTGATCATCGTCGTAGCCGCCTTTATCGAGCCACCTTTGGTGCT
>CAZZKL010000191.1:0-4764 GCA_964655135.1 uncultured Roseovarius sp. | reverse complement strand
CAAAAATCGCGAAGCGCTCTAAAATCAGGGCTGACTGGCCTGAAACCACAGCAAAAATAGCGCGGCCATGGCAAAACCTGATAGGTGCCGCCGGGATCATGCGGTATACTGGGGTTTCTGTTTAATATTAAACTATGTCGCGCCAGGGAGATGAAATGACCGATACTCAAAAAGAAAACCAACGTCAGGCGGCCCTGTTTTACCATGAATTTCCCCAGCCCGGGAAGCTGGAAATCAGGGCGACCAAGCCTTTGGCCAATGGTCGTGATCTGGCGCGGGCCTATTCGCCGGGGGTGGCTGAGGCCTGTCTTGAGATCGAGAAAAATGCCGCTGATGCCAGCCGTTACACTGCGCGCGGCAATCTGGTGGGGGTGGTCACCAATGGCACCGCCGTTTTGGGGCTTGGCAATATCGGGCCGCTGGCCAGTAAACCGGTGATGGAGGGCAAGGCCGTCCTGTTCAAAAAATTCGCCAATATTGATTGCTTTGATATTGAAGTGGATGAGCCGGACCCGGAAAAGCTGGCTGATATTGTCTGTGCTTTGGGGCCGACCTTTGGCGCGATCAATCTGGAAGACATCAAAGCGCCGGATTGTTTCATCGTTGAAAAGATCTGCCGCGAGCGTATGGACATCCCGGTTTTTCATGATGATCAGCACGGCACAGCCATCGTTGTGGGCGCCGCGACCACCAATGCCCTGCATGTGGCGGGCAAGAAATTTGCAGACATCAAAATCGCCTCGACCGGTGGCGGCGCGGCGGGGATTGCCTGCCTCAACATGCTGGTCAAGTTAGGCGTGAAGCGCAAAAATATCTGGCTGTGCGATATTCACGGGCTGGTTTATCAGGGCCGCAAAGAGGACATGAACCCGCATAAATCCACCTTTGCCCAAGATACCGATCTGCGCACGCTGGACGATGTGATTGAAGGCGCGGATATGTTCCTTGGCCTCTCTGGTCCAAATGTGCTGAAGCCTGAAATGGTTGCCAAAATGACCGCGCAGCCGATCATTTTTGCGCTGGCTAATCCAACGTCTGAGATCATGCCGGATGAGGCCAAAAAGGTGGCACCCGATGCCATCATCGCCACGGGTCGATCGGATTTTCCCAATCAGGTCAATAACGTGCTGTGTTTTCCTTTCATCTTTCGCGGCGCGTTGGATGTGGGCGCGACCGAGATCAACGATCAGATGCAGATTGCCTGCGTTGAAGGTATTGCCGCCCTTGCCCGCGCCACCACAAGCGCCGAGGCGGCGGCGGCTTATAAGGGTGAGCAACTGACCTTTGGGGCGGAATATCTTATTCCCAAACCGTTTGATCCCCGGCTTTCCGGCATTGTTGCCACCGCCGTGGCGCGCGCCGCGATGGAAACCGGCGTGGCCACGCGGCCGCTGAAAGATATTGACGCCTACAAGGCCAAACTTGATGCCTCGGTTTATAAATCCGCCATGCTAATGCGGCCAATATTTGAGGCGGCAGCGACGGAATCACGCCGCATTGTCTTTTCTGAGGGCGAGGATGAGCGGGTGCTGCGCGCGGCGCAGGCGATACTGGAAGAAACCAAAGAACAGCCGATTTTGATCGGGCGGCCACGGGTGATTGAGCGCCGCTGTGAACGGCTTGGCCTTGAGATCCGCCCCGAGCGGGATTTCAACATCGTCAATCCGGAAGACGATCCGCGCTACCGCGATTATTGGACCAGCTACCACCACATCATGCAACGCCGGGGCATTACGCCTGATCTGGCCAAGGCCGTGATGCGCACCAACACCACCGCCATCGGTGCGGTGATGGTGCATCAAGGCGACGCCGACAGCCTGATCTGTGGCACCTTTGGCGAATACCGCTGGCACCTGAATTATGTTTGCCAGGTTTTGGGCACCGATAAGCTGTATCCGCAAGGCGCGCTTTCGTTGATGATCCTTGAGGACGGGCCGCTGTTTATTGCCGACACCCATGTCAGCACCTTCCCCGATCCCGAGTATCTTTCGCAGCTTGCCATCGGGGCCGCACGGCATGTGCGCCGCTTTGGGGTTGAGCCGAAAATCGCCTTCTGCTCGCAATCGCAATTTGGCAATCAGGGCGAGGATTCAGGCAAGCGCCAACGCGCGGCGCTGGCCATTCTCGACAGTGAAAAACGCGATTTCAGCTATGAGGGGGAGATGAACGTGGATGCAGCACTTGATGCTGAGCTGCGCGCGCGTCTGTTGCCCGATAACCGCATGGAAGGGGCTGCGAATGTGTTGATCTTTTCCAATGTCGATGCGGCCTCTGCCGTGCGCAATATCCTCAAGACCAAAGGTGACGGGCTTGCGGTTGGTCCGATCCTGATGGGCATGGGCAACCGCGCCCATATTGTGACGCCCTCGATCACCGCGCGCGGGCTGCTGAATATGGCCGCCATCGCCGGCACCTCGGTGGCGCAATACGGCTGAGGGATTGGTCAAACCCCGCATGCCTGATGATTCGCGGGGTTTGCAATAAAATATTTGCAGTTTTGCAATTACTGGGAAATCTTCCCGAAAATGGCGTATTTCCCTATGGTTTGCAAAAATTTGCAAGGTAATATCCATCACACCTGCAAATATTCCGCGTAAATATGCCACGGTATACTGTAACCACCTTGCCGCATGGCCTCAGCCCCCGTAACACATTCATAACGGTGCGATGGAGGATCAGATGGCCTATAGGGACGTTTATGAAAGCTGCAAACAAGACCCGGAAGCGTTTTGGATGCAGGCAGCCGAGGCGATTGACTGGGACAAGAAACCCTCAAAAGCTCTGTTTGATGAAAACGCGCCGATTTATGAATGGTTCAGCGATGGCATGGTCAACACCTGTTATAATGCCGTTGACCGCCATGTGAGCGCGGGCCGGGGTGATCAAACCGCGATCATCCATGACAGCCCGATCACCAGCAGCAAATCCAAAATAACCTACGCTGATCTGCTAACCCGCGTGGCCTCATTCGCGGGCGCGCTCAAGGCTAACGGCATTGAAAAAGGCGACCGGGTGATCATCTATATGCCGATGGTGCCCGAGGCGCTGGTTGCAATGCTGGCCTGTGCGCGGCTGGGGGCAATACATTCGGTGGTGTTTGGCGGGTTTGCCGCCCATGAGCTGGCGGTGCGGATTGATGATGCCACCCCCAAGGCGATAATTGCCGCCTCTTGCGGGTTGGAGCCGGGCCGCACGATTGATTATAAACCGCTGCTTGACGGGGCGATTGAACAGGCGGCGCATAAACCGGATTTCTGCGTCATTCTGCAACGCGAACAATCGCGCGCCGATCTGATCCCCGGCCGCGATGTGGATTGGCACGATTTCCAGCAGGGCGTGGCCCCAGCCGACTGTGTGCCGGTTGAGGGCAATCACCCGGTCTATATCCTGTATACTTCGGGCACCACCGGCGCACCCAAAGGCGTGGTGCGCCATACTGGCGGCCATCTTGTGGCGCTGAACTGGACGATGAAAAACTTCTATAATGTCGATCCCGGCGATGTGTTTTGGGCCGCCTCGGATGTGGGCTGGGTCGTTGGCCACAGCTATATCTGTTACGGGCCGCTGATCCATGGCAACACCACGATTGTGTTTGAGGGCAAGCCCGTGGGCACCCCCGATGCCAGCACCTTTTGGCGGGTGATATCCGAGCATAATGTGCGCAGCTTCTTTACCGCCCCCACCGCCTTTCGCGCCATCAAACGCGATGATCCCAAGGGCGCGCTGATCAAGGGCTATGACATCACCTGCCTGCGCGCGCTTTATCTGGCGGGTGAGCGCGCTGATCCTGACACGATTGAGTGGGCGCAGGAGGTGATGAAAGTGCCGGTCTATGATCACTGGTGGCAAACCGAAAGCGGCTATCCCATGGTTGGCAACCCGGCGGGGATTGAGGCTTTGCCAGTCAAAATCGGCTCACCCTCGGTGGCGATGCCGGGCTATGACATTCGGGTTCTGGATGAGGGTGGCCATGAGGTGAAACCCGGCGAATTGGGCGCTATCGTGATCAAAACGCCGCTGCCGCCGGGGACGTTGCCGACGCTGTGGCACGCCGAAGAGCGGTTCAAAAAGGCCTATCTCACCACATTCCCGGGGTTTTATGAAACCGGTGACGCGGGGATGATGGACGAGGACGGCTATGTTTATGTCATGGCGCGCACCGATGATGTGATCAACGTGGCCGGGCATCGGCTTTCAACCGGCGCCATGGAAGAGGTTCTGGCGGCCCACCCGGAGGTGGCGGAATGCGCGGTGATCGGTGTGAGTGATCAGTTAAAAGGCCAGCTTCCGGTTGGGTTTTTATGCCTCAACAAAGGCTCGGAAACATCTGATGAGGATGTGGTGCGTGACTGTATCCGCATGGTTCGGACAAAGATCGGCCCGGTGGCGGCGTTCAAACTGGCGGTGGTGGTTGATCGTCTGCCCAAAACCCGCTCAGGCAAAATCCTGCGCGGCACTATGGTCAGCATTGCCGATGGCAAGCCGTTCAAAATGCCTGCGACGATTGATGATCCGGTTATCCTAGATGAGATAAAAGCCGCCCTGCAAACCATTGGATATGCCAAGGGTTAACAAAAAACACCCCCGCGCCAGAGCGGCGCGAGGGTGCTTTACCCGCCAATGGAAAACAACGCAGCGCCCGGACCTGAGGTAAGGAAGGTATGCACTTCCATCACCGTTTTCAGGGCCAATGACACAACACCACTCACTAATGTTGCAACGGCGCTGAAGCCGCTACTGCCCGCCTCGGATGACATGGCCGAA
>CAZZKL010000190.1:0-4781 GCA_964655135.1 uncultured Roseovarius sp. | reverse complement strand
GCACCCCCAACAGCCGCCGGGCCTTGGTGCGCCTGCCCAATGGCCGCTACCGCAAGGTGGTGATTGGCGACAGGCTTGACGGTGGCAAGGTTGCCGCGATCAGCGATAGTGAGCTACACTATATCAAACGCGGTCGTAACGTGGTGTTGAAATTGCCACGGGGCTAGGGCGGGTTTCACGCGCGATATATTTCCACAAAAGGACCAGGTGAATGGAAAGTTTCATGTTCCAGGCTTTGATTTACCTGACCGCGGCGGTGATCGCCGTGCCCTTGGCCGCGCGGCTTGGGCTTGGCTCGGTTCTGGGCTATCTGGCGGCGGGCCTTATGATCGGGCCGATTTTGGGCATCGCCGGGATGGACCCGGCGCAGTTGCAACATTTCGCCGAATTTGGCGTGGTAATGATGCTGTTTCTCATCGGGCTTGAGCTGGAACCCAAAACCCTGTGGGAGATGCGCCACCGCCTGCTGGGCCTTGGCGGTTTGCAGATCATCCTCACCGCAAGCGCCGTGATGGCCGGGGCCATGGCCTTTGGGCAGGTCTGGTCAGTGGCGCTTGCCATTGGGTTGATATTCGCGCTGTCGTCCACGGCCATTGTGCTGCAAACCCTGTCCGAGAAAGGCCTGATGCAAACCGGCGGCGGGCGCTCGGCCTTCTCAGTACTGCTGGCGCAGGACATCGCGGTCATTCCCATGCTCGCCCTGTTGCCGCTCATCGCCCTGCCCAAACCGCCGGTGCAGGTGCTGACGGAAACCCTTGAGCGTCTGGGCGACGGGGCCATCCCATCTGAGCAAACCGTGCAAGAGGTGGCGCAATCCATCATCCAATCCCTGCCCGGCTGGGGGGTCACGCTTGTTACCCTCGCAATCGTCGCAGGCATCATCCTTGCCGGTAAATACCTTGCCAACCCGGCATTTCGTTTCATCCACACCGCCCGCCTGCGCGAGATGTATACCGCGCTGGCGCTACTGATTGTTGTCGCCATTTCATTCCTGATGAACCTTGTCGGCCTGTCGCCCGCCTTGGGCGCATTCTTGGCCGGTGTGGTGCTGGCCAGCAGTGAATTCCGCCACGAGCTGGAAAGCGACATCGCCCCCTTCAAAGGCTTGCTGCTGGGCCTGTTTTTCATCACCGTCGGTGCCGGGATCAATTTTGCCACACTTTTTGGCGCGCCGTTTTTGATCCTTGGCATGGCATTGGCCATCATCCTGCTCAAAGGTCTGGTGCTTTATGTTCTTGGCCTGATCTTTGGCCTGCGCCGCCGTGATCTGTGGCTGTTCACCCTGTCACTGGCACAGGCGGGTGAGTTTGGCTTTGTGCTGATTGCCTTCACCGGTCAGATCAATGTGATCCCCCAATCCATGACCGAGATTTTGCTGCTCACCGTCACCATGTCGATGCTGATCACGCCGCTTTTGTTCATCCTCTATGATCACCTGTCAAAAAATATCACCGACACCAAAGACACACCCGACCCCGATCAAATTGACACCCACGGGCTGGTGATCATCGCGGGCATTGGCCGCTTTGGTCAGATCATCAACCGTCTGGTGCGCTCGTCGGGGTTCAAAACCGTGGTGCTGGATCACGATCTTGACGCCATCCAGCGGATGCGCCGATTTGGCGTCAAAGGCTTCCTCGGAGATCCCTCCCGGCCCGAGCTATTGCAGGCGGCGGGGTTGAATACCGCCAAGGTCCTGGTGGTTGCCATTGATGACCCGGACGCCTCGGTGCGGCTGGTCAAAATGGCCCGCCACGCCCGTTCCGATCTGCATATCATCGCCCGCGCCCATGACCGCACCCAGGTGTTTCGCCTCTATCAGGCCGGGGCCAACGACATCGTGCGCGAGATGTTCGACAGCTCGCTGCGCGCCGGGCGTTATGTGCTGGAAAATATCGGCCTGAGCGAATACGAGGCCCACACCATTGAGCGGGCGTTTTATGATCATGACCGCCATTCGGTGAATGAACTGGCCGAGCTTTGGGACCCCGACACACCCACGGTGGAAAATGCCGCCTATATCGAGCGCGCGATTGAGCTGGAAAAAGGCCTCGAAACCATGCTTCTCAACCACATGGAAGAGGCCGCCGCCGAGCGCCTGCTCAAAGCCGCTGAAGAATCCGCTGAAGACGCCAAAGCCGATGATCAGCCGTCCGAGACCCCGGCTTCCGCAAAAGTCGACATCCCCGAGTGACAGGCCAACGCGCCCTTGAGCACCCCAATCGCCAGCGCCGCACCTGATCCTTCGCCCAACCGCATCCCCAGCGACAATAACGGGCATTTCCCCAGCTTGCCCAACAACGCCCCATGGGCCGCCTCGGCGCTCATATGCCCGGCCACGCAATGATCCAGCGCGCCGGAATGCGCCACCTCCAGACACGCCGCCGCAGCGCAACAGATAAACCCGTCCAGTATAACCGGAATGCGCAAAACCCGCGCCCGTGCAATCGCGCCTGCCATCGCCGCCAACTCACGCCCGCCCAAACGTTGCAACGCCCGCAACCCATCGCCCTTGGCCTCAGGATTTCTTGCCAAACCCTCCTCCACCACCCGCGTCTTAAGCGATATGCCACTGGCATCCACCCCGGTGCCCGCCCCGGTCCAATCCGCCGCAGCACCGCCATATAAAGCAAACGCAATCGCCGCCGCACTGGTGGTATTGCCAATCCCCATCTCGCCGGTCACCAGCAAATCAGCGGTCTCATCCACCGCGTTCCACCCGGCGCGCAAGGCCTCAATCACCTCAGCCTCAGTCATCGCCGGGCCGGTGGTAAAATCCGCCGTGGGGGTATCAAGCGACAACGCCACCACATCCATCCGCGCGCCATTCAGCTTGGCCAGTTGGTTAATTGCCGCGCCACCCGCCTCAAAATTCAGCACCATCTGCGCCGTCACCTCGGCCGGAAAGGCCGAAACCCCGCGCACCGTGACCCCGTGATTGCCGGCAAACACAATCACCTGTGGGTGCCTGATCTCAGGCCGCGCCTCGCCGCGCCAGCCCGCAACCCATTCGGCCAGATCCTCCAACTGCCCCAATGCGCCGGGTGGCTTAGTCAGCACCGCATCCCGCGTCCGCGCCGCCGCCTGCGCCGCCTCATCCGGGCCGGGCAGATCTCTAAGCAGGCTGGCGAACTCATCAAGTGAGGTAAAATCATTGCGCATCTTGTGATCTCATTTACATGTGGTTTTTAAGCGTTACTATCGCAGATCATTCCCGAAACGCAGCCCCGAAAAGACCCACACCATGACAAAAAACGACGCAAGCCCCCTTCGCCCCGATGATACCCTGACAGCCCTGGCGCTTCTAAGCCGCCTGCCAGTCCCCGCCCCCGATCCGGATCGTGGGGCAAACGCGGCCTGGGCCTATCCTCTGGTCGGTCTGATCCTCGGCGGGTTGGCCGGGCTTGCGGGCCTGATATTCTGGTCCCTCGGCCTGCCCGCGCCGCTTACCGCGCTGATCTCATTGGCGACATTAATCATCCTCACCGGCGCGATGCACGAAGACGGGCTGGCCGATAGCGCCGATGGCCTCTGGGGCGGCTGGGACGCTGAAAACCGCTTGCGCATCATGCGCGACAGCCGCGTCGGCAGCTACGGCGTGATCGCCCTTGGCCTCAGCCTGATGGCCCGCTGGGCGGCGCTATCGCTGCTATTTGAAACCGGCCCCGGCACGGCCATCGCCGCACTGCTCGCCAGCGCCGCCCTATCCCGCGCCGCCCTGCCCGCGCTGATGGCCACCCTGCCGCACGCCCGCAATACCGGCCTGTCGCACTCCGTGGGCGAGGTGCCGATGCAGAGCGCCTATTTCGCGGCTGGAATCGCCGCCCTCGCCGCTTTCATTTTCATTGGTTGGCGCTTCATCCCCGCCCTGATCTGCGCCGCCCTAATCACCTGCGCCACCCGCGCCATCGCCCGCGCAAAGATCGGCGGCCAAACCGGCGACATCCTCGGAGCCACGCAGCAGCTTGTGGAAATCGCGGTTTTGTTTTCGCTGGTGGCTTGGCTGTAAGGGGGCAAAAACTTTTTCCGATCAAGCCATAATTGAGATTGCCGGAATTTCAGATTACAACATGAGTTGAGAGTGCCGTTTGAATACCCCCGACCACGATAAAAAGCCAAAACAGACCCTAGCAGAACCTGAAAGGTAATGATGTTTGATACAATTAACCTTAGCTTTTTCAACCAGATTAACGCATCCTCAACAGCGAATCCCATAACCGTCAGTCTGGCCCGAATATCGGCTGAATGGCTGTTATATCTTGTCGCTGTGGCGATGATTATCGGCTGGATACGGGGCGGCAAAAACATCCGGCGGGCCTTATTGGTTTCCGGGCTGTCGGTTTTGCTTGGTTTAGCTATCAATCAACTGATTGGCACCTTCTGGTATCATCCACGCCCATTTGAAGCAGGGGTAGGAAACCAGCTTCTGCCCCATGCCAAGGATACCTCATTTCCCAGTGACCATGGCACTCTTTTGTTCGCGGTTGCATTCGGCCTGCTGTTTTCCCGAGGTGGAAAATTCTGGGGCACCGTGGCTTTTGCCATTGCACTACTCGTGGCCTGGTCGCGTATTTATCTTGGCATCCATTGGCCACTGGATATGCTTGGATCATGCATCATCGCAGCGTTTGCGGCATGGTTTATCGCTGTCATTTTGGCAGGCTTGGTTAATTGGCTATTGGGCCTTGTAACATGGATATACGACAATACCCTCGGGCGGCTTATTTAAAGCGTTCCGCCATAAACCTGGATCACAGGTTTGTGGTGAAACGCCCACAACA
>CAZZKL010000189.1:0-4798 GCA_964655135.1 uncultured Roseovarius sp. | reverse complement strand
GCGGTCAGGAAAAAGCCCACGGCGTTGTGGCCGTACCACCATTGCACCATGGCATCCTGCACACCCGAGAACACCTGCACCGATTTTGACCCCCAGATTGACACCGGAACGCTGAGGTTATTGACCACATGCAGCATTGCCACAGTGATGATGAACGACAGGTAAAACCAGTTGGCCACATAAATATGCGGCTCTTTGCGTTTCACCAGCGTGCCGATGAACACCGCCAGATAAGTCAGCCACACGATGGTCAGCCAAATATCGACATACCATTCCGGCTCGGCATATTCCTTGGATTGCGTCGCCCCCAGCAAATACCCCGATGCGGCCAGCACGATAAAAAGCTGATAGCCCCAGAAAACAAACCATGCGGCATTGCCACCCCAGAGGCGCGCCGCACTTGTGCGCTGCACCACATAAAACGAGGTGGCGATCAGCCCGTTGCCGCCAAAGGCAAAAATCACCGCCGAGGTGTGCAAGGGCCGTAGCCTGCCAAAATTGGCATAACCCTGAGCCCATTCAAAATTAAGCCCCGGAAAGGCCAGTTGAAAAGCGATGAACGTGCCGGCAAGAAAGCCGACAATCGCCCAAAAACAGGTGGCAATCACCCCGGCGCGGATCACACCATCAAGATATTCACCAGATAAATCCAGCTTCATTACCGGCTCATCGGTCTGGCGCAATGTCCATACGAAAGCTGCAAATGCCGCCAGCGCAATGGTCAGCGCATTCACCATATAAGCGGCATCGCGGGCGAAATTGGCGGCAATCAAGGCGCAAAGCGTGATCAGCCCAAACGCGATCAGCTTGAAATAGTTTGTCATGGTTCGTTCCCTCGTCAGCACACGCTTATATCTTGCATGATTCGATCATAATCACACAAGCGCGTAAAGATTTTTTATAGACTTGAGTTATTATGCCTCATCCTTCCTTGATCTGCATCAATAAACGTCCCATCCGCTTCGGGTTTGATGCGTATCAATGCAGGAACGTCCCATTTGGGTATTCTATATCCTGTCAGCTATCATAAAAGGGCCTATGAGATGACCTATAATTGCTTGTTTTCCGTTCTCACCGATGAGGCATTGGCAGGCCACACCCTTGAGCACGCCATTGCGATGGCTAAAGCCCATGATGCGCACTTGGATGTCTTGTGTCTTGGGGTCGACCGCTCTCAGGCGGGGTATTATTACACCGGGGCCAGCGCGATTGTGTTGCAAGAAACCATCACCCGCGCCAACAAAGAATCGCAGGCGATTGAGACCCTCGTTAAAAACACCCTTGAGAATAGCGACATCCGCTGGAGCTCAGACAGCGGCGTGGCACAATTGGCCGATCTTGGCCGGCATGTGGCGGCGCGGGCGCGGTTCTCGGATCTGGTGATCGTGCCGCAGCCTTACGGCGAAGGCCGGGGCGCCGAGTTGGAACCCGCCGCCGAAGCGGCGATGTTTGAAGGCCACACCCCAACCCTGATTGTGCCGGAAAATGCCGCCCCCTGCCCTGCGCCCAAATGCGTTTTGATCGGCTGGAATGAAAGCATTGAGGCGCTCAGCGCGGTGCGTGCGGCAATGCCGATGCTGCGGGCGGCGGATGTTGTGCATGTGGTGGTGGTTGATCCGCCCAGCCACGGCCCGCACCGGTCTGATCCCGGCGGAAGGCTGTCGCAATATCTGGCGCGCCACGGCGTGACGGCAGAAATTGATGTGCTGTCCAAGACATTGCCACGGGTGGCGGATGTGCTGCTGCGTCAGGCCCGCGATATTGATGCGGACATGATTGTGATGGGGGCTTACGGCCATTCGCGTTTCCGCGAGGCAATCTTTGGCGGCGCGACGCGCTATATGCTTGAAAAGGCCACCATCCCGATGCTGATGGCGCATTAACGCTTGACCGCCGACAGGTGATTGATCTGTCGGGCAATGGCCGTGCCGATGATCTGGATAAAATGCTTGAGATGCGCGTCCGGCGGGTCTCTAACGGCATTGTTATCAATGCGCTGGCGGTTGAGGAGCTGAACAATAACCTGACCAGTTATTTCTACAGGTATCTGGTGGCAGGCCCCGGTGCCTTTGTGGTCATCGCTGATGAATTTGAGGATTTTCACATGGCCATGCAGATCAAACTCCTGCGCGAGATTAGCGGGCCTTCGTTTTCAGGCGGCTGGTGAGGCAGGAAATGCGGCGGCTGGCACGCGATTGGATTGGTTTCACCTTGGCAAATGTTTGCCGCCTACCAAATAAATGTTTTTCTGGCTGCAAATCCTGCCGGTTGGTGACAGAGCGCCTTTGAAAGTAAACACGCATATATTACATGTCTACATAGCTATGTATTAGCAACTGGAAATAGGGTACGCGACATCCGGGTACCAAGATAGGCTATTGAGGGAGGCCATTACACAAGATGGGCCTGTCAGTCCTAATGCAAGGTATAGCAGAGTTGGGAGCGGAAAAACCAAGTCCGTCAAAACTGATAATGCACGAATTACATCTTCCACCAATGCGATAGTGAAAACACTCCTGAATCAGCTAAATAACGTTGCTGAAAAAAAGCTTCAAAGGGATATAAGAAGTCAGTCATTCTTCTGCTATTCACACCCAATAATCAACCCATTCGCAGAGAGTCCCTTGAGTGCTATAGAAAAGGTGCGCTAGCTGTTTTGGAGGGAAGAAGCTGGAGCGTTAATCGTGTTGATGGCTATGCGAAAAGCATGGGTTGCTTGCGAAAATGGCACGGTAGCAGTTGATCGCCCCAAGCGAGGCTGCCTGTAAGGGCGGATGAGCGGCCTCATTTTACCGCTTTCCGTAATACAGCCCGACAACATGTTCGGCCTCAGCAAAGAACAACCACCGTGACGTGGCAATCCCCGCCAGATGGCTGACCACTGCCGCCGCCGCCCAAGCATGACCAAATGGCATTAAAATCAGCAACACAGGCAAAGCAAACCCAAGCGCAAAAGCAATCACCCGCAGCTTGATCGCGTGCTTGCGCCCCACCTGATGGACCAGTTCGCGCAGCAGGTAATTTGTGCCGGTATGGGGCGGCTCAAAAGCGCGCACAGCGCCAATATTGCCCAACCCAGTGGCCGAGGCCATATCGGTCCCGCTTTGCATCAATGCCAGATCGCCGCGTGTCCACCAGATCAGTTGGATGATCGCGGCAATTGGCAACAGCACCTGCGCCTGTGTGATCTGTCCAGCCAGCAAAGCCCCGCCCGCGATTGAGATCGAGAGGAAAAGCGCCGGGGTCAGAAAGGTTTTCCAGCGTGGCACGGTCGAGAGCTGGGCGTAGATCATTGAGGTGGCATAAACCGTAAACACTGATAACGCCGCGCCGATCCAACCCAGAATGGTGATGCGTGTGTCAAAGAAAACCAGCGCCGCCGCGTAGACCCCGATGATCAGCAATGCCACCACCGCCGCCACGCCTTCGCGGCTGAGCCAGCTTGAGCGCCATTGGCTAAAGGCTTTCATCGCGCGTTCAGGATGACCAAGGTGGAAGGTTGACGCCATTAGCCCGCCAACCGCGAGAAGATAGGCGGCGGCAAAGAAGGCAAACGCAACCCAGCCGGTGACATCCGGCAGGCCAAAGCCAAGCCAGGCCAAAAGGCCAAAACCAAGGCCCGAGCAGGTGGTGAAGATGATGACTGAAGGGGACGGGTGCATCTCAGATTTTCTCCAGTGTTTTATCTAGCCAGCCTAAAAACCCTTTGGGTTCTTCCATCACCGGCTCAAGGAACGGGGCCAGAATATCAATCTGATCCATCTCATCTTTGGGCCGTGGGGGCAGGTATTTGTTGACAGGTTTGGTGCCCTGCTCGGGCATCAGATCCATACCGCCGCGCTCAGCGGTGAGTTTTGACACATGGCTTTCGGGATCGTTGAAATCGCCAAAATGCCGCGCGCCCGCCGGGCAGGTGCGCACGCAGGCTGGAACACGGTCAACTTCTGGTAGGTTTTCATTGTAAATGCGGTCCACGCATAGGGTGCATTTTTTCATCACACCCTCGGCAGCATCCATCTCACGCGCGCCATAAGGACAGGCCCAGGCACACAGGCCACAGCCGATACAATCGGACTCATTTACCAACACAATGCCGTCTTCCGTGCGCTTATAGCTGGCCCCGGTGGGGCAAACGGTAACGCAAGGCGCATCCTCACAATGCAGGCAGGATTTGGGGAAATGGATGAGTTGTGCGGCACCCTCGGCGGGCTGCACCTCATAGCTGTGAACCCGGTTAAGGAACGTACCCGACGGGTTGCCGCCGTAAGGGTCCTGGTCGGATAGTGGCGCGCCGTAGTTTTCGGTGTTCCAGCCCTTGCAGGAAATCACGCAGGCATGGCAACCGACGCAGGTGTCTAGATCAATCACAAGGCCAAGTTTGCGGGTGGTTTTTTCGGGAAGGCTGGTCATGTGACCCTCCGGTGAGAGGTTGTGCAGTAAAAGTTTTCATGAAAACTTTTGGCAAAACTTTTTTCAAAAGTTTTAATCGCGCTCATTTGCCTACCTTCCATTTCAATTCATCCGGACCCTGACCTACCGGGGATTTTATCGGATTTAATACGGGTTGGCATTCATCGGGGGCGACGACTTTTTCAATCTTCACCCGCAGATCAAACCATGCCGCCTGTCCGGTGATCGGATCAGAGTTGGACCAACGCAACCCGTCGCCCTTGGGGGGCAGCAACTCATGAATGAGGTGATTGAGCAAGAAGCCTTTGGTCGCTTCAGGCGCGTCCTCGGACAAGGCCCAAGTCCCTTTGCGTTTGCCGATGGCGTTCCATGTCCAGATGGTGTTTTC
>CAZZKL010000188.1:0-4873 GCA_964655135.1 uncultured Roseovarius sp. | reverse complement strand
GGATAGGCAACATCTGCGCCGTTTTGATCGGTATCGGTCCACACGGTTTGCGCCAGATATTCAAGGTTGACCTGATGGCAAATGCCGGTGCCGGGCGGCACCACGCGGAAATTGTTGAAGGCACCCTGACCCCATTTGAGGAACTGGTAGCGCTCCATATTGCGCTCATATTCGCGCTCAACGTTCATCCGGAAGGCGCGCGGTGTGCCAAACTCGTCGATCATCACCGAGTGGTCAATCACCAGATCCACCGGGTTGAGCGGGTTGATCTGTTGTGCGTCGCCGCCAAGGGCCACAATGCCATCGCGCATCGCCGCCAAATCAACCACGGCGGGCACGCCGGTGAAATCCTGCATCAAGACGCGGGCCGGGCGATAGGCAATCTCACGCGGGTTTTTGCCGCCTTGAGTGGCCCATTGAGAAAACGCGCGGATGTCGTCGGTGGTGACGGTTTTGCCGTCTTCAAAGCGCAGCATGTTTTCCAACACCACGCGCAGGGCGGCGGGCAGGCGCGAGAAATTGCCAAGGCCCGCATCTTCGGCGGCTTTGATCGAGTAATAGGCGACGCTTTCGCCGCCCACGCTCAGGGTTTTGCGGGTTTTGTTGCGATCTGATCCGACGGTGATTGGCATGGGGCGCTCCTTAGATATGTTCAACATAGGGCATGAATTTGCCCGCTTCTGGCCCATAATTCGGGGGCGTTCAAGGGGGGAGATGGATATATTGTATACTATTGCACACAAAATAACAATATTTCAGAAACCCACAAAGACTCGCGAAACCTTGATTGGATATTCATCATCAGAGTGAATACTACTTATTGATATATCGTTTCACCGGACCAAAAGGAATATTTGCGGGCGATGCGCACAGGTTTAAAATTGATGATGGCCATGATCGTGATGGCGCTGCCGGTGCAGGCACAGGTGCAGGAAAATCCTGCGATGAATCCTGTGGTGGTGGAGCTGTTCACCTCACAAGGCTGTCCGTCATGCCCGCGCGCGGATGCGTTTTTGCAAGAGCTGGCGGCGCGTGATGACGTTTTGGCGCTGGCGATGCATGTGGATTACTGGGATTATATCGGCTGGAAAGACAGCTTTGGCAGCCCACAATATACTGCGCGGCAAAGGGCTTATGCCAAAGCACGCGGCCAGCGGATGGTGTACACGCCGCAAATGATCATCAATGGCGTGGATCAGGTGGTTGGCACTCATACGCTTGATGTGGTGGATGTGATTGACCGGAATAAATCACGCGCGCCGTATGTTTCGCTTGAGGTGACCCGCGATGGCAGTCAGTTGAGCATCCGGGCCACGGCCGAGGAGCCATTGCCGGACCGTCTGACGGTGCAGTTGATCCGCTATCGGCCGCAGGCGCGGGTGGATATTGAGCGCGGCGAAAATGCCGGGCGCAGCATCAATTATGTGAATATCGTCACCACGCTTGAGGTTTTGCAGCAATGGGACACCAATCAGCCGCTTGAATTGCAGGCGTCTGTGATCGGCAATGAGCCGGTGGTGATCTTATTGCAGCATGAGGGAAATGGGCCGGTGGCGGCGGTGGCGCGGCTGCGCTAGCCGGGCGGTTTACTTTTTGATCAGGCCCTCACAGGATTGCCCCTTTTCATGGCGGGCAAACGGGTTATATAAAGCGCTCTGACAGTTTTTTTATTCCTGTGATGTGACGCAGAGCATTTGTGAATGTTATGACCCAACCAATCATCCAAATGGCAGGCCAGAACGACGATGGGGATGAGACCTCGGTCGTGGTTGAAACCCGGCCTGAGACCAAGCGACCGCCGTTGTTCAAGGTGTTGCTTTTGAATGATGATTTTACGCCGATGGAATTTGTCATCACCGTGTTGGAGCGGTTTTTCCGGATGGATCATGTGCAGGCGTCTGAGATCATGCTGACGGTGCATCTCAAGGGCGTGGCGGTGGTGGGGATTTTCAGCCATGAGATTGCCGAAAGCAAAGTCAGTCAGGTGATGGATTTTGCCCGTCAGCATCAGCATCCGCTGCAATGCACCATGGAAAAAGAATGAAACAGCGGGTCTCGCGCCTGCCGGTGGCGATGTCCGAGGGCGGGCTGATCTTGCCCGAGACCGGAAATATTGCGGTTTTTGCGCCAAGGGCCGGGGCTGATCTGAGCGCGCTGCCGCTGGAGCGATGCCATGTCATCAGCGATTTCAAGCCTGATTTTGATCATTTTGCCGGGCTTGGATTCCAATGTTTCATCGAACCTCAGGGGCGTTATAGCGCCGCGTTGATTTGCCTGCCGCGCGCCAAGGCACTGGCGCGGGCGCTGGTGGCCGAGGCGGCGGCGGTCACGGATGGGATTGTGATTGTTGACGGGGCAAAAACCGACGGGGTGGAATCTTTGCTGCGCGATTGTCGCAAGCGGCGGGCCGTTATGGGGCCGGTCTCAAAGGCCCATGGCAAGGTTTTCTGGCTTCAGGGCGGCGCAGGGTTTGACGATTGGGCGGCGGGCGCGGCGCATGAGATTGAAGGCGGTTTCATCACCGTGCCGGGGGTTTTCTCGGCGGATGGGATTGATCCGGCGTCAAGGTTGCTGGCGGATCATCTGCCCCGCAAACTTGGCGCGCGGGTGGCGGATTTGGGCGGCGGCTGGGGTTATCTGAGCGCGCGGGCGCTGGAGCGGCAGGATATTGTGGCGCTTGATCTGGTGGAGGCCGGGCATAGCGCGCTGGACTGCGCACGGCGCAATATCACCGATGACCGGGTGACGCTGCATTGGGCGGATGCCTGCGGCTGGCGGCCTGAGGCGTTGCTGGATACGGTGATTTGCAACCCGCCCTTTCATACGGCGCGCGCGGCGGATCCTGATCTGGGACGCGGGTTTATCCGGGCGGCGGCGGCGATGCTCAAACCTGCGGGGCAGCTTTTGCTGGTGGCCAACCGGCACTTGGCCTATGAGACGACGCTGGCGGAATGTTTCACTGAGGTGAGCGAGACTGCCGGGGATAACCGGTTTAAACTGCTGCGTGGCGCGCGCCCGTCTCGCAAGCGGCGGTGAATTGCAATAAGCTGTTGTGATGAGAATCATCTGAGGGGCCAAATATGTCATTTTCTATCTCTGGCAAAACCGCGATTGTGACCGGCGGGGCCAATGGTATTGGTCTGGCCATCGGGCGTCATTTTGCCGACAAGGGCGCTAATGTGATGTTTGCCGATCGCGATGAGAAGCAGCTTGAAGTAGAGCTGGGCAAAAACGATGAGGGCGGAAATATCCGCTATTTCGCCGGGGATTTGCGGCAAAAGCTGACGCAGGCCAATCTACTGTCGGCGACAATAGATGCGTTTGAGCAGGTGGATATTCTGGTCAATGCGGCGCGGCAGGTGAAGATCTCGGATGCGCTGGACCCTGAGGATGATACCATCGAGGAATTGTTGCAGCAAAACCTGATGACATCGCTGCGGCTGAGCCAGCATGTGGCAAGGCGGATGATCCGGCAGGCCGAGGGCAGTGAGGGCGGCCCGGCGGGGACGATTGTTAATTTGTCGTCGATTGCCGCCCGGCGCACGCACCCGGATTTGCTGGCGTTCTCGGTCTCGTCGGCGGCGTTGGATCAGATGACGCGCAGCCTTGCGGTGGCGCTGGCGCCGCATCACATTCGGGTCAATGCGGTGGCGTTTGGCTCGGTGATGAGCGCCTCGTTGCGTGACGCATTGCGCGAGGATATTGACCTGCGCGAGGAGATCGAGGGGCATACACCATTGGGCCGGATTGCGGAATCGACCGAGCTGGCCGAGGCGGTGCAGTATCTGGCCAGTGACAGCTCAAGCTTTATGACCGGGCAGACGATGACGCTGGATGGCGGCAGGACGCTGGTTGATCCGGTGTCGGCGCCGGTGCATTAGATGGCACATTAGATGGCGGATATGATCACGGAAAAAAGCCAGGCAGCGGCGTGGTTTCGGACCTTGCGTGATGAGATTGTCACGGCATTTGAGGGGCTGGAGGACAGCCATCAAGCCGGGCCAATGTCGGAATTGCCTGCCGGGCGGTTTGAAGTTCGAGAGACCAAGCGCGCGGCGGAGGATGGCAAGGACGCGGGCGGCGGATTGATGAGCGTGATGCGCGGCGGCCGGGTGTTTGAAAAGGTCGGCGTGAATGTATCGCAAGTGTACGGCGTGCTGGGCGAAGCGGCGCAGGTGGCGATGGCGGCGCGCGGCGTGCCCGGGATCAAGGACGATCCGCGCTTTTGGGCCTCTGGCATCAGCCTTGTGGCGCATATGCAAAACCCGCAAGTTCCAGCGGTGCATATGAATACGCGAATGTTTTGGACACCGGGGGCGTGGTGGTTTGGTGGCGGATCAGATTTGAACCCGTGCATTGAATATGCCGAGGATACGGCGCATTTTCATGGCGTTCAGAAGGCGCATCTTGATCCCCATGGGGCCGGGCTTTATCCCAAGTTGAAGGCCTGGGCGGATGAGTATTTCTATGTCCCGCACCGGGGACGCGCACGCGGTGTGGGCGGGATATTTATGGATGACCACAATAGCGGCGACTGGGACGCGGATTTTGCCCTGACGCAAGATATTGGCCGGGCGTTTTTACCAGCGTATCTGCCGCTGGTTGAAAAGCGGCGGCGGCAGGACTGGACGGCGGCGGATAAGGATACGCAGCTTATCCACCGGGGGCTTTATGCGGAATATAATCTGGTTTATGACCGGGGCACCAAGTTTGGATTGGCCACCGGTCATGATGCCGATGCGGTGTTGATGAGCCTGCCACCGATGGCGAAATGGATTTGAGCAGGTGTATTAGACCTCAGACAGTCGGCGTTTTACAAAAAATGCCAGCACCCGTCCGAGTTACAGCGTAAGCCGGGCTTAAGCCCGGCCTA
>CAZZKL010000187.1:0-5014 GCA_964655135.1 uncultured Roseovarius sp. | reverse complement strand
GCCTGCGCACCGGGCGCGATATTGTCATGGCGGCGATGATGGGGGCCGAGGAATATGGCATCGGCACGGCGGCGCTGATCGCGATGGGCTGTATCATGGTGCGGCAATGTCAGAGCAATACCTGCCCGGTGGGGGTGTGTACTCAGGACGAGGCGCTGCGCGGGAAATTTACCGGGAATGCCGATAAGGTGGTGAATTTAATCACTTTTTATGCGCAGGAAGTGCGTGAGATTTTGGCCAGCATCGGGGCGCGTTCAATGGATGACATCATTGGCCGGGCGGATTTGCTGACGCAGGTGAGCCGGGGGTCGGCGCATTTGGATGATCTTGATCTTAACCCGATGCTGATCACCGTGGATGGCGCGGCAGAGATTACTTATGACCGTTTGCGCCCGCGCACTGAGGTGCCCGATACGTTGGACGCTGAGATCGTGCGCGATGCCCAGAGGTTTTTGGAAGACGGCGAAAAGATGCAGCTTTCTTATGCGGTGCAGAATACCCACCGCACGGTGGGGGCGCGGGTGTCGTCGCATATTGTGCGCAATTTCGGGATGCGCAACAGCTTGCAACCCGATCACCTGACGGTGAAGCTTCAGGGCAGCGCGGGGCAGTCCTTGGGGGCGTTTGCGGCTCCGGGGTTGAAGATTGAGGTCGGCGGTGACGCCAATGATTACGTTGG
The DNA here is from genome assembly GCA_964655135.1 of uncultured Roseovarius sp. Taxonomy (GTDB): domain Bacteria; phylum Pseudomonadota; class Alphaproteobacteria; order Rhodobacterales; family Rhodobacteraceae; genus Roseovarius. The sequence continues at coordinate 4,335 of CAZZKL010000187.1, read as the reverse complement.
CAAGGGCCTGAGCGGCGGCACCATTGTGGTGCGCCCGGCGATGGCAAGCAATCTGGTGGCGGCAGAGAACACGATCATTGGCAATACGGTGCTTTATGGGGCCACCGATGGCTTTTTGTTTGCCGCCGGGCGCGCGGGGGAGCGGTTTGGCGTGCGCAATTCCGGGGCCAAGGTGGTGATTGAGGGCTGCGGCAGCAATGGCTGTGAATATATGACCGGCGGGGTGGCGGTGATCCTTGGGCCGGTGGGCGCGAATTTTGCCGCCGGGATGACCGGGGGGATGGCTTATTTATATGATCCGGAGGGGGCGACGGATATGCTGATCAACCGCGAAACGGTGGTGACATCGGCGGTGATGGACGGGCATTGGGCAATGGAGTTGGAAGAGCTGATTGAGCGCCACGCGGCGGAAACCGGCAGCAAAAAGGCGCAGGAGATTTTGCGCTATTGGGATGTGGAGCGGGGCAATTTCGTGATGGTCTGCCCGATTGAGATGCTTGATAAACTGCCGCATCCTTTGGCGGAAGGGGCCGAGGCGGTTCCGGCGGAGTGAGGATAGAGAGGCATGACCCTAACCTTCGTGAGCTGAGATGCGCATGCGGGCAAGGTGATCGTCCCATCCCTTGTCCAGTGCGAGAATGAGGTTAAATGCTTCGGTCCCTTGCGGCAGGCCTTCGTGGTGCAGCGATAGATTTGTACCACCGGAGACATCCTCCAATCGCCATTTAACGGTGCTGATCTGATCCCCCATGGGGGCGATGGTAAAGGTATATTCCAGGCGGGAAAATGGCTTGGCGACAAGCACCGTGCCCCACATGAGTTTGTCGCCACTATCGACACCAAACATTTCGTAATCGCCTTCAACCAAGGCTGTAGTGGGTTTATGAAACCAAATTGCAAGTTTGTCCGGGTCGGTTAAATAGGCCCATACCTGCGCCGGTGTTGCTTTGAGGTAGATTGATTTCCGCAAGATTACATCGGTCATTGCATGTCCTTTTCAATTTCAGTTTTGAGTGTGTTGAGATGGGTATCCCAAAAGGTATCGAAGTAGCCAAACCAGTCGAATATTTGCTTTAACCCCTCTGAATTCAGGCTATTCAGCCGTGATCTGCCGCAAACCTGAACCGAAATGAGATTGCCTTCTTTCAGTATGGTGAGATGCTTTTTCACCGCCGCGCGGGTCATTTGGAAATTGCTGGCGACCTCGGCAATCGTCATGTCGTTATGTGTTAAAAGCTGAAGGATATTTCGGCGCGTGGGGTCGGCCAAAGCCCGAAATCCCAACTGCTGGGCGACGGTCATTGTTGCACCGGCAGAAAATCAAAAGCCCCGTCTTGGTAGAGATAGGCAACGCAGGGCTGATCCGAGACGCAGGCGGAGATATGCGCCGTGCCGCTGGAAATACTATAGAATGCACCCGGTCCGATTTTTCGGGCCGTTTTGGGGTTGTCGCCATTCGCGTAGTGGATCATTTCGCCTTGCAATATGACGCCATACATATTTGCGGATTTCATATGTAGCGGGCTTACCGTTCCGGCAGGCAATCTGACCAATGCCTGATAGGATTCAGTGAACCGATCCCCTTGCAGAGCGGCGAAAGCGACCCCTTCAGGTGTTGTTTCCCATGTGTAATCCATTGAGTCCATGAGGGTTATCTGTTCGGCATTTACGGATATGGGCACAAATAGCATTACGACTGTCAAAGCAGATAGAAGGTGTTTCATTATGATTCCTTTGTGATACCATTTGGTATCCCAATTATGAAACCAAATGGTATTATGTCAAGCGGTGTTTCGCTTTTCCGGCACAATGACGTTTAAATCGGGATGTGAAGTGATATTGCCACGTCACTCAAGGCACGTCACTCAAGGGCGGTCTTGCTTTGCCAGTATGGTGGGTTTCACCCACCCTACGTCACGGTTCAAGCGGCAGGCGGGTAATGGCGTAGCCCTGATTTTTCAACAAGCGCAGCAGGCCGACCTCCCCCGGAAGGTGCCCTGCCCCGATGGCCAGAAACAGGGTTTTGTCGGGGGCGGCTTTAAGAATGACATCCATCCAATTGGCGTTGCGGTTGATCAGCAATAGGCGCTCGAACAGCTCAAAATCGGCCATGGCATTATCGCCGCCATATTTCAGGGAGATTAGCCGGGAATATTCCCAGATCAGGGCAATCTCCTGCTTCAGGTAATGCTGCTGCAACGTATATGAAATGTCATCCGCCTGATCCGAATAGGCAAAAAACAGCCGGATCATGTTAAGCTGATCCTCCAGCGGATAAGCATCAAACAGCGTCAGGATCGTGCGGTAATCCTCTAACGAGCGGCTGTCATTGCCGATGGTGGCGGCGTAGATGCCGATCTGCTGGTCAATGCCTTTGCCGGCTGTCAGGCCACTCCGGGTTTGACAGGGGCCAATGCCCAGCATCATCGCCGCCCAGAACGGTTTGAACTTGGCCACCATGAAGCCGGGAACACCCCGCATGCGCATTTCCGCAACCAGTTTTTTCCAGTCTTCAGGCCCCAGAAGATCCGGAAGGGTTTCGCCTTTGGTGATGAACATAAGCGATGGATCCGCCGCCACCTCGCGTTGCATCTGTTTTTGATCGGTAATCGAAGATTCAAGAAAAATGGCATCAGCCGCGTCGATATACGGCTTGAGTAATTCAAGATGCGCTTCGGTTTGGGCGTGTTGAAAATGGTAGGTGCCAAACAGCGTGATCGTGCTGTTGCCTAAGCTGGCGCGCCAGAAAATGCCTTTAGGGAAGGCAGTATTTTCGGCGCGGGTTTCAAGCGTGGCACGATCAGCGGCATCCAGATTTGCAATCAGATCGGTGCCCTCACACATGGCCCAAACGGGCATGGCCGGGAAAATCAGCAGGAAAACGGCAAACAGACGGCTCATAAGGCACCTCATCGCGGGGTTTTGACCGTTACAGGCTAGAGCCATGGCGCGGACAGGGCAATCACGGCGCTGAAAATAATTGTAGCTAAGTTGTTGACTCCGCTTGCAGGCATCCTTAGCTATGCGTCGTTATCACTCGACTTAGGTGAGTGCTAACGGTCCCACCAAGAACTTTGGGGAGGGGCAATGAATGAAACATTGAGATTAAGGAGCCTCGAAGATGGCATTTAATCCGCTACACGATCGCGTCGTTGTTCGCCGCGTTGAAGGCGACGAAAAAACAGCCGGTGGGCTGATCATCCCCGACAGTGCCAAGGAAAAGCCCAGCGAGGGCGAAATTGTTTCTTGCGGCGAAGGTGCGCGCAAAGACAGTGGTGAGCTGATCGAGATGGCCGTAAAGGCCGGTGATCGGGTTCTCTTTGGCAAATGGTCGGGCACCGAGATCACCCTTGACGGTGAAGAGCTGCTGATCATGAAAGAAAGCGACATTCTGGGCATTATTTCCTGAAGCCGCTTCCAACCCCTAATTTATAACAGATAGTCAAGGAGAGACATCATGTCTGCCAAGGACGTCAAATTTGACACCGATGCCCGCAACAGAATGCTGCGCGGCGTAAATATCCTGGCCGATGCGGTCAAGGTAACGCTTGGCCCCAAAGGCCGTAACGTAATACTCGACAAATCATTTGGTGCGCCGCGCATCACCAAAGACGGTGTAACCGTTGCCAAAGAGATCGAGCTGGAAGACAAGTTTGAGAACATGGGCGCGCAGATGGTCAAAGAAGTGGCCAGCCGCACCAATGATGAGGCCGGCGACGGCACCACCACAGCCACAATTCTGGCCCAGGCGATTGTGGCCGAGGGCCTGAAATCGGTTGCCGCTGGCATGAACCCGATGGACCTGAAGCGCGGTATTGATCTGGCAACCAAGAACGTTGTTGAGTCGATCAAATCCGCCTCACGCGAAGTGAAAGACAGTGCCGAAGTGGCGCAGGTCGGCACAATTTCAGCCAATGGCGAATCTGATATCGGTCAGCAAATTGCTGATGCGATGCAGCGCGTCGGCAACGAAGGCGTGATCACTGTTGAAGAAAACAAAGGTCTGGAAACAGAAACCGATGTTGTTGAAGGCATGCAGTTTGACCGCGGTTACCTGTCACCATATTTCGTGACCAACCCTGAAAAGATGACAACCGAGCTTGAGGACGTTCTGATCCTTCTGCACGAAAAGAAATTGTCGTCGCTTCAGCCAATGGTTCCGCTGTTGGAAACTGTTATCCAGTCCGGCAAGCCACTGATGATTATCGCTGAAGATGTTGAAGGCGAAGCGCTGGCAACTCTGGTTGTTAACAAACTGCGTGGCGGCTTGAAAATCGCGGCTGTTAAGGCCCCTGGTTTTGGTGATCGTCGTAAAGCCATGTTGCAGGATCTTGC
>CAZZKL010000186.1:0-5101 GCA_964655135.1 uncultured Roseovarius sp. | reverse complement strand
TGTTAATAACGCTTGGCGGGCGATTAGAAATGGAAGCCCAGCTTCACGCCGATGCTGATGGCGCTGTTGTTTTTAAACGACCCGCGAGATGTACCAGCGGTTTGAGGGTGGGCATTGCCCAGCAAAGTGTAACGGACACCGGCGGATATATCGACGCTGTCGTTAACCTTATATTTGCCACCGATGCTGATTGCCTTTTGGCCATTGGTCGGAGCCAGCGGTGAGGCAAGGCTGTCACTGGCCTTTAAATCCAAGCTACCTGTGATACTCGCCGAGATTTTATCAGAGAAACGGTGCCCGACACCAAGCTCGAAAGTATAGGAATCGTTCAAACTGGCAAGGTTGGGAACAAAGGGGTTGGGCGGATCAACTGTAAACGCAGACCAGTCAGACCAACGAAAGCTGCCGAAAACCAAGGTATTTTGGGCAACCCCGGATTGCAGCGATATTTTTATCGATTGCGGTAATTCGGATTTGGTTGTTCCTGGGGGAAAGCCGGAATTGTCAGTTGTTCCGAATTTCAGGTCAATCGGCGAATGATAGGTTATTGACGCGCGCATGGCGTATTTGGGAATTTCAAAAGCCCCGCCAACAACATAGCCAAATCCCTCATCCGAGGCCAAGTTGACATTATAGCCACTCAGCCCGGCATAGGCTAAACCTGAGAGCGTAATATTACCATCCGCCTTCAACGCTCGGGGTCCGCCATAGAGCGAAAAGTTTTCGTTGAATTTATAGCGCAAAAGCCCCGTTATGGCGTTACTTTTGGCCCTTGCATATGTGCCACCCAAAAATGTTGCCGCCGGGTTGCCACCATACCGGATATCCGAGCCATAGGGCTGATCAAATATCAAAGCGAAAGAAAGTTTCTCACCGACGTCCATTTTCAGAGCGCCACCAAACAATGTGAAATTATCGGCGACGTTGCTGTATCTGTTGCCAATGTTATCAGTGCCGGTGACATCCGGTATAACATAGCCAAATGACAGCTCGGCATAATTGCCTTTTTCAAAAAGTGCATCAATCGGCGTGCCGCTGCGGTCAATCCCGCCCGCATGGGCCGCGCCTGCCGTAAGTGCCAGCGCTGCCGCTTTTAGTGCGTAGTTCTTCATTATCCCTCTCCTGAATTATTTTTTTATTGCCCTCATGATTATAGGCAAAAACCTGCCGGTCAATGTTTGACGCCACGTCACGGGCCAGAGGATTTTTTTCGGTGTTTTGCAGGTCACAGTTTACCGTGAAACAAACCGATTTCAGGCCTTTTGCCGGGTGCCGGACCAGATATTCAGGTAATTGGCGGCAAATATGATCACAGATCCAAGGATGATCCAGCCGTCAACCGACTCATGATAGAACATGAAGCCGATGAAGGCGATCAGCGGCAGGCGGGCAAAATCGATTGGCATGACCAGCGTGGCGGGCGCGATGGAAAGCGCCTTTGTCAGGCAGACATGCGCCGTAAGGCCGCCCAGCCCAATCACCAGAAGCCACGGCAGATTGCCGGTCGAGGGCAGGGCAATCCGGCCATCAACCCCAGCAAAGAACAGGCCAAACAGCGATTGCAGCGCGGTCATCCACAGCAGGATGTTGGCCAAACTCGTGCGCCCCGTCAGCTTTTTGGTGAAAATCGCCGTGCCGGCAAAGCCGATGGCAGCACTCGCGGCGGCGATGGTGCCGGCATTAAGCGCTGTGCTGCCAGGGCGGGCGATAATCAAAATGCCAACAAACCCCAAGAACGCCGCAAAAGCCCGCAACGGCGTCAGCCGCTCGCCCAAAAACAGCGGTGCCATCAGCAGCACCCACAGCGGCGTGGTAAATTCCAGCGCAAACACCTGCGCCAGCGGGATCAGCGGGATGGCATAGAACCACAGGTTCTGGCCGGTGAAATGAAAAATATTGCGCAAAAGATGCAGGCGGCTATGTTGCAGGCTGATCCCGCTCCATGTGCCGGTGAGCGAGATATACGCCAGCATGATCACCAGCCCGGTGAGCGAGCGGTAGAGCATGATCTCAAACGTATCGAGATCAAAACTGATCTGGCGCGCGGCCACGGCCATGGCGGTGAATGAGGTGATTGAGCCGACCATCCACAAACCGGCGCGCAGAAGGGTTGCGGGTGCGGCGTGGCTCATGGCTTGAACCGGATTTGCATCAGGCGGCCCGGTGCTGCAGGCGGGTCATTCCCATTCAATCGTGCCCGGTGGTTTGGATGTGATGTCATAGGTCACCCGGTTGATACCCGGCACCTCGTTGATGATACGGGTGGCGGTTTCGCCCAGAAATTCGTGGCTGAACGGGTAATAATCCGCCGTCATGCCATCCACCGAATTGACCGCGCGCAAGGCACAGGCAAAATCATAGGTGCGCCCGTCGCCCATCACACCGACGGTGCGCACCGGCAGGATGGCGACAAACGCCTGCCAGATCTCATCATACAGCCCGTGCTTGCGGATCTGATCAATGTAAACCGCATCGGCGCGGCGCAGAATTTCCAGTTTCTCAATGGTGATCTCACCGGGGCAGCGAATGGCAAGACCGGGACCGGGGAAGGGGTGCCGCCCGATGAAACTTGTGGGCAGGCCCAGCTCCCGGCCGAGTTCGCGCACCTCGTCTTTGAACAGCTCACGCAGGGGTTCAACCAGTTTGAGGCCCATCTTTTCCGGCAATCCGCCAACATTATGGTGCGATTTGATGGTTACCGATGGCCCGCCCGAGAAGCTGACCGATTCGATCACATCGGGGTAAAGCGTGCCTTGGGCAAGAAATTCCGCGCCCTCGATCTGATGGGCATATTTTTGGAACACGTCAATGAACAAACGGCCGATGATTTTGCGCTTGGTTTCGGGGTCGGATTGCCCGTCAAGCTCGCCGAGGAATAATTCAGATTCGTCGGCGTGGATCAGGCGAATGTTGTAATTATCGCGGAACATTTTCACGACTTCTTCGGCCTCATTCATCCGTAAAAGGCCATGATCGACAAACACGCACGTCAGTTGATCGCCGATTGCCTCGTGCAACAGCATCGCCGTGACTGAGCTGTCAACACCACCCGAGAGGCCACAAATCACTTGCTTATCGCCCACCTGATCGCGGATTTTGCGGATCGCCTCGTCTTTGTAGGCGGCCATGGTCCAATCGCCGGTAAAGCCCGCCAGACGCACGAAATTTTCATAGAATTTCGCGCCGTTCGGGGTGTGATGCACCTCGGGATGAAACTGCACCGCATAGAATTTTCGCGATGGGTCAGCGGTGATGGCATAGGGCGCGTTGGGCGAGGTGCCGTAAACCTCAAACCCCGGCGCGATGGCTGAGACGTGATCGCCGTGGCTCATCCAGACCTGTTCACGGTCGTCTTTAAACCAGCCTTGCAACAGCTCAAGCTCCTGCGCCGATTGCGTCACATAAGCCCGGCCAAATTCGGCGGTGCCGTGGCCGCGTTCCACCTTGCCGCCCAGCATTTGCATCATCACCTGCTGGCCGTAACAGATGCCAAGAACCGGTACGCCTAAGGTGAACAGGCTTTCGGGCGGGCGCGGTGCGGCTTCGTCAATCACACTACAAGGCCCACCGGACAGGATCACCGCGCGCGGGGCGAAATCCGCTAAAAAATCGTCGGTGACCTTCTGGTAGGGGTGTATTTCACAATAGATGCTCAACTCGCGCAGGCGGCGCGCAATAAGCTGCGTCACCTGGCTGCCGAAATCTATGATTAAAAGGCGGTCATGGGTTATCTGGCTCATGAATAGCCTAGTAGGGCGGGTTTGATGCCGGTGCAAGCTGTTCACGCCGGGGCGATGTGATATATTGTGGCTGTCGCGCCTTGATGTCGCATTCTCACCTCAAAGGGCGTAAATCTTCACTGCCTGCCGGGGGCAATGGGGTAAATTTCTTATGAACCGTGCCCAAGGGGGGCGCGCCAGAAGTCAAAAGGGTTTCTCATGGCCGAAGCAGCAACACGCAGACGAGGACGGGGCGGCGGCGGGGCCGCGCGTCGGGCGGAGCGTACCGCCATCAACGTGGAAACCGTGAAATATATTGAACGCAACGTGCCGCTTTACGAGATTTTAAGCGATGAGGCGCTTGAGATCATCGAGGCCAATGCCGAAACCGTTCTGGAAGAAATTGGGGTTAATTTTGTCGATAATCCCGCCGCATTAGAGCGCTGGCGCAAGGCGGGCGCGGATATTGATGGCGAGCGGGTGCGCATCCCCAAAGGGTTGGCGCGCAAGCTTTGCTCAACTGCGCCGTCCAAGTTTACCCAGCACGCGCGCAACCCCGCGCGCAATGTTGAGATTGGCGGCAATACATTGGTCTGTGCGCCGGTTTATGGCCCGCCTTTTGTGCGTGATATGGAGGGCGGGCGGCGCTATGCCACCATGGCGGATTTTGAGAAATTCGTGAAGCTGGGCTATATGTCAAAATGGCTGCACCATTCCGGCGGCACGGTGTGCGAGCCTACGGATGTGGCGGTGAATAAGCGGCATTTGGATATGCTCTTGGCGCATATGACACTGAGCGATAAGCCCTTCATGGGCTCGGTGACCGAGCCCAGCCGGGCGCAGGACAGCGTTGAGATGTGCGAAATTCTTTTTGGAAAAGAATTTGTGCAGAAAAACACCTGTATGATTTCACTCATCAACGTCAATTCCCCTATGACATTTGACGATGTGATGATGGGCGCGATGGAGGTTTATGCCGCCAATAATCAGGCCTGTATTGTGTCGCCCTTCATCGTTGGTGGGGCGATGGCGCCGGTTTCAGTGATGGGCACGCTGACGCAAGTATTGGCCGAAGTGATGGCCGGCATTGCCTATAATCAGCTAATCCGCCCCGGTGCGCCGGTGGTGTTTGGCGCTTTTGTGACCTCGATTGACATGAACAGCGGCGCGCCCACTTTTGGCACGCCCGAGGCCAGTCAGATCCTTTATGGCGCGGGGCAGTTGGCGCGGCGGATGAACCTGCCGTTTCGCTCGGGCGGGGGGCTTTGTGGCTCAAAACTGCCCGATGCGCAGGCGGCCTATGAAACCGCGCATACTCATAATGCGGCTTTGCTGGGGGGGGTGAATTTCATGCTGCATTCCTGCGGCTGGCTTGAGGGCGG
>CAZZKL010000185.1:0-5110 GCA_964655135.1 uncultured Roseovarius sp. | reverse complement strand
AGTTCGGTCACCTCTGCGCCGATCATATGCGCGCCTAAAAGCTCGCCGGTTTTGGCGTCAAAGATGGTTTTGATCATGCCCTCGGCCTCGCCCAAAGCGATGGCTTTGCCGTTGCCAATGAAGGGAAAGCGCCCGACCTTGATGTCAAACCCGGCCTCTTTCGCCTTGGCTTCGGTCAGGCCGACACTGGCCACCTGTGGATGGCAATAGGTGCAACCGGCGATGCTTTCGGGTTTCACCGGATGGGGGTGCCTGCCCGCGATCAATTCGGCCACCATCACGCCCTCATGGCTTGCCTTATGCGCCAGCCATGGGGCCCCGGCGATATCGCCGATGGCATAAATCCCGTCCACGCCGGTGCGGCAAAATTCGTCGGTGACAATGTGGGTGCGGTCGGTTTTTACGCCCAGCGCCTCCAGCCCCAGCCCTTCGACATTGCCGACAATCCCCACGGCGGAAATCACCGTGTCAAAGTCGCGTTTCTCAACCTTACCAGCGGTTTCAATATGCGCCGTCACCTTGTCCTTGGTGCGGTCCAGCTGCTTGACCATGGTTTTTTCCATGATCTTCATGCCCTGTTTGACAAAGGCCTTTTTGGCCATGGCGCTGATCTCGGAATCCTCCACCGGCAGCACCCGGTCCATCACCTCAACCACCGTGGTTTCAGCGCCCAAGGTGTTGTAAAAACTGGCAAATTCAATGCCAATGGCCCCCGATCCAATGACCAGCAATTTCTTCGGCATATGCGGCGGCACCAGCGCATGGCGATACGACCAGACCCGTTTCCCATCGGCCTCAAGCCCCGGCAATTCCCGCGCACGCGCGCCAGTGGCGAGGATGATATTCTTGGTCATCAGTTCCTCATTGCCCTTATCGGTCTTGACCGAAACCTTGCCTTTGCCGGTCAAGGTTGCCTCGCCCATGAACGCCGTGACTTTGTTTTTCTTCAGCAGATGGGTGACCCCGCCATTAAGCTGTCTGGCCACCGCGCGCGAGCGTTTCACCACCGCATCCAGATCATAATCAATGCCATCCGCCTTCAGGCCAAATTCCTTGGCGCGGTGCATCAGATGAAACACTTCCGAGCTGCGCAGCAATGCCTTGGTTGGAATACAGCCCCAGTTGAGGCAGATACCGCCCATGTTTTCACGCTCGACAATGGCCACGTTCAGGCCCAGTTGCGCCCCTCTGATTGCTGCCACATACCCACCGGGACCCGCCCCGATAACGATCATATCAAATGATTTTGACGCCATGAGGCTCTCCTGTAATTGGATATAGTTTGATATTAAACTATCTCATTGAAATCCACAACGCATCTTCTTATCCCGCCAGAAACCACTGGTAGGAAACATTCCAGATCGTTGATTTATAGGCAAAATTCAGGCAGCATCCGCTTCTTGCAACTGCCGCAGAGTTGCACCATATCCGCCCTGTGCTACATATTCCAGCTCAGGCGCGGTTGATTTACGCGCCAGCGCCTCGTTGCGATAGGGGAAGCGGCCAAACAGGCGGATAACCTCGCGGTGGGCGCGCGCGTGTACGATATTGCTGGCCCCGGTTTTTGGCATCCGCTCAAGCATCAGGCGCACGCAGCGCTCTTGATCACACAGGTTTTCCGAATGCATCAGGGGCAGGTAGAAAAACTGCCGTGCGGGCTCATCAATCCGCATATCCCACTTGCGCTTGATCGCCACCTTGGCCGCAGCCAAAGCAGATCTGTCAGTGGCAAAGGATTGCCCGTTATCGCGAAACATATTGCGCGGAAATTGATCCATCAGGATGATATAGGCCAACGTGCCTGTCGGATACGTTAGCCAAAGCCCACAAGCCCCATTCCGGGCAGCGACCCATGTTTTTTCAAACCGGTCTCTGATTTTTTGATCCAGTTCCTCGGATGGTTCATACCACCCTGCAGGCCCCACTTCATCCAACCAGAAATTCAACACATCTTCGGGCTCTACCATCGGGAACTCCTCATCTTTCCCATGATTGATTGATTTGACGTTAACGTCATAAAACAAGAAAACAACAGTAAAAATTTACTACAAACCGACATATTCCGGCATGTGTCATATTTAAAGCATTTTGCATTAAATATGAGGCATGAGATTAGATACAAACGCCTACAACTTTATAGGCAGTGGGCCTTTTGTCATTTTCCCTGACCCGAGGCAAAAAACAAAAGGCATTAGGTGTTTTCCTGTGCCGTTTCAACCGCATGTTCCTGCGCCCACTCCACAGCCACGGCCGAGGATACGGGCATCACATTGGCGTAACTTTCGGTCTCATCCGGGGCGGCGCGCTGTGTCATCCGGTAAGCGGCATAGCCCACCAGCGCGACCATCAAAATGACAATGAAAAGGAAATAGCCCTGCGGCCCGATGGCCCCCATCGCCCAGGCCATAACCATCGGCCCGCCGATGGCCCCCAACCCGTTGATAAACACCATCCCGCCCGCAGCCGAGGCCATATCATCATAGTCGAGAAAATCATTTGTATGGGCAAGAACCAAGGAATATAGCGGGGTCGACATCCCCCCGATAAGAAAGGCCGCGACAAGTAACAAGTTGAAATCATTGCTGTAAATCATCCCAATCAGCGCTCCCCCTGCGGTTATCAAAGACGCTGCCAGAATTAATATCCGCCGGTCCATCCGGTCAGAAAGCCAGCCGAGCGGATACTGAAACAGCATTGCCCCGATGAAAAACATCGCGACAAACCCGGATATTTGGCTGGTGCTCAGCCCGATCTCGGCCCCAAAAACCGCCGACATGCCAAATTGCGCGGAAAACACGCCACCAAGCAGAAACATCCCGACGGTTCCAAGCGGCGATACCTGCATGATCTGCCGCAAGGACATCGGTTTTGCGCTTTCAAACGCCGGGGCTGGTGAAACGGACAACAGGATTGGAGCAAAGGCGATGGAAACCAGAACCGATGCGATCACAAACAATATAAAACCCGACGGATCAGCCACGACCATCAAGCCCTGCGCCGACACAATACCAACCATCTGCACAATCATATAAAGCGAAAGCGTCTGACCACGGGTCTCATTGCTTGAGGAGTTATTAAGCCAGCTTTCTGCCGTCACATAGACCCCGGAATAGCAAAACCCGATCAAAACCCGCCCGACCATCCAGACCCAGGGATTGGGCATGACGGGATATAAGATCAACACGGCGGAAATCATTGATCCCAGCGCGGCAAAAACCCGGACATGCCCAACCCGGCGGATCAGTTCGGGTGCCATGCGCGAGCCAAATAAAAACCCGGCGAAATAGCCGGACATCACCCATGACATCTGAATAGTTGAAAACCCTTCAATGCCGCCGCGCACCCCTAAAAGCGTGCCTTGCAGGCCATTGCCCACCTGCAACAGCATCATGCCCAGCAACAACGCCCAGATACCTGAGAAAACCTTTAACATGAATGAGAACTCCATATGCCTGACCGATAGATTTATGCCATCTATTCATGGCTTTCTCATCCAAACACGACGCTTGGAATGTCGCTTTTCACAGCCTCAGCCGGGGATCAGCAATGAGGCGTCCCCATAAGAGAAAAACCGGTAATCAACGGCAATCGCATGGCCATAAATCTGTTTGATCCGCTCTTGCCCCATCAGGGCCGAAACCAGCATCATCAAGGTTGAGCAAGGCAGATGAAAATTGGTCATCAGCGCGTCAGTTACCTGAAATTTGAAACCGGGATAGATGAAAATATCCGTCTCCCCGCGCCACGGCGCAATAGCCCCCTCACGGGCGGCGGATTCGATCAATCGCAGCGCGGTGGTGCCCACCGGAATGATCCGCCCGCCCGCCGCTTTTGTGGCGCGAATATCATTAACCGCCATGGCGCTGACCTCACCCCATTCCGCGTGCATTTTGTGGCGCGTTACATCCATGACCTTCACCGGCAAAAATGTGCCCGCGCCCACATGCAGGGTGACATAGGTAAAATCAACGCCAAGATCGCGCAAAGACGCCAATAACGACGCATCAAAATGCAAAGAGGCGGTGGGGGCGGCAACCGCGCCGGGGTGGCGGGCAAAAACCGTTTGATAATCGGATTTATCGCGTGCATCCGCCGCGCGGCGAGAGGCGATATAAGGCGGAAGCGGCATCGCCCCGGCCTGATCCAGCGCTTTGTCAAACGCATCCCCCGCCAGATTGAACCGCAGCAATCCCTGCCCGTCCGCCTTGCCCAACAGCTCAGCGCGCAACCCATTGCTGAAGTCAACACATTCACCAATACGCAGCTTTTTCAATGGTTTAACCAGTGCATTCCAAGCCCCATCCGGGGCCGGTGACAACAAGGTCAACTCAATCTTTGCTTGGGTTTCCCCGGCCTCGCCCTGCCGGGTGCGGTGGCCGGTCAGGCGCGCCGGGATCACCTTGGTATCATTGAGAACCAAACGATCCCCCGGGCGTAGCCATTGCCCCAGATCCCTTACATGCGCATCAGTTATTGCAACCCCCTCCGCGACCAACAGCCGCGCCGCGCTGCGCGGGGTGACCGGGCGGGTGGCAATCAGACTCTCGGGCAGGTCAAAATCGAAATCACTTAAATCCATCGTCCTTCAGGGCTTTCTTGTATTGCTCAAACCGGTCTGTTCCGCAGGCTCTTTGGGGGGGGCGTCCTGCTCGGGCACAGGCTCGGCTCCGGTCTCGGGGGTGCCGGTATTATACTGCACCTTGGGGGGCTTGCGCCGAAACAGATTGCGAAACATCCCCGGCGTCAGAACCGAGAGCGGATTAATCGTAACCTTGGGCGCGGAAGCCGGGCCCTTGAGCCGGTAATTAAACCCGATAAGCCCCTCACCGCGCCGGGTGAAAACCCCGCCAACCGCATTCACCAGATAAAGCGGCGAAAACACGCCCTGCATATCCATCTGCCCGCTTTCCATGTAATAATACCCGTCCATGGAGATGCCCAATGAGGCCCCGGTGGCACTACCGGAAAGCAGGGTAACGCGGGTTGGCTGCAACACGAAATCCGCGTCAACCCGGTTAAAATGAAGCCCATCGCCTTGTAATTGCTCCAAAATCCCGATCACACTGATGGCGTTCAGCAAAGCCGCCATGGCCGGAGCGTCTTTAATACG
>CAZZKL010000184.1:0-5184 GCA_964655135.1 uncultured Roseovarius sp. | reverse complement strand
ACCTGCCGCATGGCGTCAATGAAAGCTGCGCGTGCTGTGCTCATGTTGTTGCCCTTTTGGTTTTTGCAGGCTTAAACGGCTCCATCCCTTCGCGCGCCAGTTGATCGGCGCGCTCATTTTCTTCGTGGCCCGCATGGCCCTTGACCCATTCCCAACGCACCTTGTGGCGCGCCTGAGCCTCGTCCAGACGCTGCCAAAGCTCCACGTTCTTCACTGGTTTTTTAGCGGCCGTGCGCCAGCCGTTCTTTTTCCAGCCGTGCAGCCACGATTCAATACCGTTTTTCACATAGGCGCTGTCGGTTACAATCGTCAGGTGGCTGGGCCGCTCCAGTACTTCCAGTGCGTTAATCGCGGCCAAAAGCTCCATCCGGTTGTTGGTGGTCTCGGCCTCGCCGCCCTTGAGCGCGCGTTCTTTGATCACCTCGCTGCCCGCAACCGCCTGCAGCAAAGCGCCCCAGCCGCCGGGGCCGGGATTGCCGGAACAGGCGCCGTCGGTATAGGCGAATAATTCAGCCATGGGCGGAAATCGCAATCCAGTCAGAGATTTGATCGTCAAGACCCGGACCAGAGCCAAAGGCAGATGAGACCGGCGTGAATCCGGCGTCCTGCAATAGGCCGCTTAATTCGGTCTCGGTATAATATGTATAGGCCCGCCCGAGAGTGTCGCGCTGTGTGCCTTCGCCTAACTTCAGGGCGATATGAAACAATCCACCGGGTTTCAGCGCCTGTTTCAGCGCCGCCAAATGCCTCGGCATCGCCGTGCGCGGGGCGTGCAGCAGGCTGAAATTGGCCCAGATGCCGTCATAAATATCTGCGCCGGTGATCTGATCAAATGTGGCGACGCGGGCGGTGACGCCGGGGTGTGCATTGGCCAGCGCCACCATCTCGGGGCTGGCGTCCACGGCCTCCACGCGCAATCCGGCGGCGGCCATCAGAGCGGCCTCTTTGCCCGGCCCGCAGCCCAGATCAAGCACATGCGCGGCTTTTGCCAACTGACTAATGAAGGTGGTCAGATGCGGGTCATCCCGGCCGGCGTTCTCGGCGGCATATTTGCTGGCCATGGTGCCATAGGTTTTGAGGGTCTCGGCATCAACACTCATGCGCTTTGCCTCACCACATTGGGCAGTTTGAATTCCACATCCTCGCGGGCGGTTTCGACCTCTCGGATGGTGACGTCATAGCGCGATTTGAGGGCTGCGATCACCTCATCCACCAGCACTTCGGGGGCCGAGGCCCCGGCGGTAATGCCGATGGAGGTGATGCCCTCAAGCGCGCGCCAATCAATATCGGTGGCGCGCTGCACCAGTTGGCTATAGGCGCAACCGGCGCGCTTGCCGACCTCAACCAGCCGCCGGGAATTGGAGGAGTTGGGCGCACCGACCACCAGCATCGCCTGCGTTTTTGAGGCCAGCGCCTTGACCGCTTCCTGACGGTTGGTGGTGGCGTAACAGATGTCTTCTTTATGCGGCCCGCGAATGGTGGGGAAGCGGGCCTTTAAAGCGGCGACAATATCAATGGTGTCATCCACAGAAAGGGTGGTTTGCGTGACATAGGCCAGCATTTCAGGGTCGCGCGCCTGCACATTGGCCACATCTTGAGGGGTTTCCACCAACAGCACCTCGCCCTTTGGCAGTTGCCCCATGGTGCCGATGGTTTCGGGGTGGCCGGCATGGCCGATCATGATGATCTGATGGCCTGCCTTATGATGGCGCTCGGCCTCGATATGCACCTTGCTGACCAGCGGGCAGGTGGCATCGACATAGATCATCTGCCGGGTGTTGGCCTCGAATGGCACCGATTTGGGCACGCCGTGGGCCGAGAAAATCACCGGGCGGTCGTTGGGGCATTCGGCCAGTTCTTCAACAAATACAGCGCCTTTGGAGCGCAGATCATCAACCACAAATTTATTATGCACGATCTCATGGCGCACATAAACTGGCGCGCCCCATTTTTGCAGCGCCATTTCAACGATCTTGATGGCCCGGTCGACACCAGCACAAAACCCGCGCGGGGCGGCCAGATAGAGCGTCAGGGGGGTTTTGGTCATGCGCGCGTCTCCTTGATCATCAGAGGTAAGCAATGCGCGCGCCGCCGTCCAGTGCGATGTGGTGAATGTCTGAGAGAGACCTTGATAAAACTCAATGAAACCTGTGAAATATGCAGAGGCCACTTTAATTCACCCGGCATTACCAGCATATGCAAATAAACGCTTGCCTGTCCACGGGATGAATGCGCCGGGTCCGATCAAACGCAATTCTTGCTAGAGGGTGGGGCGAAATAACTTATCCCCGGGGCTCCGCCCGTTCGGCCCGGAAATGCTCCCCCGGAGCGATTCTTTTTCGGGCTTCCCGGGGCTCCACCCGTTCGCGCCTCAATTGCTCCCCCGGAGCGATTGCAAGACGGCGCTCACCCCCAGCCATCCGTCCATTCGTCGTAGACTGGTTTGATCCGGTTCTCGCGAAACCTGATCCAGCGCACGCGGATGCCCCAGTAAAGCGCCGCCAAAACGCTCAGGAATATGATGTTAAACCACGGGATGATCCGTGCATCGGGGCCGTCCACCGCCCAGATTCGGATTGCATTTGGATAGATCGACAGGAACTCACTGCGCCAGCCATAATGCCGCACCATCACCCATTGCGGATCGGCGGACGTGGACACCAGATTTGAGGCATCCGCCTGCAGGTTCGCCGTGTCAAACTTGAAATAGGGCGGCCAACCCCAATCGGTATCTTCATTGCGATAGATCATCGGCTTGTCGTTGGGGCGGAATGTCTCGATCATGAACACATCGCGGCCGCGCGTGGTATCGCCGCCCGCCGCCCCGCTCGACCAGAACATCGGATATTTGATCGGCGATATGCGCGAATAAGTATCGGTGATGCGCACCACATCATGCTGTGGCAGGGTGTAGTGCAGGAACGCCCCAAGGGTCAGTACGATTAGCGCCCGTATTCCCCATTTAACATAGATCATCAAAACCCGCCTTTACCTGTTATGTCACGCCACTCACCGCATGGGCCCAAGATTTATCCCGGCTCGGGCGCTCTGTTCCCAGTCTACAATCAAAAACAACCTGAGAAAACCAATCTGTGATGCATGTGTGATGAAGGCCCTAAAAAAACAAGATGCAGTCGCCGGGGGAATGTTTCGCAGCCACTACAGCGGTCGATGGTTTGGAATGAACACCACCCCAAGCCATTCCGGGGCTTGGGTTTTCGCTGTCTCTCTTGTATAGCCCTGAACGTGGTTCAATAGAGGCTGGGTATCATGACAGGCAAGGTTGAAAAGCGCCGGGACGCATTGCGCAACAAACTCACCGACATTGCCGAGGCCCGCATCCGCGAGGCCGGGATCAGCGCCATCAAGGCGCGCGATCTGGCAAAGCAGGCCGACTGCGCCGTCGGGGCGATTTATAACGTCTTTACTGATCTGCAAGACATCATCATCGCCGTCAATGGCCGCACGTTTCAGCGCCTTGGCCGCGCCGTGGCCATAAGCCTTGCGGGCAAAGAAGCCTTGCCGCCCACCGAGCGGCTGATTGTCATGTCCTGCGCCTATCTTGAGTTTGCCGCCGCCAATCCCAATGCCTGGCGCAGCTTGTTTGACATCCGCATGACCAAGGATATGGACGTGCCGCAATGGTATCTTGATGAGCTTGAGCGCCTGTTTGGCTTTATCGCCGGGCCGGTGGGTGAATGCTTTCCCGATATGTCCGAGCGCGACACCGGCCTGATGACCCGCGCCTTGTTTTCGTCGGTGCATGGCATTGTTTTGCTGGGGCTGGAAAACCGAATTTCCGGCGTGCCGAGGGATCAGTTGGAGCGGATGATTGCGCTGATCCTGCGGCAAGCCACTGAAAACAAACAGGTTTAAAAAGAATCTCACCCCACACCTTGAACGGCGTTCATAATTTCCCATATTCAAATCGTGAACGATGTTCAAGAAAGGGAAGAGAGTATGCTCAAAACATTCAGAACACTTATTATCGGCACAAACGCACGGGCAGAGGACCGCGTGAAAGACGCTTTTGCCCTGGAACTGATTGACCAGAAAATCCGCGAAACCGAGGCACAACTGAAGGCGGCCAAGGCGACATTGGCCTCATTGGTGCAGCGCCAGCGCTCGGAAAAACGCCTGAGCGATGCGCTTGCCACCCGGATCATGACGATGACAACCCGCGCCCGTGAGGCGCTGGATGCAGACCGCAATGATCTGGCCACGCAAGCCGCCGAAGCGATTGCCACCATGGAAAATGAGGCCCGTTTGCGCCACGATACGCTGGACAGGTTAGAGGTTCAGACAACCCGCCTGCGCAGTTCAGTTGAGGCCGGGCATCGCCGGATCATTGACCTTAAACAAGGGGCCATCACCGCCCGCGCCATCCGCCGCGAGCAGCAAATGCAGGGGCGTCTGCGCTCGACCACTGGCAGCACCTCAAGCGCCGATGAGGCAGAAGAGCTGATTGCAAGGGTCGTGGGCCGCGATGATCCGTTTGAAGGCGCGCAGATATTGGCCGAGATCAATGCCGATCTCAATCACCACAGCCTCGACGACAAACTGGCGGCGCAGGGCTTTGGCCCCGCCACCAAAACCACCGCGAAAGATGTGCTTGGCCGTCTGGGCAAAAAGTAAACCAACAAGGAGACTGAAAAATGTTTGTGAATGAAAAAACCGACAACACCGTCATTATGCTGTTCAATCTGGCGGGGGTGGCGGCGGCCTATATCCTGCTGGCTTTATCGCTTTTCAAGTCAACCGATGTGCCGCTTGCGACCAAGGGCTATTGGGGCATTGGCATTCTGCTGCTGACCCTTAGCTTGGTGAATTTCGTGAAATACCGGTTTGACAATCAGGCCCGCTCGGACCGGATCAACCGAATCGAAGAGGCCAGAAATGAGAACATGCTGGGCAAGATGAACTACGAGATCATGACGGTGTCGCGGGTGAAACGCCTGATCGCACGGACGTTCATGGGTAACCAGGCGCTCGGTGACACGAGTTGGGAGAACGCGGAGTACTATCTGGAGAAGGCCGTGCGCTCGTGGCCCGAGTACGTCCTGTTCCACTTCGATCTTGCACGGCTCTACAAGCGGCGTGGCAGGCGCGACGAGGCCATCGAAGAGTATCTGACCGTCCTGGCGCTTCCCGCGGTGCACCCCACCGATCGCCGCCTTCAGAGTC
>CAZZKL010000183.1:0-5239 GCA_964655135.1 uncultured Roseovarius sp. | reverse complement strand
AGGCCCCATTTACTGCCGCGTGGTCAAACCTCACGTTGCCCCAACTGGTGGTGACATGGCAATCCTCGCAGGTGTTGCTACTGGAGATATGATTACGGCTCTTGCCGGTGGCGATATTGCCATTGTGGCAAGCCGAGCACGAGTTGGTGACCGAGCCATGATCAAACCGCACATTGCTCCAACTGGTGGTGACATGGCAATCCTCACAGGTATTTCTGCTGAAGACATGATCGCGGCTCTTGCCGGTGGCGATATTGCCATTGTGGCAGGTCTGGCAAGTCCCCATGACCGTTGCGTGATCAAACCGCACGTTGCCCCATCTGGTGGTGACATGGCAATCCTCGCAGGTATTGCTGCTGGGGATGTGATTGCTGGACTTGCCGGTGGCGGTATTGCCGTTGTGGCAGCTACTACAACTCTCGGTCGTTGAGCTGTGGTCAAACCGAATATCTGTCCACCCGGCCACCACATGGCAATCCTCGCATTTGTTGCTGGTCGATGGGTGGTCAGAGGACTTGCCGGGGAATTTCACGCCATTGTGGCAACTCGCGCAATCGTCTGAAACCAAACTGTGGTCGAAGGCGAAAGCGGCCCAGTTTTGTGTTGTATGGCACTGGGAGCAGGTATTTGAAGCCGCAGGATGTGACTTTGGTTTGCCCGCTGTCCGCTGATTATTATGACAGCCAATGCAGGTGCTAGGGGTGCTGGTCAGCTTGCCATCAAGGTGGCAGGCGCTACAGTTGATCTTTTTATGCGCCCCGGTCAATGCAAACCCGGTGGCCCGGTGATCAATGCTTACAAAGGCACTATTCCCGCCGGTTTCTTGCGCTATTGCGCCAGAAGCACTCAGGATCAGACCAACGCAAACCAAAAACACAGCTATTAGTGCAAAAACCCGCAATGCCCGAAGAGCAGATGATTTACAGCTGGCAACAGGTATCCGCAGGTTGGGCTTATGTCGCATGACAAGTGCCGACACACCCCAATCCCGAAGGTTTTGCAAGACACCTACAGGA
The DNA here is from genome assembly GCA_964655135.1 of uncultured Roseovarius sp. Lineage (GTDB taxonomy): Bacteria > Pseudomonadota > Alphaproteobacteria > Rhodobacterales > Rhodobacteraceae > Roseovarius. The sequence continues at coordinate 4,223 of CAZZKL010000183.1, read as the reverse complement.
GAGGTCACGACAACGGTAAATCGCTTTGCTGCCATGGTTAACTCGGGTGGAAAAATCAAATGCTCTGTCCCTGTTGCAATTGTTGTTGCAATTATTTCGCTGTTGTTCGGAGGACGTTATTGATTGTTGAAATTTCGGCCATCTAACTGAAGTTTAGGGGCTTAAACTAAAGTTTAATTTGGCAACAATCCGCCAAATTATATTTTAATGTCTTGAGATTGGAAATAGTGCATTCAGTGCTGCTGTGCATGGAAATTGCCGTTGCAGCTTATATCTTTTTCGCTACCTGCCGTGCCCAAAAGAACCGCCTATATTGCAGGAATTCAATGCTCTGCCACAACGCTTTATAGGACCGAAATTCAATGGATATTATGACTATATTGGTGGGGTAATCGCGGAAAATGAGTATTTAAGGAAAAATGAAAGGCAAATCAGGATGACGGTTCAGCGGTTTCCCAAAGCCATCAACCCATCCGTCATCATTGCATCAGCCCGGCACACATCAACCGGCACGCCTTGCAATTCCACAGCGGCGGCAAAGCCCGAGGCATCCTTGTAAGGGGTGATGAGGGTGACCCGCTGACCAAGCCAATAGGGGCGGGCCGCAGCCAGTTCAGCCCCCAGAAGATGCCCGGTAAGGGCGCGCGAATCACCACAAAGTTCGGCCTGACGCAGATGTGAGGCCAGCCGTTCGGGGCGGCTCATGGTGTTTGACACTGCCGTTTGGCAGGCTGTGTCCGCGCCGTTCAGTACCGCCACAAGCCGGGGGGTGAGGAAGCTTGCAAAGCTGATGATTTCATCGGCGCTTACATGGATCCAATAGCTGACATCCGCCTCAAGCGCCCAAATCACCCCGTCCCAGTTTTTGTGCGAGGCCAGATAGCCGGCAATCCAAAGCCGCGCCCACACGCTCAGAACATCCGGCGGATTGTCCTGAGTGACCGCTGGCAATTTGTTGTTCCCCGGTAAAACCGCACAAGGCACTGTTTGCGGTTTGCCCTCACCAATCCTGATAATCCGGTCCGTTTGGAAAGGTAGCCCGGCAAGTGCCGCTGCCTCGCTTGCGCCGCGCGACTGACCGGCAAGCGCGCCGCCCCGCATGGCATAGGCCGCAAAATCCGCGCCCTCACGACCGATGGCAATCCAGCTAGACATGCGCGCTCAACGCTGTGCCAGTTGCTGCAAAAGCCCCGACATATCATAGCCCGCCTTGCTGGTGTGCTCCAGAATGTCCTGCGCCAGCATCTCATCAAAAAGCGCTATGCTCCACATCATCGTGCAGCGGGTGCCGGTGCGGCAATAGGCCAGCAGGGGCTTGGGCATTTGCTCAAGGGCGGCGCGAAAATCCGATATATCAACGGGCGAGATGGCGCTGGTGACGATGGGCAGCCAATGCACCTTTAGCCCCGCTGCAATCGCCGCTTTGGCGACATCATCATAGCAGCATTGCCCGGTTTCCTCATCATCCGGCCGGTTGCACATGATCGAGTGGAACCCCGCCGCGACAATCGCCGGAATATCCCCCGGTTCAATCTGGGGGGATACTGAAATATCGTCGGTAATTTTGCGCAGATCCATCTAGCGGGGCTCCTGATTGGGGTCAGGATGAATATTGACAAAATCCGGGTGAATTTCAATGCCCCTGTTGTTGACATTACCCGCCCCCTCACCAAACGTAGCGCGGCACAGGCGATAGGGGGATCAATGATGCGCGGCCAATGGGAATTCTGGATCGACCGGGGCGGCACATTCACCGATATTGTGGCGCTTGATCCGCAGGGCGATATTCACACCCATAAACTTTTGTCGGAAAATCCTGAGCGTTATGAGGATGCCGCCGTACAGGGCATTCGCGAGATGATGAAAATGCCGGGGGCCTTCCCCGATGGCGCCATTAAGGCGGTCAAGATGGGCACCACCGTGGCCACCAACGCACTGCTGGAGCGCAAAGGCGAGCGGGTGCTTTTACTGATCACGCGCGGCTTTCGTGATCTGCTGCTGATCGGCTATCAAACCCGGCCCCGGCTGTTTGATCTTGAGATCAAGCGGCCTGATCTGCTCTATGATGAAGTGGCCGAGCTGGATGAGCGGCTGGATGCAGACGGCGCTGTGGTGCGCCCCTTGGATGAGGCAGCCGCGCGTGCCACGTTGCAGGCGGCCTATGATAAAGGCATTCGTGCGGTGGCGATTGCGGGCCTGCACGCCTATCTCAACCCGGTTCATGAGGCCCGCGTGGCCGACATTGCCGGTGAGGTCGGCTTTACCCAGATCACCGCCAGCCATCAGGTTAGCCGCCTGTCGAAACTGGTCAGCCGGGGCGATACCACGGTGGTGGATGCTTATCTGTCGCCGATTTTGCGGCGTTATGTGGATCAGGTGGCGGGGGCTTTGGACATGGGCCGCGCCTGTGAGGCGCTCTTGTTCATGCAATCCTCGGGCGGGCTGACGGACGCGCGCCTGTTTCAGGGCAAAGACGCCATTCTCAGCGGTCCTGCGGGCGGGATTGTTGGCATGGTCAAGACCGGCGAAGCGGCGGGGCATCGCAGGCTGATCGGCTTTGATATGGGGGGCACCTCGACCGATGTCAGCCACTATGCGGGCGATTATGAGCGCAGTTTTGAAACCGAAGTCGCCGGTGTCAGGATGCGCGCGCCGATGATGGATATTCATACGGTGGCGGCGGGGGGCGGCTCGATCTGCACTTTCCGCGATGGCCGTTTTCAGGTGGGGCCGGAAAGTGCTGGCGCTGATCCCGGGCCGGCCTGTTACCGGCGCGGCGGGCCTTTGACCGTCACCGATTGCAACGTCATGCTGGGCAAGCTGACACCGGCGCATTTCCCGCATGTGTTTGGCCCCGGCGGCGATCAGCCGCTGGATGCGGATGTGGTGCGCGCCAAGTTCAAGGCTCTGGCCGAGACCGTTTGCCAAGAGACGGGTGAGGCGCTGCGCCCGCCCGAAGATATGGCCGCCGGATTCCTGCGCATAGCGGTGGATAACATGGCCAATGCGATCAAGAAAATCAGCGTCCAGCGCGGCCATGATGTGACCGGCTATACCCTGCAATGCTTTGGTGGCGCGGGCGGGCAACATGCCTGTCTGGTGGCGGATGCCTTGGCGATGCGCAAGGTGCTGATCCATCCCCATGCCGGGGTTTTGTCGGCTTATGGCATGGGCCTGGCCGAAATCCGCGCCCTGCGCGAGGTGCAGATGGATGCGCCGTTATCAAACTTTGAGGCGGCAAAAACTGCTTTGGATGAAATCGCCAAAGATGCCCGCCAAGAGGTGGCGGGGCAAGGTATTGAGGACATCACCACCGAGCGCCGCGCGCATTTGCGTTATGACGGATCACATCAGGCGCTCGATGTGCCGTTTGGCGCAATAACTGCGATGCAGGCCGATTTTGAGGCCGCACATCAGCAGCGTTTTGGCTTTCATTCACCCGAGCGCGCGATCCTTTATGACATGCTCAGCGCCGAGGCCATTGGCCAGACCGGGCAGGCCCCCGGCGCGGCGTTACCGTCGGGCACAGGCACGCCCAAGGCGCATATTCGCATGCTGGCGGAGGACGATTGGCAGGATGTGCCGCTTTATGACCGGGACAGGCTTGATCCGGCGGCAGTCATCTCTGGCCCGGCGATTATCACCGAGGCCACCGGCACCAATGTGATTGAACCGGGTTGGGCCGCGAGCCTTGATAAAATGGGCAATCTCATTCTTGAGCGCAGCCATGCCAAACAGCGGGCGCAGGCGGCAGGCACCAAGGCCGATCCGGTGCTGTTGGAGGTGTTCAACAACCTGTTCATGTCAGTCGCCGATCAGATGGGCGCGACGCTGGCCAATACCTCGTGGTCGGTCAATATCAAAGAGCGCTATGATTTCTCCTGCGCCATTTTTGATGATCAGGGCGATCTGGTGGCCAATGCGCCGCATGTGCCGGTGCATCTTGGGTCAATGTCCAACAGCGTGAAAACCATTATGCGGTTGAACCCGGATGTGGCACCGGGGGATGCTTATATGCTGAACTCGCCCTATAATGGCGGCACGCATTTGCCCGATGTCACGGTGATCACGCCGGTGTTTTCTGAGGGTGTTGAAGCCCCGGTTTTCTGGCTGGGCAGCCGGGGCCACCATGCCGATATTGGCGGGCGCACGCCGGGGTCAGCCCCGCCGGACAGTACCCATATAGGTCAGGAAGGCGTGCTGATTGATAATGTGAAACTGGT
>CAZZKL010000182.1:0-5386 GCA_964655135.1 uncultured Roseovarius sp. | reverse complement strand
GCACCCATCAAAATTTCATATAAGCTTTTCTGAGCAAGACCAGCGGGTGCCTGTCGGACATTTGGAATTTGATCAGCAGCTCACGGGCGATCATGTCGCGGTCTTGTTGGGTGTCGGGCAGGGTGATGCTGTCGGGGATTGAGACCCAGCCGTTGTTGTTGCGGTCAAATACCGCAGGGGCGCCGTCTTCATAGCCCATGTGCACGTCTTCCAGCCAGTTGAGATCGTCCCAGCCCATCACCTCGATGTATTTCTTCAAGAACGGCGTGATGCGGGCATAATCGGGCACCAGATTGACGTCGTAGCGATAGCCAATGTGCTGGCCAATTTCTTTTTCACGGGTCGTTTCCAGACCGGCGGCGTCTTTGACAAATTGATCGACGTCGGTAACCTCGGAGCCGCGGTAGTGTGTTCCAGCCATTTTATTTTCCTTTCCAGAGGCCGGGCTGAAGCCCGGCTTACAATATCCTCAGGCGTAGGCCGGGCTTCAGCCCGGCCCCCCTTAAAGGTGATGATAATCCTTAACCCCGACGGTGTAATTCGTGCCCGCAAGCGGCACGCCCGCCATGGCGCTGGCTTCCATTGTCAGGGCCGCCAGATCCTCGGGCTCAAGGCTGTGAATGTGGGTTTTGCCGCAGGCGCGGGCAAAAAGCTGCGCTTCAATCGTCAGCGTGTGCAGGAAGTTATAGACCCGCTCAGCCGCCGCATCGGGGTCAAGGCGCGCGCGCAAAACCGGGTCTTGCGTGGCCACCCCAACCGGGCATCTGCCGGTGTGGCAGTTATAGCAATAGCCCGCCGGTTGGCCAACTTCCTCCTCATAATTCGCCTCAGGAATATCCTTGTTGCAATTCAGCGCCATCATCACCGAATGGCCGATGGCAATCGCGTCCGCACCCAAAGCAATCGCCTTGGCCACATCCGCGCCATTGCGGATGCCCCCGGCATAAATCAGCGTGATCTCACCGCGTTTACCCAGATCGTCAATCGCTTTGCGCGCCTGACGAATGGCCGCAATCCCCGGAATGCCGGTGTCTTCTGTCGCCAGATGCGGCCCCGCCCCGGTGGAGCCTTCCATGCCGTCGATATAAATGCTGTCAGGATCACATTTCACCGCCATGCGCACATCGTCGTAAACCCGTGCAGCACCCAGTTTGAGCTGAATGGGTATTTGCCCGTCGGTGACCTCGCGGATCTCCTGTATCTTCAGCGCCAGATCATCGGGGCCCAGCCAATCAGGATGGCGCGCCGGGGAACGCTGATCAATGCCCGCCGGTAAGGACCGCATTTCAGCCACCTGATCGGTCACTTTCTGGCCCATAAGATGCCCGCCAAGCCCCACCTTACAGCCCTGCCCGATAAAGAACTCACAGCCATCCGCCAGCACCAGATGGTTGGGATTAAAGCCATAGCGCGACTGAATGCACTGATAAAACCATTTCGAGCTATAGCGCCGCTCATCGGGGATCATCCCGCCTTCGCCCGAACACGTCGCCGTGCCCGCCATCGTCGCCCCGCGTGCCAGCGCGGTCTTGGCCTCATAGCTCAGCGCGCCAAAGCTCATGCCGGTGACATAAATTGGGATGTCCAGCTCGATCGGCCGCTTGGCGCGCGGGCCGATGATGGTGCGGGTCTCGCATTTCTCGCGGTAGCCCTCGATCACGAACCGCGTCAGGGTGCCGGGCATGAATGTCAGATCATCCCAATGGGGGATTTTCTTAAACAGTGAGAAGCCCCGCATCCGGTAACGCCCCAGCTCGGATTTGATGTGAATGTCATCAATCACCCGCGGCGGAAAGATAAAGCTGTCGCCCATCCGGGTGGTATCGCGCTCAAGCGGTTTTTTGGTTTTGATGTCGCCATCAGCCATGATAAATTCCTTTTCCTGCAGAATGGTGGGCTGAAGCCCACCCTACATTACCCTCGTAGGGTGGGTGCGAACCCACCTCTCACAAAACAATCTTCTTCTCATGCGGTTCCAGATTGTCGTAATTCCAAAGCTGCCGCCCGGCGACGATCTTCTTGAAGTGATCCACGCCCTGATCCGGCAAAAGCCCGTATTGCGTCAGCTTGCGCGTGAGCCACGCCTTGTCCACATCCGTCAATTCCCCCGGCACCGCATCGACGCCGCAGGATTTGATCTCACCGCCGACATAAATCGTGCCGTCATACATGCTGTCGCCAAGGTTCTTGCCAGCATTGCCGCAGATGATCATCCGCCCGCGCTGCATCATGAACCCCGTGAGAGCGCCGGTATCGCCGCCAACAATGATCGTCCCACCCTTCTGGTCAATCCCGGTGCGCGACCCAACCGAGCCACGCGACACCAGATCACCACCTCTGAGCGCCGCGCCAAAGGTTGAGCCGGCGTTCTTTTCAACCACGATGGTGCCCGCCAGCATGTTCTCACCACAAGACCAGCCAACCCGGCCCTTGATCGTCACATTTGGCCCGTCAATTAATCCCACACCAAAATACCCCAACGAGCCCTCAACAATCAGATTGAGACGGGTCAAAATCCCCACCCCCAAGGAATGCTTGCCGCGCGGGTTTTTGATCACAATCGTGCCGTAGCCCTCGGCCATCAGCGCGCGAATGCGGGCGTTGGCCTGCGTAGTGGTCAGATCGTCCACATCCAGTTCGCATCGTTTGTTAAAATCCACCTGCGGCGCCCAGGGGTATTCAAACCGCTCGTCCTCATCGGGGTTAAATTCAATCGCCATCGCCCGGCCGGTCAGCTGATCGGTGCGCATCCCAAGTGCCGAGACCCGCTCCTCTTGCGTCATGCCTTTAAGTTCTGCGTCACTTACACCTGCCATACCCGGACCTCCTCATCATAGGGATCAGTTGTGTCAATTTCCTGCGGCAATATTGCCCGGATCGCCACCTCTTCGCTTGCCATCGCAATCAGATCGTCGCTCTCATATAAAACCAGCGGTTTCGCCGCCATGGTATCCTTGGCCATGCCCAGTTGATCGCGGGTTGCCACCAGATAGGTGAACACGCCATCAATCTCTTCGATCGAGCGCCGCAGGCTGTCCTCCAACGAGGCCCCGTTCGACAGGTTATGCGCCGTGTAAACCGCCAAAAGCTCACTGTCGCAATCGGACATAAACCGGTGGCCGGAACGCTCCATCATACGCCGCATGGTCCAGTAATTGGTGATCTGGCCGTTATGCACCACGCTGACATCATTATAGGGAAACGCCCAATAGGGATGCGCAGAACGGATATCCACATCCGATTCCGTGGCCATGCGCGTATGGCCAATCCCGTGGGTGCCGGTAAAATCCGTTAGCCCGTAAAGCCCCGCCACATCCGCCGCATCGCCAAGGTCTTTGATCAGTTCCAGACCATTGCCCAGTGACAGAATCTCAACCCCGTGGGTTTCCTCAATCTGCGCCGCCATCACCTCGGTATCGCCCGCGTGGCTGAGCACATAACGCAGGCAATACGGCGTCGGCAGCTCCTTGGATTTCACAACCGCGCCGTTCTCGGCCAGAATCACTTCGATCTCGTCAATCCGCTCGGCCAAAAGCTGCTTCACACCGCGCCCCTTGGCCATGTCCTCGGCCTCGGCCACCTTGACGCGCATGACATAATCGCCCGCCGTCGGTGGCCCATAAACCGCGTAGCCGGTGCTGTCAGGCCCGCGATGCTTCAATGCCTGCAGCATCGCCGTCATCTCTCCGCCCACGTTTGAGCTTTTGCCCCGGTAAATCAGTCCTGCAATTCCGCACATCTTAATGCACTCCTTTTTTAGCTGTGAGGCGCGTGGGTTGGCACCCACCCTACGAGGATCATGTAGGGTGGGGTTTGAGCCGTCTCGGAAACGCTCCGGTGGAGCGTTTCAGGCGAGAACGGCGCAAGCCCGGGCAACCCACGCCCCCTGCCATATTTTACGGCAAACATTCCATATAGGTCTCATTATCCCACTCGGTCACCGTCGACATGAACCGGGCAAACTCATCGCGCTTATACTCGTCAAACAAACGGTGCATCTCACCCGGCATACCGCGCTTCACAACCTCGCTGGCTTTGAGATGATCCAGCGCCTCGCCCAAAGACATCGGCAGCTTCTTGACCTGCTTGCCCGCCTTGATCGCATCATAAATGTTGCGCTCTTCCGGCGCACCCGGATCCAGTTTGTTGTCAATCCCGTCATCCATCGCCGCCAGCAATGTCGTCCCCATCAAGTAAGGGTTCACCATGCTGTCCACCGAGCGATATTCAAACCGACCGGGGGCCGACACCCTGAGCCCCGTGGTCCGGTTCTGAAAGCCCCAATCGGCAAACACCGGCGCCCAGAACCCGGTATCCCAAAGCCTGCGATACGAGTTCACCGTCGAGCACCCCACCGCCGTCAAAGCCTGCAAGTGATGCACAACGCCACCAATCGCCTCAAGCCCCTCTTTGCCCGGCATCTGCGGATCATCATCATCGGGCATAAAGGTATTCTCGCCGCCCTTCACATACATGTAATTCTCGGCCATCCCCGGCAGATCATCCGGATCCTCGCCGCATTTGACAAACTCATCCTCACCACCGCGCCACAGGCTCATATTATGGTGACACCCATTGGCCGACACCCCCATGAACGGCTTGGACATGAAACAGGCAAAAATCCCGTTTTCCCGCGCCACCTGCGCACAAATCTGCCGGTAGGTCGTCAGCCGGTCGGCATTGCGCAGCACATCATCATACATCCAGTTCAGCTCCAACTGACCCGGCGCATCCTCGTGATCGCCCTGAATCATATCAAAGCCCATCGCGCGGGCATACCTAATCACCTGCATCGACACCGGTCGCAGGCTTTCAAACTGATCAATGTGATAGCAATAAGGCTTGGAATAGCCATCGCGCGGCTTGCCCTCCTCATCAAACTTCAGCCACATCATTTCAGGCTCGGTGCCAATCCGCAAACTACGCCCGTGCTTGGCCTTGAACTCCTCATGCATCCGCCGCAAATTCCCCCGGCAATCCGCCGTCAAAAACCCACCCGGATTTTCCTTTTCCTCACGATTGCGGAACAACGTGCAATAAAACCGGCCTATGGTGGGCGCCCAAGGCAGTTGCATAAACGTCTCAGGCTCAGGTATGCCAATCAGCTCCGCCGCCTCCGGCCCATAGCCCAGATAATTGCCGGCCCGGTCGGTGAACAAATTCACCGTCGCGCCATAAACCAACTGAAACCCCTTCATCGCAACCGTTTCCCAATGGTCCGACGGGATCCCCTTGCCCATGATCTTACCCGTCACCGACACAAACTGAAGATACAAATACTCAATCCCCTTCGCGTCAATCATAGCCCGCACAGCCTTGATCCGCTCCGCACGCCCCGAAGCCTCAACAAATTGTTCCAGATCCGTAACTGACATCGTGTTCTCCC
>CAZZKL010000181.1:0-5409 GCA_964655135.1 uncultured Roseovarius sp. | reverse complement strand
GTGAGGATGCGCTGAATGGGTTGATGGCGCCTTATGGCGGGTTTGATCATAATGCGCAGGCGGTTCGGATTGTGACCACTTTAGAGCGGCATTACGCGGAATTTGACGGGTTGAACCTGACATGGGAGACGCTTGAGGGCTTGGCCAAGCATAATGGCCCGGTGACGGGCGATCTGCCTTATGCGCTGGCCGAGTATAATGCGCGTCATGATTTGGAATTGCACACCCATGCCAGTGCCGAGGCGCAGGTGGCGGCGGTTTCCGATGACATTGCTTATAATAATCATGATTTGCAGGATGGGCTGCGTGCGGGGCTGTTTGTGGATGCCGATATTGCCGCCTTGCCGATTGTGGGGCCATGTTACCGCCAGGTCGATGCGGCTTATCCGGGGCTGGATGCGTACCGGCGGCAGCATGAGGCGCTGAGGCGGGTGTTTGGGGTGATGGTTGAGGATGTGATTGAAACATCGCGCGGGATTTTAGAGGCGGCGCGCCCGCAAACGGCGGCTGAGATACGCGGGCTGGGGTATCCGGTGATCCGGTTTTCAGACGGGCTTTGGCGTGATTTGCAGGACATACGGGAATTTTTATTCGCCCGGATGTACCGCGCGCCTGCGGTGATGGAGATGCGGGAGAAGGTCACCAAGGTGGTAGAGGAATTGTTTGGGTTTTATATGGCGCAGCCCGAGCATCTGCCCGATGAGTGGCGCGAGGATGTGGCGCGGGCGGTGGATGAGACCGCCTTGGCGCGGCTGGTGAGTGATTATATTTCCGGCATGACCGACCGGTTTGCCCTTCAGGCGCACGCGCGGCTGCTTGGGGAGGGTAAATGATATGGACCTTGATGGAGATGAAGAAATGACTGGCCTGAAAACCGACTGGTCTGTTGCGGCCACGGCAAAGCGCCGGGAAAAATATTATGCGGCGTCGCAGCAAAAGTTTGTGCCGTTTCGCGAGCCGATGGTTTTCACCAAAGGCGAGATGCAATATCTGTGGGACGTGGACGGGCGCAAATATATTGATCTTCTGGCGATGAATGTCTGTATTTCGGTGGGTCATGCGCATCCAAAAGTGGTGGCGGCGGCTTGCGCGCAGGCCGCCGAGCTGACCCATTGCACCACGATGTTTTACCATCCCGTGCCGGCGCATTTTGCCGAGGAACTGACCGCGACAATGCCAAAGGGCCACGACTGGGTGGTGCATTTCACCAATTCGGGCGCTGAGGCGATTGATCTGGCGATGACCATGGCGCGCGGGTTTACCGGCAATCTTGATCTATTGTCGTTGCGCACCGCCTATCACGGGCCAACGGCGGCGGCGCAATCGGTCACGGGGATTGCCGGCTGGCGGCACCCCGGAATGCCCGGTAATGTGGCGTTTGTGGCCGAGCCAAACCAATATCGCGGGGTGTTTGGCGCGGGCACGCAGCCCTATCTCGATGAGATTGACCGCACCATTGCCACTGCCACCACCGGGCGCATTGCCGGCATGTTGATCGAGCCGGTGCAGGGCTATGGCGGGGTGATCGCGATGCCTCCGGGCTATATCAGCGGCGCGGCCGAGCGGGTGCGCGCCGCGGGCGGCGTGCTGATCATTGATGAGGTGCAAACCGGGTTTGGCCGCACGGGCGATCATATGTGGGGGTTTGAAGCCGATGGTGTGATCCCCGATATTGTGGTGATGGCCAAGGGTATCGGCAACGGCTTTCCGCTGGCGGCGGTGGTGGCGCGCAGGGAAATTTCCGCCCCGATGGGCGACAGGTTTTTGTTCCACACTTACGGGGCCAATCCGATGACCTGCGCCGCCGGGCGGGCGGTGTTGCAGGTGATCCATGAGGAGAAATTGCAGGAAAATTCGCGCGTTGTTGGGGCTGCGCTGCTGGAGCATCTTAAGGATTTGCAGGCCCGGTATGATTGCATTGGCGACGTGCGCGGGCGCGGGCTGTTGCTGGCGATTGAGATGGTGAAAGACCGGCGGACCAAAGAGCCGGACACGGCCATTGCCGCCGAGGTTTTTGAAAACTGCCGTGACGCGGGGCTGATCCTGTCAAAATCGGGGCCAAATCAATCGGTTTTGCGCATGGTGCCGCCAATGTGCCTGAGCTTGCATGACGTGGATCAGGTGGCCGAGGGGCTGGAGCGGGCCTTTGCCGGATTATCCTAAGCCCGGCCCCTGTTGACGTCGCCTTTGGGCGTGCTAAACCCGCGCGCGATAGTAAGGAAATAAATATGAACCTGTTCAGCGATATTCGGGCTTTGGTCTTGGACGCCCTTGGCGAGATGCAGGCCGAGGGCGCGTTGCCTGCGGGCCTGATATTTGACAATGTGGCGGTTGAGCCACCGCGCGATGCGGCGCATGGCGATATGGCCACCAATGCGGCGATGGTGCTGGCCAAACCTGCGGGCATGAAACCGCGCGACATTGCCGAGGCGCTGGCGGGTAAGTTGGAGCGGGACGCGCGGATTACCTCGGCTGAGGTGGCGGGGCCGGGGTTTTTGAATCTGCGGCTGGCGGCGGATGTCTGGCACGCGGTGCTAAGTGATGTGCTGCAACGGGGCGCGGATTTTGGCCGCTCGGATATGGGGCAGGGGTGCCGCGTCAACGTTGAATTTGTCAGCGCCAACCCCACCGGGCCTTTGCATGTGGGCCACACACGCGGCGCGGTTTTTGGCGATGCGCTGGCAAGCCTTTTGGATTTCACCGGCCATGAGGTGACGCGCGAATATTATATCAATGACGGCGGTGCACAGGTCGATGTCTTGGCGCGGTCGGTTTACCTGCGCTATCTTGAGGCCCACGGGCAGGCGGTGGCCTTTGAAGAGGGCACCTATCCCGGAGATTACCTGATTGCGGTGGGTGAGGCGCTCAAGGACAAGGTGGGCGACGCTTATGTGGATCAGCCCGAGGCGGTCTGGCTGGCCGAGCTTAGGGCGTTTGCCACCGAGGCAATGATGGATATGATCCGCAGTGACCTGAAGGCGCTTGGCGTTGAGATGGACGTGTTTTATTCGGAAAAATCGCTGTATGGCACCGGGCGAATTGAACAGGCGCTAGCGGCGCTGGATCAAAAGGGCCTGATTTATGAGGGCGTGCTGGAGCCGCCCAAGGGCAAAAAGCCTGAGGGGTGGGAGCCGCGCGAGCAGACATTGTTCCGGTCAACCGAGCACGGCGATGATACGGATCGGCCGGTGAAGAAATCCGATGGGGGATGGACTTATTTTGCCCCCGATATTGCCTATCATTACGATAAGATCACCCGAGGGTTTGATGCGCTTATTGATGTGTTGGGGGCCGATCACGGCGGCTATGTCAAACGGATGAAAGCGGCGGTGTCGGCGCTGTCGGATGGCAAGGTGCCGCTGGATATTAAGCTGTGTCAGTTGGTGCGGCTTTATAAAAACGGCCAGCCGTTTAAGATGTCGAAACGTGCCGGTACGTTCATTCTGCTCAAGGATTTGGTTGATATGGTTGGCCCGGATGTAACCCGGTTTGTCATGCTGACACGCAAAAACGACGCGCCGCTGGACTTTGATTTTGACAAGGTGACCGAGCAATCCAAGGATAATCCGGTGTTTTACGTGCAATATGCCAATGCGCGGGTGCAATCGGTTTTGCGCAAGGCACGCGTGGCCGGGATTGAGGTATCGGACGCCGCGTTGCGGGCGGCGGATCATAGCATCCTGACCCATGAGGCCGAGCTTAACGTCTTGAAAAAGCTGGCGGAATGGCCCCGGTTGGTGGAGATTGCCGGGCGCACCCATGAGCCGCACCGGGTGGCGTTTTATCTGTTTGAACTCGCCAGCGAGCTGCATTCCCTATGGAACCGGGGCCATGATGAGGGGGCTTTGCGGTTCTTGCAGGAGGGCCGCGCGGCCACGTCACAGGCAAAAATTGCCCTGGCAAGTGCCGTAAGCGTTGTACTTTCCTCAGGTCTTGGTATTCTTGGGGTAACTCCGGCGGAAGAGATGCGGTGATAATCGCACAAATACATCAGCCGGGGATGAGGCGGACCATATAAACCCTGGCGGCCAAGTATCGCCGGTGGAGCAAGAGGCGAGACATAGCACAGATGGCACAGTTGCTTGATATTGAGGGCGCGTCACGGCACAGGGCTGTGCCGGGGCGGGCGGATTCATTTAAAAAGTTCACCAATTTTATTGGCGCGGGGCTTTCTTTGGCGCTGATGATCGGGGTTGGCGTTTGGGGCTATAAACTGATGGTCCGCGATGTCAGCGGCATTCCGGTTGTGCGCGCCGCCACCGGGCCGACGCGCGAATTGCCCGATGATCCGGGCGGATCCCGGATGGCAGATCAGGGGTTGGCGGTGAATGCGGTGACAGCGGTGGGATCAGCGGCGGATCCGGCGGATCGGTTGATCCTGGCACCTGCCCCGATTGAGCTGAGCCTTGAGGATGATCCGGTTGATGCGGCCCCTGTTGTGGCCGTGCCCGAGGCGGTTATCGAGCCGGTTTCAAGCATTTCGGTTGAAAATGCGGCGGCGGTGGAAGCCGAGCAGGTTAATACGGCTGAGGCGCTGGCCGAGCGGATTGCAGCCGGGGTGGCCCCGATTGATCAGGTGACAGGGGTTGAGGGCGGTTTGGGCAGCTCTTTGCGGCCGCATTTGCGCCCGGCGTCATTGGGGCAGGCCTCGGCGGTTACGCAAGACACAGAAATTGAGGCGGCGGACATTCCGGCGGGCACTTTCATGGCGCAACTGGGCGCGTTTGACAGCGCCGGGATTGCGCGCGGTGAATGGGATCGGCTTTTGGGGCGGTATGACAGCTATCTGACCGGTAAAACCCGGGTAATACAAAAGGCGACAAGCGGCGGGCGGGTGTTTTATCGTCTGCGGGCCATGGGGTTTGAGGGTATTAATGACGCGCGGCGGTTTTGCTCGGCTTTGATCGCGGAAGGGGCTGAATGCATTTCCGTGGTTAGCCGGTGACGCGATTTGGCGCGACGATACTGGATGCCGAAGGGCCTCGGCTGAGTGCGGCGGAAAAGACGTTTTTCCGGCGGGCTGATCCGTTTGGGTTTATCCTGTTTGGCCGCAACATCGACAGCCCCGATCAGATCCGCGCATTGTGCAGTGAGATGCGCGAGGCGGTGGGGCGTGAGGCGCCGATACTGATTGATCAGGAAGGTGGCCGGGTGCAGCGGCTTGGCCCGCCTTTATGGCGAAAGTGGCTGCCACCGCTGCAGCAGGTAACGCAGGCCGGGGGCAATGCCGCGCAGGTGATGCGCTTGCGCTATCGTCTGATTGCCGCTGAATTGCACGCCCTTGGGATTGACGTAAATTGCGCGCCGCTGGTGGATGTGGCGGGGGCGGGGACCCATGGGTTTCTAAAGAACCGGTGCTATGGCTATACGGCTGAAATGGTTGCAGAAATTGGCCGGGCGGTGGCAGAT
>CAZZKL010000180.1:0-5458 GCA_964655135.1 uncultured Roseovarius sp. | reverse complement strand
AGGTAGAGGACGCCGCCAAAGCCGCCGCCGCCCATGATTTTATCACCGCCCTGCCCGAAGGTTATGACAGTAACGTAGGCGAGCGCGGCGTGATGCTGTCGGGTGGGCAAAAGCAACGCATCGCCATTGCCCGCGCCATTTTGCGCGACGCGCCGGTGCTGCTGTTGGACGAGGCCACCTCGGCGCTCGATGCCGAAAGCGAACGCGCGGTGCAACGGGCGGTCGAGGCGATGGCCAAGACCTGCACAACTATCATTGTGGCGCACAGGTTAGCGACGGTGAAAAAAGCCGACCGCATCATTGTGATGGATGGCGGCCGGATTGTGGCGGAGGGCAGCCATGACAGCCTTGTGGCCGAAGACGGGCTTTATGCGCGCCTTGCCCGGTTGCAGTTTACCGATGGCGGGGAAACCGACGCCTGACATATTGTGTCACCTATTGTTGACCAACCCGCCCGTTGGCAAATCTGAAGAAGTGTGAAACCTTGCGGCGTGATTTTAACCGCAAGGGATTTTATTGAATGAAACACCTCGTCACGACATTTGCCGCTCTGACGGCTCTGACGGCGCCGGCTCTGGCCGTTGAGCAGGGCACCCGCATTCAGATCACCGGCGAGATTATTGATACCTGGTGTTATTTTTCCGGCGTCATGGGCGGGCCGGACGCAGTTGTTGGCTCGGCGCATCATACCTGTGCCATGTGGTGCTCGGCCGGGGGCATCCCGGTGGGCCTTCTGGGTGAGGACGGCACGGTTTACATGGTGCTGAAGATTGAAGACGATGATGCGTCCGCCTCGGGTGATACGCTTCTGTCACTGGCCAGTCATGAGATCACCGCTGACGGCTATTATTACCAGCGCGACGGGCTGAATTATATCGTGGTGAGTGAAGTGATCAGCGATCAGGGCATTACCAATCTCAACCACGAAGATTATGGGATTGTCCCCGGTTTTGCCCTCAGGAAGCCAAAGAAATGAAGTATCTTTTCCCCTTTCTGGCGCTATTCGCCAGCCCGCTCATGGCGCAGGATTACGCCGCCAATTCAACCGCCCGCAGTTGGAGCCTTTATGGCGAATCCCCGGCCCGGTTTGAGGCGCGGGTGGTGGATATTATGTGCGAGCTTACCGGCGATTGCGCCACAAATTGCGGCGACGGACGGCGTCAGCTTGGCCTTGTGCGGGCAGATGATAACGCGCTGATTTTCCCCAACAAAAATTCTCAGGCCGCCTTTACCGGCGCGGTGGTTGAGTTGCTGCCGTTTTGCGGCAAAGACGTTGAAGTTGACGGGCTGTTGATCGAGGACAGTGATGTTGGCGCGGTCAATATCTATCTGGTGCAGAAAATTCGCGCCTTGGACGATGAAAAATGGACCAAGGCCAACCGCTGGACCAAGGAATGGGCCAAAGCCAACCCCGAGGCCAAGGGCAAAGGCCCGTGGTTTCGCCGTGATCCGCGCGTCAATGCCTCTATCGCCGCCGAGGGCCATTTGGGGCTTGGGCTTGAAACCGATGAGGCCTTTATCAAAGAGTGGTTTGAATGAGGTATCTCACGGCCCTCTTTGGCCTTATTTTGGCGGTTCCGGCGCTGGCGCATGACGGGGTTATTCATCAAAGCACTGGTGAGGCAGAGGCGCATCAGGCGTTTGCGGGGCTTGGCCCGGTGACCGATCTGCCGTTTGATCTGGGCGGGGATTTCACCCTGACGGATCAAACCGGAGCGACGCGCACACAGGCAAGTCCTGAAGGCCGGGCGCAACTGGTGTTTTTCGGCTATGCCAACTGTCCGGCGATTTGCACGGTTGCGATGCCGTTGATGGCGGATGTTACCGATGCGCTAGAGGCCGAAGGGTTTGAGGTGCAGCCGGTGATGATTACCGTTGATCCCAACCGCGACACGGTGGAAAATATGGGGCCGGTGCTGGCCCTTCTGCACCCGGAATTTGTAGGGCTCACCGGCACCAAGGATCAGCTTGATCAAGTCTACAAGCTGTTTCAGGTGCGCCGCGAAAAGATGTTTGAGGACCCTGAATATGGCGCGGTTTATTCTCATGGTAGCCATATTTACCTGCTCGATGCAAAGGGCAAGGTTTTGACCCTGTTCCCGCCCATCCTTGGGGTTTCGCGGGCCAAAGAAATTGTGATTAAATATTTGGACTCGTAGGGTGGGGTTTGAGCCGTCTCGGAAACGCTCCGGGGGAGCGTTTCAGGCGAGAACGGCGTCAGCCCGGGAAACCCACGCGCCTTAATGATCAGGACCTAGCCCGATGAAAATTGCCACCGCCGCCTATCCGATTGAACCGCTGACCAACTGGGCGGATTACGCCCGCAAACTCACCGATTGGGTGGCTAAGGCGGCGGAAAACGGTGCTGAATTGCTGGTTTTCCCTGAATATGGCGCGATGGAACTGGCGATGCTTTCCGGCGCGGATGTGGCGGGCGATCTTGAGCAATCCCTGCATGCGGTGTTCAAATATCTGTCCGATGCCGATGATCTGCACGCGGATCTGGCGGCCAAATATAGCGTCACAATCCTTGCCGCTTCGGCCCCGGCGTTTGACCCGGCATTGGGCACGCGCCCGGTCAACCGTGCGCGGCTGTTTTCCCCCACCGGCGGGCGCGGCATCCAAGACAAACAAATCATGACAAGGTTTGAGCGTGACATCTGGGGCATTGCCCCCGGTGGCCCGCTGCACTTGTTTGAAACCAGCCTTGGCAAGATCGGAATCCTGATCTGCTATGACGTGGAATTTCCCTTGTTTGGCAGGGCCTTGGCTGAGGCTGACCTGATCCTGACCCCGTCTTGCACCGGCACGCTTTGGGGCTATTCACGAGTGCGTATTGGGGCGATGGCGCGTGCGCTTGAAACCCAATGCGTCACGGTCATGTCGTCCACATTGGGGGATGCGCCGTGGAATGCGGCGGTGGAAACAAACACCGGAATGGGCGGCATTTTTGGCCCGCCCGACAGCGGCTTTCCGGCCACAGGCATCCTCGCAGAAGGCACGCTGAATCAGCCGGGCTGGACCTATGCCAAGATCAATACACAAGCCATTGCCAACGCCCGCCAGGATGGCATGGTGCTCAACCGCGCCCATTGGGTTGAGCAATCGGGGCGCGACGCGACCGTCACACCGCAACGGCTGCGGTAATAATCCCCTTGAAAACCACGGCCAATAGGATCATTTAGGGCGCAATCCGCCATTTTGGTGGATTTTTAACGTAGGAGAGACCATGGCCAAGGAAGAACTGCTCGAATTCCCCGGTGTCGTCAAGGAACTCCTGCCCAACGCGACATTTCGGGTCGAGCTTGAAAACGGCCATGAAATAATCGCGCACACGGCAGGTAAAATGCGCAAGAACCGTATCCGGGTTCTTGCCGGTGACAAAGTTCAGGTTGAGATGACCCCATATGACCTCAGCAAGGGCCGGATCAATTATCGCTTCAAATAGGGTGCCGGTGCCCCATGTTGGCCAATGTAGGGTGGGGTTCGAGCCGTCTCGGAAACGCTCCGGGGGAGCGTTTCAGGGGAGGACGGCATGAGCCCGGGAAACCCACCTTGCCTTATGAAGCTGATCCTCGGTTCAGCCAGCCCGCGACGGCGTGATTTGCTGGCGCAAATCGGCATTACCGCCGATGACATTCGCCCGCCCGATATTGATGAAACCGTTTTAAAGGCTGAATTGCCGCGCGCCTACTGCGTCCGCATGGCGCTCGAAAAAGTGCAGGCGGTGCAGGCAGATGCGGATGATATTGTGCTCTGCGCCGATACCACCGTGGCCCTTGGCCGCCGCATTCTGGGCAAGCCCGAAAACCCTGAAGAAGCCGCGAAATTTCTGCGGATGCTGTCAGGGCGCCGCCACCGGGTCATTACCGCCATTGCCGTGCGCCGGGGGGCAAAAATCCTGACCCGTGATGTGGTCACCACCGTGAAAATGAAACGCCTGTCCGAGGCCGATGTCTCGGCCTATATTGCCACCAATGACTGGCAAGGCAAAGCAGGCGGCTATGGCATTCAAGGCCCCGCTGGCGCGCTGATCCCCTGGATCCAAGGCTCGTTCAGTGCGGTTGTCGGCCTGCCGCTGACAGAAACTGCCGGGCTGTTACAAGCCGCAGGTTACCCAATTTACGAGGTGAAATCATGAAGGGCCGCAGTATCGCGCTTGATCATCTGAACGGCCTGCCTGCCGCTGCCCTGATGGTGGATGGCCGCTTGAATGATCTGTTGATCAGCAATGATGCACCGCGCCCCGGGGCCATCTACCGCGCCATTGCCGACCGCCCGGTCAAAGGTCAGGGCGGCATGTTTGTCCGCACCCCCGACGGCGCGGGTTTTCTGCGCCAGACCAAAGGCCTTGCCCCCGGCGACAGCCTGTTGGTGCAGATCACCGGCTACGCCGAACCGGGAAAAGCCCTGCCGGTGACGTCCAAAATCCTGTTCAAAAGCCGTTATGCCATCCTGACCCCCACCGCGCCGGGCCTTAACATTTCGCGCGCGATCAAAGACGAGGCCCGCCGCGAGGCGCTGATGGCCATTGCCCATGCCGAGATGGCCGATAGCGCGATGGGCCTGATCCTGCGCTCGTCCTGCCTGACCGGGGAAGACGGCGAAATTGCGCAAGATATTAACGATATGCTTGATCTGGCCACCGCTGTGATGGCCGATGCCAAGGGCGCGGAACCTGAGAAGCTGACCGAGGGCGATGACCCCCATACGCTTGCCTGGCGCGAATGGGTTGATCCGGCTGAGATTGTGAACTCCGAGGGCTGTTTTGAAGACCTCGGCGTGCTTGATCAGATCGAGGAGCTGCGCAGCCCCCGCGCCGATCTTCCCGGTGGCGGATTTATCTATATCGAGCCGACCCGCGCCCTGATTGCGGTGGATGTGAACACCGGCGCGGATACCTCGCCCGCCGCCGGTCTCAAGGCCAATCTTGCCACGGCGCGGCGGCTTCCCACTCAGCTCCGCCTGCGCGCTTTGGCCGGTCAGATCGTGCTTGATCTGGCGCCCATGGGCAAAAAGGACCGGCGGCAGTTTGAAGCCGCTCTTCGCGCCGCGTTCAGGGCCGATCCGGTGGATACAAACCTTGTCGGCTGGACCCCGCTGGGCCATTATGAATTGCAACGCAAACGCGACCGTATTCCGCTGCATGAGGTGCTGACATGAGCTGTCCAATTTGCCATAAAGCCACCGATCAAAAATTCCGCCCGTTTTGTTCAAAGCGCTGTGCTGACATTGATCTGGGCAAGTGGCTGACCGGGAAATATGCCGTTCCGATGGAAAATTCCGAGGATGTGGAAGCGGCGGAAGAGCCACAGCCAAAACCGCATTGAATATTTTGCCAATAGCACTGGACACCCTGCCGCGCCTCGCCTAGAACGCCACGACCCGAACGCGCATGCGTTCACCCGTGCCCGGGTAGCTCAGGGGTAGAGCAGTGGACTGAAAATCCTCGTGTCGG
>CAZZKL010000179.1:0-5481 GCA_964655135.1 uncultured Roseovarius sp. | reverse complement strand
GCCGTGAAGGCGCCGATACCTTGATCGGGCGGGCCGGCAATGACACGCTGGATGGCGGGGCGCATTCGGATCGTCTTGAGGGCGGGTTGGGCAATGACAATCTGCGCGGCGGGCAAAATGCCGATACATTTGTGTTTGATGCCGGGCAGGATCTGATCGAGGATTTCAGTTTTGTTCAGGGTGACATCATTGAACTGGACGGCGCGGCGCTTGGGATTGCGGGCCTGACCGGGCAGCAGGTTGTGACGACGTTTGCGGTGGTGGTGAATGGCAATGTTGAGTTTAATTTCGGCGCGGGGGATATTCTGACGATCCAGAACCTTACTGATACCGCCGGGCTGGGCGTGGATATTTTTATAATCTGAATTGAAGGCATAATATTTTAAGCGTAAAGGGGCGGCATGGTGCCGCCCTTTTTTCATGTGTTCTGCGACTTTGAGGCTTTGTGATGAAGCTGCTTTTGGATACTTGCGTGATCTATCCCACGGTCATGCGTCAAATGCTGCTAGGGGTGGCCCGAAGGGGGGTGTTTACGCCGCTGTGGTCGCGGCGTATTATCGGGGAATGGCAGCGGGCGGCACAGAAACTTGGCCCTGAGGGTGTGCTTCAGGCCGAGGCGGAGGCGGTGCTGCTGGCCGCAGACTGGCCGGGCGCGGAGGTGCGGTTTGCACCGTCGCTGGAGGCGCGGCTGTGGCTGCCGGACCCGGCGGACAGCCATGTTTTAGCGGCGGCGATTGCGGGATCAGCGGATATGATTGTGACGCTGAACGCCAAGGATTTCCCGCGCAATATACTGGCAGAAGAGGGGCTGGCGCGGATTGACCCGGATGGCTATCTGCACGGGGTCTGGCAGGCGCAGCCGGAGCTGGTGGCGCAGGTGGCGCAAGATGTTCTGGTTGAGGCGCGCCGCTTGTCTGGCCGGGCATGGGAGATGCGGGCGCTGATGAAAAAAGCGCGGTTACCCCGGGTGGGAAAGGCGTTGGGATAGCGTCTTCAGGGTTTGTGCCAGCGGCTTTCCAGCTTTTCAAGGGCGGCGATACGCTCGGCCGTTTTGGGATGGCTTAAAAGCCAGGCGGGGGCGGTGCCGTGGCTGGATTGGGTTAGGTTCTCAAGCTTGGTGAACAGTGACTTTTGTGGCCCCAAGCCGATGCCTGCCTTGGTCAGCAGGGCGGCGGCATAGGCGTCGGCCTCATATTCATCCGAGCGCGACAGACGTGCGGCCAGCAGGGTTGTGAGACTGTTGGCAATCCATATGCCAATACCGGGTAAAAACCGGCCAAGGATCATTGCCAGCGCAGTGCGCAGAGCATTTTGCCCGGAAAAATCAATCATCCGGCGGCGTGAATGGCCCAAAGCCACATGGCCAAGCTCATGGGCGATGACGCTGGCCAGTTCATCGGCGGTCACCTCGCCTTCTTGAAATTTGCGGTAAAAGCCACGGGTGATGAAGATGCGACCGTCCGGCGCGGCAAGGCCGTTGACCGGCTCGATCTCATAGATGTGCACGCGGATGCGGTTGATGTCGAGGGCGCCAGCCATGCGGTCAGTGATGACTTTGAGCATGGGATCGGCCAGCTCGGTTGATTGCGCGTCAAGCTGGCGCGCGGTGCGCCAGGCCGAGAGGCGGTACATGGCGACGGCATAGAGGATGGCCAGCAAGATGGGGAGGACGCGGATCATAGCTGTTATATGGGCCATGGGGAGGGCTGGGGCAAGGGAGCCTTTGCTGCGGCTCATCGCGCTCTGGCGTGCGCGCCTCGCGAGGCCGGCACATAAGGGCCGGATGAGCCGCCCCCGGTTTGCTAGCAGATCAGCATATCAAGCGGATGCCGCGACAGGCGTTCAGTGCCATTGGCGGTGACCAGAACCGAATGGCCGACGCACATGGCCAGCCCTGCGTCACTGTCCATCAGGATCATATGCAGGAAGAACACCTGATTTTTCTGCATGATCAATGGGTTGCCCTGATAGAACATTGGAAAATCCACCCAGATTGGGTTATAGACAGCCCCCATGCCATAGCCGCAGGCCTGTAGTTTGGCATGAGACAGCCCGCGCGCGTCAAATACTTTTGCGTGGGCGGTATAGACATCGCCCATGGGCGCGCCGGGGCGGATGGCGGCCTCGCAGGCCTCAAGGGCTTCGACCGCTGCGGCGTGCATTTGGCGCTGGCTTTTGTTGGCTTGGCCGATGATGACCGTGCGCATCATCGCGGCATGATAACGGGCGTAGGCACCAGACCATTCCCATGTCATCTGATCTTGCGCGTCCAAATGCCGACGCCCGGAATAATAGCGGCATAGCAAAGCCCCGGGGCCGGAGCCGAGGATAAATTCATTGCCCGCGTAATCGCCGCCGCCTTTGAATACCGCGCCTTGCATGGCGGCGAGGATGTCGCCCTCAAACGCGCCCGCGTGGGTGACGGCAAGGCCCGCGTCCATGGCATCATCGGAAAGGGCGGCGGCGCGGCGGTGCATGGCGATCTCGGCGGGGGATTTGACACGGCGCAGGGTGCGGATCAGATCGGAATGATCTTTGAGGTCGGGCAGGGCGGCGCGCAGCATCTGACCGTTGAAATCGGTGAGACCTGCGGTTCGGGATTCAAAGCCGAGATTGCCAGTGGGGACTTTTAGTTTCCTGAGTAATTCCAAGAGGTTCTGCGCCGGGTTTGATCCTTCCGACTCGGGCCAGATATGGATGTGATCCTCGGGCAATGTCGAGGTCAGCCGCGCCTGTCGCAGGTCGGGCATCCGGGTAAGCAGGTGCAGATCCCCATTGGCGGTCAGCACCAGCGCCTGAAACATGGCAAAGCCAAAGGTGTCATAGCCGCAAATCCAATAATGGCTTTCGGGGGCGAACATGATCAGGGCGTCAAGCCCGGCAGCGGCCACGGCTTGGCTGGCTTGGGCCTGACGGGCGGCGTATTCGGCGGTGTCGAAGTGTAAGGGCATGGGCGGTCTCCAGTGATTTTAATAAACTCAATAGTGGAGAACGTTGGTTGGCAAGCTAATACGCGCAGATTGGCCGGGATGAGCCGATAGCAGCATTCTTTGAAAAGCCTATGACCTATCCGGTTTAGCCCTTCCATGAGATTTGCGATTGTAGAGCGAATGATTGCCTCAATCTAAATCACTTTTGCGGCGCACATGTTCTGGGATAACTGGTTCTGGGATAACTGAGCTGGCGGATGGTGGCAGCGCCAAATCAAAGCCAAAACGCAAGCCAACCCCTAAAACGCGCCCATGCAGATTCAGGTAGGCGCAGGTAAACTCGGGTAGGTTCGCATCAAATCAAGTGACTACTAACACCCGGGCCGCACGCCAGCTTTTGGGGGCAATCCTTAGGTGCATAGGATTGGGTGGGGCAAAAATGACTCAACCTGTCCTTGTTTTGCGGTTCTGAGGGGCTTTTTCGCATAAAATCACGGTTTCTAGGCTGCGCGGGCTTTCCCTGAGCGGTGCTTCTCGGCTAGGTCTGGAAGGGTCTGTAAAATTTTAATTAATTTTGCGGCAAGAGACGTTGCGGGGAAGCAATGCGGGGGACGATGAGGAATTCACTGGATTTGATCAAGGTGGGGGGCGCGTGCCTCAACGCCCTGGCGAAGGATGGCTGTGAGGTTGAGATCATTAGCGATTTTGTTCAGGCCGAAGACCTTGTGCGGCAAATGGGCAAGACCAGCCTGACGGCGAAACTGTCGGGGCAGTTCAATGATTTCACTGAGGAAAGCGGTTTTTGGCTGTTTATGAAAGAGCAGGGTGAGTATGTCACGGCGGTGGCGACGCGGTTTGATGATGTCGGGCGCGAATCCATGGGCGATTATATGATCCGCACCATGCGACGGCATTATCCGCACGAAAGCGGCCGGACGTTGCTGGATTTCACCGGCGCGCTGCCGCCAAGGTTTTACGGGCATATGGCCTATATCGGGGAATTGTTCGTGCGCCCGGAAAAGCGCGGATCATTGCGGCGGCTGCGGTATTTCATGATTTTGTTGCAAAGCTGCATCGCCACCAAATGGAAGGTCGACTGGGTTTATGCGATGATGCGCGACCGCGATGTCAAACGCGGGTTTGCCGCCAATTATGGGTTTTCGATGCAACTGCCGGGTGTGGCGCGATGGGTCAAGCCGGCACCCGAGGGGCGCGGTGATGCGGAATGGCTGGTGGCGCTGCCGGCGGATCATATGGCGCATATGATGCGGCACTATGCGGGATCACTCGAGAGCCTGTGAATAGTTCAGGATGTAATGGTTGCCCGCCATGTCATGCACCGGCAACAGCAGACGTTTATAGCTGAACCGCATGGGGAAACTGTGACCGGGCAACAGCACGTCAATTTCCTGCACCGAAAGCTGCGGCTCGCCCTTGGTGGTTTCCACAAGCGCCAGTTTCACGCTGTCAATCAGGGATTTGTCGAAGGTTGTGAAAAGGTGGCGCAGGTGTTCGGCGGTCTCAATCCCAAAGGACACGGTGGCCAGACTTTTGGCACCGATCATAAAAGGCTCGGGCAGTGCTGCGTTATCGTCGGGGGCGTGATAAAGATCAACATGCTCGGACAGCCCGTCAAAATTGGACAACAGCCCGCCCTGCTGATGCCACCATGTCAGCACATCATCCAACAGCGGGCCGGTGCCGCGTTTGGCCAGCTTGCGCCGGGCCTCGCGGGTGACGGCGGTCAGGACACGCTCGGCATAGATTGAGACGATGCGGCTGTCGGTTTCCTCGCCCGACAGCGTGATCTGATCGGTCAGCCCGGCGATCTGATTGGGGGTAAGCCCCAGAGCCGAGCAAATGCGGATCACACTGGAAAAGCCCGGATCACTTTGGCTGGTAAGAAGGTTGGAGATGTAGCGCTCCCCCTGACCAATCAGCAGCGAGAGGTTTTTGTAATCATAGTCCGAGGCCTGAATCAGTTTTTTAAGGCGGTCATGGAAGTCTGACATGGGGATTGGTCCTGAATATCGGATATGCAGTCATTTATATTGACGTCACCGCCCGCAGGTCAATTACTGTTTTCATAAAAGGCCGGGAAATTAAGGCCGGGAAATTAAGGCCGGGGATTACCAATGGGGGGGAACACATGATGTATAATGGAGTGAGAGAGGTGCGCCTTGGGGCCATTCGTCACAGGCTGGTGCAGGATGAGGCGACGCATTTGTCGGCGCGCGGGGCTGTGCGGCTGCTGGATTGGGCCGAGGCCTGTGCTGAGGGCCGCGAAAAGGCGGATTTGCTGGCGCTGTTTGCGGCGGCGGGGGGCATGAAAACCATCCGGGATACCTGCGGCCCGATGCAGTGAATGCGGCTTTTTGCGGGGAATGTTTTAAAGCCGCAAAGATTGCCTTGAAAAATCACAAATGCAGCGCTTGACGGGGCGGATGCTGCGGCATAGAACCCGGTCTTACGTCTGAGAGATCAGGCGGGCAGCGGGCGGTTGTAGCTCAGTTGGTTAGAGTGCCGGCCTGTCACGCCGGAGGTCGCGGGT